>NZ_JBHUCD010000025.1:0-77687 GCF_042786555.1 Paenarthrobacter sp. NPDC056912
GGCAAGATCGTGGAGCAAGGCAACCACACCGAGCTACTCACCCTCCAAAGCGCCTACTACCGGCTATACATGTCCCAGTTCGCCGGTGAGGAAGAGACCGCAGTGGACGACTCGACGGCGGTGCACAGCTGAGCACGGTTCCGCTGAGTACTGAGTCGGCAGACCCGGCATCCACGGCACCCCGGCGCATAGAGGTCCTTGTACCCATGCGCTGGGGTGACATGGACGCTTACGGTCACATCAACAATGTCCAGATTGTGCGCATGCTCGAGGAAGCCCGCATCGCCGCCTTCGGGCCTCCCCGCGGTGCCGGTCTTCCCGGCGTAGAGCCACCGGCGGCCCTCTTCAACGATGTTGAGGAGGGCACCATGACCCTCGTGGTGGAGCACAAAGTCCGGTACGTCCGGACGTTGGAATACCGCAACATCCCGGCCGTCGTGGAGATCTGGGTGGGCGCCATCAAAGGCGCGAGCTTCGATCTCCACTACGTCATCAAGGACCCCGTCACTCGGGAAGAGTGCGTCAAAGCCACCACGCACCTGGCATTCGTTGCCGAGGCCACGGGCAGGGTCCTGCGGCTCACGCCGGAGCAGAAGGAGAAGCTGGAGCGGTGCCGCGCCTGACGCCGCGGCCCGGGGCCCGTAGAGTTTCAGCATGAAACTTGAAATTGCCGTGGTGAGTGCTGCTGGTGCCGGGACAGCCGCGTCCGAAGGCGCAAATCGTGTTGAGCTCTGCAGCAGCCTTGAGCTGGGAGGCATCACACCCAGCCAAGGACTCATGGAAGCCAGCATGGAGCACGTGGACGGGCGCCTGGAGATCCATCCATTGATTCGCTCCAGGCCCGGTGATTTCCAGTACTCCGCATCGGATGTGGACACCATGGTGCATGAGATCCGGCACCTGCTTGCCCAAGGGGCGCACGGCGTGGTCATCGGAGCGCTGACCCCCGAAGGCAATGTGGACACCCGCGCCATCCGGCGTCTGGTGGACTCGGCCCGGGAAGCCAACGCGGACGCCCAGGTGACCTTTCATCGCGCCATTGACCAGTCCCGTGATCCGTTCGCGGCACTGGATGAGTTGTTGGATCTCGGCTTCACCAGGGTCCTCACGTCGGGGCACCAGGCAACCGCGGGCGCTGGTCTGGAAACACTGTCCGACATGGTGGACAGAGCAGCCGGTGCCTTGGAAATCATGGCCGGCGGGGGACTGTCCCTGGACGATATCCCGGCGATGCATGCAGCGGGCCTGTCCGCCGTTCACCTTTCTGCCAAGAAGACAATCTCCACGCTGGGCGTCGGGGCCATTTCGCTCGGCGCCCAGGACGGTGCCGACCCCACGGCGTACACCGTGACGAATCGCGAAATTGTCCGTGCAGCGAGGGCCGAGATCAACGCGCTGGAGTTGGGTGCACCGCCGGCGTGAAGGCTTTCCCACAGGCCTGGCCCTTGCTGGACCTTTGTGCCGACATCATGAGGCTGTTTTTGCGGACCCGCCCCACATACGTGGACAGGCGCGTCTTGCTGCTTAACGAGCAGGCTGCAAGTTCCCGTGATCGCTGAATGCCAGTGAGTACGCATCGTAATGACCCTTTACGATTCCACGGAACGCCGGGATGATGTAAGGATTCACCAACTCGGTGAAAAGCCTCGGAAGCTACCTTCAGGAGTCCCAGCGATGCCGCTGCCCTCGCCGGTTTCATCGGCCACCATTTCCTCTCCGGCAACCAGTCGAAACGGCAAACCCACAACGGGCCACCCGGAGGTGGATTGTGGCACCGGGACGTGGGACAAACTGCTCTACGGGAACCACCGGTTCGTGGTGGAAGTGCCGAAACCTGGAAGCACCGGAGTAACCCCGGCCCACAGGGTTGTCCTGCCTTGGCGTCGGCAGGACACGGACCCTGCCGCTGTAGAGGTCATCGTCATCTCGGAAACAACAGGCACCAGGGTCCGGAACATTCTCGTGGAAGAAGCCACGCGGGAGTCGGGAACCATCGTTTTCGAAGCCATTGACGGACCAGGAAGCTACTTCTTCTACTACCTGCCCTACGCCATGCTCGGAAAGCCCCACTATCCGCAGGCGCAGTACCTCCCGCGGCGTCCAAGCGCAGAACCGGCGTGGGCCGCCGTCGTCGGGGCTTCCGCATGGTGGTTGAACACGCAACCGGAGCTGCCCAACGCCACTGCCCTCCGCTACGAGGCTGCCAGCGAGCGTGACTCCTTCGCGCCCATGAACTTCACGGCCCGCGCTGACGAGCTGGAAAGCCTTCACAGGAGCTACGCGGACAGTGCTTTCCTGGTCTTCCCGGAGGACCGGCTGAACCCGGTTTCCCTGCGCGGCGAAGTCCCGGCGCACTGGGCGATCAACGGTCCGGCGCGAACATTCCACGGGACAGCCCAGCCCGGGGAGGACTACGTGGTCCAGCTTGGGCTGTACGCGCTGGTGGACCTGGAGAGCATCACGGTGGACGTGAATGCCCCGTCAGGCGGGCACTGCATCAACACCGACGGCGTCGATCGCCTTGGCGAGCCATGGCACAGGAGCCTGGCCGTTCGTGGGGGAAAGGTGCAGGCACTGTACGTCATCCTGCCCGTGCCGCGGGACGCGACCGGCCAGACGCTCACCGCCGTGGTCACCATCAACGCGGCCGGGCATGCCGGGTACGCCGGGCAGGAGATCGAGGTTGCGTTGGACGTGGCTGCCGGCGAGGAATCCGACCCGGCAATCCTGGCGGGCGGCTTCGGCGACCCGCGATTCCTGCGGCGGTTGGCGTGGCTGGATTCGAAGGTGGCCCAGGACGCGGAATTGGTGCACCCCTTCACAGCCGTCACGCTGGATGAACCGGCAAGGACGCTGGGGATCCTGGGCAGGGAGCTTCGGCTGGCCGAATCCGGGCTGCCGGCGCAGGTGACGTCCACGTTCACCGCCGCTGTCACAGCCACGGACGGTCCCGCCGTCGAGCTTCTCGCCTCTGAAACGCGACTGGAGGTGGAGGGCATCCACTGGGCGTACTCACCGCTCCGTTTTACGGTGGAAGGTCCGGCACGGATCTCCTGGCGTTGCCACTGGAGCGGACAACAGGATGGCAAGGCCGCGGCCTTGCTGGAGCTGACTGGCGTCCTCGACGCCGATGGTGCAGTGTCGTACTCGCTGCGGCTCGGTCCGGCGCGGACTTTGGATGTGCCCGACGTCGGCTTGCAGCTTGGGTTCCATAAAGCTGCGGTACCGCTCGCCATGGGTTTGGGGGTCCCGGGTGGGCGACGACCGGAGACCCTGGACTGGACGTGGGACGTGGCGTCGAAAAACCAGGACGCGTTGTGGCTCGGTGGCACCAACGCCGGGGTTCAGTTGGCTCTGCGCGATGGCAGCTACGAACGGCCGCTCAACACCAACTTTTACCGGGAAAAGCCGCTGCTGGAACCGGCCTCGTGGGCAAACCGGCAGGAGGGCGGTGAAGGCACTGTCCGCGGCGGGGTCACGCTCCGAACCACAGACACCACCGTGCAGCTCAGTGCTTCCAGCGGCCCCCGAACGCTGAAAGCAGGCGAGCCACTCGAGTTCGATTTCCGCCTCCTGTTGACACCGTTCAAGCCAATCCAGCCAAGCGCGCACCTGGGCAAGCGCTATTTCCATGAGCCTGCCGAGCCAGCACTTATCAAGGGCACCGGGGCCACCATGGTCAACATCCACCACGCCACAGCCCCGGCTCCATACATCAACGACCCCCTGCTCACGGAGGGTTCGCTGCGGAGTTACGTGGCCGAGTGCCATCGGAACGGACTCAAAGCAAAGATCTACAACACGGTCCGCGAGCTCACCTTCCACAGCCCCGAGCTGTTGCCGCTGCTGCAACTGGACCACGAGATCTTCAGCGATGGTCCGGGAGCAGGCCACATCTGGCTGCAAGAGCATGCCGGAAGCGGCTATGTTTCGGCATGGTTCGCGCCGAACGTGGAGGACATCGCCGTGGTGACTACGGGCGAGTCGCGGTGGGAGAACTTCTATGTGCGCAGCCTCCAGGAACTTGCCAGCGGCGAGGACGGGATCGACGGCATCTACCTGGACGACATCGCCTACGACCGGCATGCCATGCTGCGCGTCCGCAAGGTCCTGCAGCGTGCTTGCGAGGCACGCGGGGTGGAAGGCCCGGAAATCGACCTCCACTCCGCCAACCAATTCACGGCCCATGACGGCTACGCGTCATCGGCCAACCTGTACATGGAGCAGTTGCCTTATGTGGACAGGCTATGGCTGGGGGAGTACTTCGACTACGACACCACCGATCCCGACTACTGGCTGGTGGAAGTGTCCGGCATCCCGTTTGGACTGATGGGCGAAATGCTGGAAGGCGGCGGCAACCCATGGCGGGGCATGGTGTTTGGCATGACCGGCCGGGCGCCCGCCGTGGACAACCGTCCCCTCTGGGAATTCTGGGCAGCCAACGGACTGGACCGCGCGCAGATGGTGGGGCACTGGGACCCGCAAGCGCCGGTCCGGACCAGCCACCCCGACGTCCTGGCCACCACCTGGCTAACGGAGCGCGGCATAGTTGTAGCGCTGGCCTCGTGGGCCGAGCACACTGAGCATGTGACGTTGATTTTCGACGACGCTGCCGCCACCGCGAGCCACCTCAAGACCGCAGCAGCGAACCCCATGGAAGCACCCGCGATCCGCGGCTTCCAATCAGCCGCGGCCTACGCGCCGGGCGAATCCCTCACCATCGAGCCGCAACGCGGCCTTCTCCTCCTGATCGGATACTGACGTGGCAGACACAACAACGGCCAACCTGACCGTCACCACCATCTCGCTGACCATGGCAGAGATCGGACTTCTGAATCCCCTTCCAGTGGTCGCAGCTGAACTGGACCAGCCGTACACCGTGGGCGAGGGCGTGCCGGAGGAACTCCAAGCGTCGGCCCGGTACGGCGTGGTCCCCAACGTCTACCCCTACCTCATGCAGGACGGATACAGCCGCGAGGCAGCACCCCGGGAGGTGCCCGCCGTCGTGCTTGAAAACTCCAGGATCAAGGTGACCGTCATCCCGTCCTTGGGTGGACGTATCTGGGAAATCTTCGACAAAGAGACCGGAAAACAACTCCTCCACACCCACGACGCACCGCAACTGGCCAACATCGCACTGCGCAAGGCGTGGTTTGCCGGCGGGCTCGAATGGAATATCGGCACCCGCGGCCATTCGCCCACCAGCTGTGATCCGCTGCACACGGCGATCGTCCACACCCCCGACGGCAAGCACATCCTGCGCGTCTGGGAGTACGAACGACTGCGCCAAGTGGTGTTCCAAGTGGACATCTGGCTGCCTGCCGACTCAGCGGTGGTGTTCGCCGCCGTCCGGCTGCGCAATCCGAACGATCACGACGTTCCCATGTACTGGTGGAGCAACGCCGCCATCCCCGAGACCAACCGCACCCGCGTCATCGCCCCCGCTGATGAGGCTTTTGGAAGCGACTACACCACGGACATCACCAGGGTCCGGCCCACCGCCCACAACGGCTACGACGGCACCTGGCTGGTCAACAGCCCGCACGCCGCGGACTACTTCTTCGACATCGACCCCTCCGAGCGGCGCTGGGTGGTGGCCGCCGACGACGACGGCGACGGGCTGGCGATGCTGTCCACGGGGTTGCTGAGGGGCAAGAAACTCTTCGTATGGGGCCAAGGACAGGGCGGCAAACGGTGGCAGGAGTGGCTAAGCCCCGGAGCGGGTCCCTACGCCGAGATCCAGGCGGGCCTCGCCCAAACACAATTCGAACACCTGGTGATGCCCGCCGGTGCGCAGTGGGCCTGGGTGGAGGCCTATGGCAACGGAAAACTGGACCCGGACACCTCCCACGGCACTGACTGGGATGCCGCCGTGGCCCAGGCCAGCCAACGCCTGGAAGAACTCCTCCCGCACGAGGAACTCGAAGCCATGCTCCCGGAGGCCATAGGGAACGCCGACGTACCGCCGTCGAAAATGCTGTTGCACGGCAGCGGATGGGGGGTGGTGGACCGTGAAAGGCGCCGGAAGGCCGGATTGGCCTGGATCGATGAGAGCGGCACGCCGTTCGTTGACGAGAGCGTGACGGAGGAGCAGCAACCCTGGCTGGACCTCCTGGCAGGAAAAGCGTTCGACGGCGCGCCCGGTTTCGTCGCCGGTGCGGACTGGGAGGCGCTCCTGTCCGGCCAGGACAGCCCCGAAGCGATCTTCCACCTGGCCACCATGAGGCATGCCCGGCAGGACCTGGAGGGTGCCAAGGACGGCTACGGACAAGTAATCGCCGCAGAGGGTGCCAGGCCCCGGACCATAGCGCTCGCACACCGCGGCCTGGGACTGGCCCTGCTCGCAGCCGGGCAGGACCCTGAAGGCCTCGCCGAGCTGAGGAATGGCGTGGAAGCTGACTCCGCCAACACGGCGCTGCTCACGGAAGCCATCACACTCAGCATCCGGCACGGCGATCCGGCCCTGGCGCTGGAACTCAACGAATCGGCACCCAAGGCCGGTGCCGGCGTCGGACGTATGACGTTCCTCAGGGCGCTGGCGCTTGCACGAACCGGGCACGCCGCGGAAGCCGCCGCGATCCTGCGCGAGGGCGTCGAGATTCCGGATCTCCGGGAAGGGGAGGACGCGCTGGCGGACCTCTGGCAAGAGGTGTGCCCGGACGACGCTGTGCCGGCGGCGTACCAGTTCGGAATGCATTGACCGGTGCTCCGGTGTGGCCTCCCGCACATCCGGGGCAACCTCTGAAAGCGTGTTCTGGACGCAGCCACGACGAACGGAGCACGCCTTGATCCCCGAAGTAGCCGGACTTCCACCCTTGGAATGGACGTCATCGCCTGGCCACTCGAGCTATGACCAAGCGGAGGGAACCTTGACGCTCACGGCAGCGCCCGGCGTCGACTGGACCAACGATTCCCTCGGGGGAGAGGCCCAGCACGGCGCCACCGCGCTGGGCTTCCAGGCCCCGGCCGCCTTCTCGCTCTCGGCACGGGTACTGGTGGCCTCGCCCAGGACAACGTTCGACGCCGGCGCGCTGAGTCTGTGGGCGGACAGCGAGCACTGGGCCAAGCTCTGTTTCGAATACTCTCCGCAAGGGGAGGCCATGGTGGTCAGCGTGGTGACCAACACGTACTCGGACGACTCCAACGGGCCCGTGGTGACGGCTCCCTGGACCTACCTGCGCGTCAGCAGGGTAGGCCAGGCCTGGGCGTTCCACTCCTCAGCCGACGGCCGGGAGTGGTCCTTCGTGCGCCTCTTCAGGCTGGACACGGACAAGCCCGTGCACGTTGGTTTCTTGGCCCAAGCACCCTTGGGGGAGAGCTGTGAAGCACGTTTTGACGTCATCGAATTGAGGGCGGAACCTCCAGCGGATCTGCGGGACGGCAGCTAGCCGTCCCGCAGTCGGGCTGTGGATATCCAGATGCTTGGCTAATCCAAACAAGGTAAGTTGGCATGGTGACCCCCTCCGTGAAGCCTGCCATTGACCGTGCCACCGGAATCTCCAAGGAGATCGAGGATGCGGCCTGGTATGTGCTCGGTCCGGCGCTTCAGGGGAGACCGTCAGCGCTGGACGGAACCACTCTGACGTGGACCGCGGACGCGGCCGGGGAGCTGCTGGAACGGCTTGAGCGCGGGGTGGCGGATTCCAAAGCCCCCATGATGACCAACCTCCGGCAGAACCTGGACGGCGCTTCCCGCGAAGCCAAGCTGTTGGCAGTGGAGCTGCTGTTCCTGCAGTCCTTGCCCCTGGCCCATGAGGTCAAGTCCCTGCGGGTCAAGCGCGCCCGCGTTGCCGAGGCAGCGTCCTGGGTTGAGCCGTCCATCGAGCTGCCCGAAGAACTGTACGAGGGCATGACGGACCACGGCGTGATCCGCGACCGCACCGCCGAGTTCAACTGGACCATCTGGGACCACCTCGCCTGGCTGTGCCGCTTTGTCGCCCACGTGGACAGCCAAAGCACCCAAACCATCAACCACGCGCTCGCAGATCCCTTGGCGTTCCATGAACTCGCTGTCGGCACGCCCGAGGACCAGCCGGCCCTGCGTCGGAGCATCGAATACCTGGTGTGGCCCAGCTATTTCGAACCCGTGGTGGCAGACGTGGAGCGCCGGGAAATCCGAGACGCCTTCGCCTCGCTCGTTGGCGGTGCCAAAGGCGATACGGACGAGGACACCACGGCGGACATCCACCGCATCCGCCTGCACCTCGACGAGCAGGCCGGGCAACGTATCGACTGGTACGCCCGCCAGCTGGTGAGCCAGTGGCGCAAGGTCGGCGACCCCGGCCGCCGGTCGTGGCTTTTGAGGACCCACCAGGACAATGCCGAGCTCCTGGCCGCGTGGGTGGCCGAAGAAAAGGCCACTTTGGACGTCCAGCACCTGCGCGCACTCACAGCAGGCGTGACGGCGGGCGTTGTCCAGCATGCCGTGGACGAGGACTACAAGCACCTTGGCTACGTGGAGCGGGAAGACACCAAGACGGCCGTCTTCGCTTTCCTGACGGTCATGAAGCCCGGTGACCTTACCCTGTACCAGCACGCCGGGAGGGTTCGCGTAGGCGTGGTCCTTGGCGAGCCTGAGCACGATGAGGACAACCGGCGCATCCGCCGCAAGGTCCGCTGGTTCGATGACAGCTACGCCATCCCCGAGCTTCCCCGCCATGCACAGCGCCAGCTCTCCACCCCGGGCATCCTCGTGGACGTCACCAGGGTCATCCAGGCCCTGCAGGAACTGCTCCCCGTAGAAGCCGAAACCGACGGCGAGGACGAGGCACCGCCCACCGCCGTCGTCGAGGTTGTCCAGCAAGGTTTCCGTCCCCTGACCGAAGAATTCGCAGCATCGCTGCACATGGATCTGGAGCCGCTGAAGGAGATCGCGGAACTCCTGGAAGAGAACCGCCAACTGGTCCTTTACGGCCCTCCTGGTACAGGCAAGACCTACCTGGCCAAGCACCTTGCCGCCGAGCTGGCGGGCGACAGCACCGACGAACGCGTGAAGCTGGTGCAATTCCACCCCTCGTACGCGTACGAGGACTTCTTTGAGGGCTACCGGCCGGACAAAACCGACGACGGCCAGGTCTCCTTCAAGCTGGTGGCCGGTCCGCTGCGCAGGCTTGCCGAGGAAGCCGCCAAGCCGGAAAACTCGCACAAGCCGTACTTCCTGATCATCGACGAGATGAACCGCGCCAACCTGGCCAAGGTCTTCGGTGAGCTGTACTTCCTGCTGGAGTACCGCGACGATCGCATCTACCTGCAGTACAGCCCCAACGAGCCCTTCAGCCTCCCGGACAACCTTTACATCATCGGCACCATGAACACGGCTGACCGCTCCATCGCCATGATGGACGCCGCCATCCGCCGCCGGTTCGCGTTTATCGAACTGCACCCCAATGTGCAGCCCGTCCAGGGAACGCTGCGCCGCTTCCTTCAGGCGCGCGGGTTGGACACGCTCAATGCCGATCTCCTGGATGCGCTCAATGCCGCCATCGACGATTGGGACAGGGACCTCATGATCGGGCCGTCGTACTTCATGAAGAACGCCGCCCAAAATCCTGTTGGCTTGCGCCGCATCTGGAAGTACGAGCTCATGCCGTTGCTGGAGGAGCACTACCACGGGCAGCTGAACCGGGCACAGTTGGAGGAACGCTTCGGCCTGGACCAGCTGCTGGGACGACTTGCGGCCCGCTAAGGCCATCCCGCCGCGGCCGGGAAGGGCGCCGGCAAGCGCTGTGGCGGGCAGGGTGCCGGCCACCGCCACGGGCACCAGTGCCAAAAAGGTCAACGCCGGGCCCCGGCATATCGTCATGGACGAGCTCTCCGGCGGTGTAGTGGACAAGCTCGATCCCGAGTCGGCGGCGTTCATCAACGCCAGCGGCCTGGCCAAGGCTTCGCCCATGGGCATGGGCCTCTTCAGGATCGAACCCGTGGGCAAGGTGGGCTCGGTCAGGACCGCCACCGTGCAGCTGGAAGTCCGGCCCAAGGACCGGCTTGGGCTCAGCCGCCTGCTGTTCCTCCTTAGCTACGCCGGCGAGCAGGGCTTCCGCGACCATTCAGTGGAGGCCGTGGAGCACCCGGATCTATGGAGTGCACTCGCTGAGTCACTGGCACAGTTGGCGGACAGGGCCCTTAGCCGCGGTGTCCTGCAGGGCTACCTGACCATTGACGAATCGCTGCGCACCGTCAAGGGCAGGATCCGGATCTCGGACCAGATCTCCCGACGACCCGGCATGATGGTGCCGCTGGAGGTGTCCTACGACGAATTCACCGAGGACATCGCTGAGAACCGCATCCTTCGGGCCGCTTTGGAGCGGATGGGCCAAGTCCCGGGGGTACGTGCGGACGTCCTGAGCCGCTTGCGGCAGCTCAAAGGAAAGCTCGACGCCGTGACCCGCCTCCAGCCGGGGGCACCACTGCCGCCGTGGCGGGCCAACCGGATGAACCTCAGGTACCACGCCGTGTTGCGCTTGGCCGAAGTGATCCTGCGCAACGCCTCCGCTGAGGCCGGCCAAGGGAAACAGCAGACAGCCTCGTTCGTGGTGGATATGGGCCAGGTCTTCGAGGAGTTCGTGGGAACGGCGCTTCGCCATGCCATGGCTGCCCACCCGGGGGAGATGCGCCTGCAGTACGGTGCCCTGCTCAACGAGGCAGTCCGCGACAGCGACCGCCTCACGGTCCGTCCCGACGCCGTGCACTTCCTGGGCGGCCGGCCCGTGGTGGTCTACGACTCCAAATACAAAGCCGCCTCCGACCATGGTGCGTCCCTCAACGGCGACCACTATCAGTTGCTGGCGTACTGCACGGCGCTCCGGGTCCCCACCGCTTGGCTGGTGTACGCCGGCCCGGGGGAAATGAAGCTGCGGCGCATCCTGAACACGGACATCGACATTGTGGAGTACCCGCTGGACCTGTCCATGCCGCCGTCGGAGATCCTGGCCGCGGTGGCCGACCTCGCCGAACAATCCTGGGGCGAGGTAGTGCGCCACGCTGTGGCGGGTCGCTCGGCGTCGGACTAGCCTGATACATAAACCTACGCAGATGGAGGCATCATGGCTCGCAGGAAATCATGGCGCGATATGAGCAAGGGCCAACGAATTTCCGTCATGGTCAGCGGTGTGGTGAACATGGCCCTGCTTGTGGCTGCGCAGCGCAGCATCGCCAAGACCCCCGACTCGACCATCAGGGGCAAGAAGGCAGTGTGGCGCGCTGTCTCGTTCATCAACTTCTTTGGTCCCGTGAGCTGGTTTGTCTTCGGCCGCCGTCGGGATGCCGCCACACTCAAGCCGGCAAGCTAAGAAACCCTGTAGCTCAGGCGGGCATCTTCACGGTGAAGGTGGTGCCCCGCCCTGGTTCGCTCTGAAGCGTGATGGTACCGCCGTGCGCTTCAACGATTGCCTTGCTGATGGGCAGGCCGAGACCGACGCCGGGGATGGTGCTGTTGCGGACGCCGCCAGCGCGGAAGAACTTGGTGAAGGCTTCGGCCTGCTCTTCCTCGTTCATGCCCATGCCGGTGTCCGTGACACGGCAAAAGACAAAGTCCGAGTCCTCCCAGGCAGCCACTTGGACGTCCCCACCGTCGGGGGAGTACTTGATGGCGTTGGACACCAGGTTGTCCAGCACCTGGGCTATGCGTGACGAGTCAACATGCGCTTCCAGGGCGTCCGGAACGTCCATGGAGAGCCGGATGCCGGCTTTCGCGGCGCGGGGTTCGGCGGAATTGACGCTGCCGCGCACCAGCTCGGCCACGTCCACCGCATGGGGCTGGATGACGATCTGGCCCGACCGCACGGCCAACAGATCCGAGACGAGCGTCAGGAGCCGCTCCGCGTTCCGCCGCACAATGTCCAGTTGATTGCGGGAGCCGGCGTCGAGTCCGTGGGGTTCATCGAGGATCAGCTCCACGTAGCCCAGGATGGACGTCAGCGGAGTGCGGAACTCGTGGGAAACATTGGCAACAAAGTCGTCCTTCGCCGCCAGCGCGTTCACCAGGTCCGTGACGTCGCTGAACACCACCACCGAGCCCGCGAACTTTCCGGAGTCCTCCACCATGGGCCGGGCGCTGGCGGTGAAGGCCCGCTGGTCCTTTCCGCTGCCGAGCCACACCAGCTGATCGGTGAAGCGTTCGCCCAGGACAGCGCGACGCACCGGGCGACGATCCACCTGCAGCGGCGTGGTCCTGTCCGTGTCGAAGACCAGCAACTGGGATTCGTTGGGGTCATCGTTGTCCGGCGGACTTGCCAGGCCGTGGGTCTGGCGTTGGCGGCGATTCATGAGGATGTCATGGCCATCGCCATCCACGGCCACCACGCCCAGGGGCAGGGCTTCCATCACGGTGTTAAGCAGGCGTTCCTGCTTGGTGCTGGCATTCAGCATTTCCTTGAGTGCCTCGTCCTTTTCCTCCAAAGCACGTTGCTGGCGCACCATGCTCAGCGTCAGCACGCTGACGGAGACGCCGATGCCGAGGATCAGGATAGGGAACAGCAGCGGCTTGGTGAGGGCCTGCTCGGTGACGGTTCCCCGGATAAACAGGGGAATCCAGACGATGGCCAGCGGGCCAAGAAAAGACAAAGTAATGGCCAGCCTCGGGTAGAGGCCAGAGGCGCACAACCAAATAACGGGAAGCACCACCAGCACGCTGAGGCCCGTCAGAGCTTCCTGGCCCCCTTCGCGTCCGAAGGCAATCGAGACCATGTCAAGAATGGGAATAGCCAGGAAACTCGCGAAGGGCAGCCGGTGCCACGGCACAATGATGCAGAGCGCCAAGAGGAGTGCCTGGCTCAGCAGGAAGATGAGAAACAGCGGATTTTCGAGGGTGGCAGGGAAAAACAGCCAGACCAGGACTGCCGAAATGCAGACACACACGGACAACGGCAATTGACTGAGGACAACCCTCATTCGCAAGGTATGTTCGTGGAACGAGCGCTGAAACACCAACAATTTCTTCTTTTCGCCAATATCCCAGGTCGAGGGGTGGGTCATGGCACAACCACCAAGGATGCAGAAGAAAGTCGGTTCATGAGATCAGCCTAACCATAATGGATATACTTCTGAGGTTATCGAAGGGGCTGAGGGGCTGCGATGAGTGAAGCACGTGTGGGTCTGGTCATTGAAGACGATCAGGATATTCGCGAATTAGTACGTGTAGTTCTTTCCCAAGCGGGATTTGATGTGCATGTTGCATCCACGGGATCTGCAGGTGTGACGTCTGCGCGAGAGCTGAATCCGGACGTTATTACCTTGGATCTGGGGCTTCCGGATATCGATGGTTTCGAGGTCGCGCGGCAGATCCGGAAATCGTCCGACGCTTACATCATCATGCTGACGGCACGTGCCGAGGAACTGGACACCCTGATGGGCCTGGAGGCCGGTGGTGACGATTACCTCACCAAGCCGTTCCGTCCCCGCGAACTGCGCGCCCGGGTTGAGGCCATGATGCGAAGGCCGCGCGCGTCGTCGGACTCCAAGAGCGTCCCGGAAGAAGTGGATCCTGAGGTGACCCACAACGGCTTGGCAGTGTCCGCAGGTTCACGCACCGCCGTCCTGAACGGGACGGAGCTCAAGCTCACCCGGACCGAGTTCGACCTTTTGCTGGCGTTGCTGGAGACCGGGCGGATCGTGCGGACCAAGGCAGATCTCGCCCGCCGACTGCGTAACGAACCCTACGACGTCGGCAGTTACGTCAGCGACGCGGACGAGCGCGCCGTCGAGGTACATATGGGCAACTTGCGCAAGAAGCTTGGCGACAGCATCCAGGCCCCCCGCTGGCTCGAAACCGTCCGCGGTGTCGGATACAGGCTCGCGCCCTTGGCCGTCAGCAACTAGCCGTCAGCCACTAGCCCACGCGCAAGGGTTCGGCCGCGACCACAGGATGGTCGCGGGCCGAATCCTCGAAGAACTCCGCGTTCGCACGGACATAGTCTGCCCACTCGTCCGGCACGTCGTCCGCGTAGTAGATCGCCTCAACGGGGCACACGGGATCGCACGCACCGCAGTCCACGCACTCTGATGGGTGGATGTAGAGCGAGCGTTCGCCCTCGTAGATGCAGTCCACCGGACATTCATCGATGCATGCTTTGTCTTTGACATCCACGCAGGGCTGGGCGATCACGTAGCTCATGGTGTACTAAACACCCGTGTAAACGGTCTTGCCCCACGTGAAGAAGTCCAGTGCGGACCGTCCTTGCTCGCGGAACGTGTTGGTGGAGGAGTCCTTCACGCCGCCGAAGGGCACGTTCAGGTCCAGGCCTGCCGTTGGACGGTTGACCTTCACCACGCCAGCCTGGGCGCGGGCGGCAAAGTCCGTTGCGAGGGCCAGGGAGTCCGTGCAGATGCCGGCGGTGAGGCCGTAGCGGGAATCGTTGATGGCGGCCAGGCCTGCTTCGTAATCGGGCACCTCGAGCACGGCAACTACGGGCCCGAAGATCTCCTCAGTCACGGCTGCGTCATCAAACGGCAGCCCGGTGAGAATCGCCGCCGGGAAGAACAGCGCGCCCGTGGGGTCGCCGTCGTATTCTCCGTGCAGGAGCGTCGCACCGCGTTCGACGGCGGTACGCACCGCAGCCTGGTCCTGTTCGAACTGCTGCCGGCTCACCACGGCACCTATGCGGGCAGTGCCGTCAAGGCCATCCCCGGTGGTGTAGGCGGCGGCTTCTTCCGTGAGCGCCTGCAAGAACGCGGGGCGGATGCCCGGGGTGACGTAGACGCGGGAGGTCGCCGTGCAGGCCTGGCCGGTGAGCCCGAAAGCACCTGCGGCGACTACCTGCGCGGCCTTGCGGGCATCGGCGTCGTCCAGGACCAGGACGCCGTTCTTTCCGCCCATTTCCAGCTGGACACGGGCGCGGCGGGCATTGAGGATCTCCTGCAGACCAAGGCCCACATTCGTGGAGCCGGTGAAGGACAGGCCGGCGATGCGGGGATCGCGGGCCAGGGCGTCGCCCACCACGCGGCCCTTGCCGTGCACCACATTGAACACGCCTGCAGGCAGTCCGGCGTCCTGCAGGGCCCGGGCCAGGTGTGTGGCGGACAGCGGGGTGAGCTCGGCGGGCTTGATGACCACGGCGTTTCCGCTGATCAGTGCCGGGGCGGTCTTCCACGCCGGTATGGCGATGGGGAAGTTCCACGGCGTAATGAGTCCCACCACGCCCAATGCTTCACGCCGGGTGGTGATGGTGGTGTCCGGAAGTCCGCTGGGCAGTACTTCGCCGGTGGCGGCCCAGCCGAGGGAGCCGAAGAAACGCAGCACGTCCGAGGCACGCTTGACCTCCCCCTTGGCTTCGGCCAGGGTCTTGCCTTCTTCGCGGACCAGGTCCTCGGCGATGGCGGTTTGGCGTTCGATGAGCAGGTTGCCGGCCGTGATGAGGATGGCGCCACGGGAAGGTGCGGGCAGGGCAGCCCACGCGGGCTGGGCTGCGGCGGCGGCCGTGATGGCGGTGTCCACGTCCTGGGCTGTACCGCTGGGCGAGAGCGCAGCGAGTTCGCCGGGCCTGGCCGGGTTCATCCGTTCGGTATCGGCGGCGCCGAGCCATTCTCCGTTGATGAGGTGCTGGGCGGTGATGTCGCGCTGCGAGCTGAGGCTGTTGGCTTCGGGGGCAAGGGCTGTGGACGTCATGGATTTTCCTTCGAAAGTGGTGGGGCTAGAGGCTGCGGATCAGGCCGCCGTCGCACCTGAGTGCGACGCCGGTGATGTACGACGCCGGTGCGCTGCACAGGAACGCGGCAGCGGCACCGAACTCGGCGGGTTCTCCGTAGCGGCGGGCAGGGATGGTTTTACGTGACTCGAGCCGGATCTCTTCCAACGTTGTGCCGCGCCGCTTGGCCGCGGCGTGGTCCAGCTGGGCCACGCGGTCCGTGGCGATCCGGCCGGGGAGGAGCAGGTTCACAGTGACCTCGTCCAAGGCGACTTCGGCGGCCAGGGTCTTGAGGTAACCCGCCAGGGCCGCCCGACCCGTATTGGACACAGCCAGGTTGGGCAGTGGGGCCGTGACGCCGCTGGAACCAATGGCAAGGATCCGGCCCCAGCGCCGTTCCCGCATCCCGGGCAGGACGTGGGAGACCAGCGCATGGTGGGGTTTGACCAGGAGGTCGAACGCCGCGGCCATTTCGTCTGAGCTCAGTGTCGCGGCGGCACCGGGCTTGGGGCCAGGGCCGTTGAGGACCAGGATGTCGATGGGGCCCAGATCCGCCACGGTCTGTTCCACCGCGGATTCGATGCCCTCGGCAGTGGTGAGGTCGGCTTCGATGGCAACGGCGTCAAAGCCGCTGGCACCCAGTGAGCCGCTTCCGTAAGCAGTTTGCAGTTCAGCGACGATCTCCTTGGCACGGTCCCGGCGACGGCCGACGATTGCCACCCGTACGCCTTCGGCGGCCAAGGCCCGGGCAACAGCCAAGCCGAGCCCGCCGGTGGAAGCGGCGACTAGTGCGGTCTTTCCGGCGATTCCCAGATCCATCAGAAGCTCCCCACTGTGGACTTCGCGGCATCGAGTGCCGCTGCGGCCTCGGTGAGGTGCGTGCCCATGCTGCCTCGGAGGCCTTCAGGGAAGCCGGCAGCGGGTGCGCGCACACCGGAGTCTTTGATGAGGCCGCGTTCACGCAGGCATTCCTTGCGGATGGCCAACGCCACTTTGGCCTGCTGCTCGAAGTTGATCAGCGGCAGGTAGGGGAGCAACTCGCGCTGCGCTGCCTCGTAGCCGTCTTCCTGCCAGGCATGAACACAGGCGATGAGGGCTTCGGGGTAGGAGAATCCGGTCATGGCTCCGGCGGCTCCGGCCATCAGTTCGTCCAGCAGTCCTTGCCCGCCCAGCCCACCGAAAACAGAAACCCCGACGCCGGCAGTCAGCTCAGCGATCGCAACACTGGTGGGGGGTGCCTCGGCCTTGACGGCAATGACGTAATCGCAGGCGGTCACCACGGAGGTCAACGCCTTGGTGGGCATGCTGACGCCGCTGGCCAACGGATAGTCCTGCAGGACAACCTTGGCGCCGGTGGCCCGGTGGATTGCGTCCAGATGGGCGATGGCCGTCTCGGGCTTGGCTGAGTTGGCCTGCACCATGACGGCTGCGAGCCGGGTTCCGGCCACGTCCTGGGCTGCCAGGACTTCTTCGATGGCCGGCCGGGTGGCCAAGGCGGTCACGCCCACCACCAGGGGAAGCGAGGTGCACTCGAGCACAGTTTCCAGGACCTGGCTGCGTTCCTGCACGGTCAAGGCGGCTGCTTCGCCGAAGACGCCCAGGACGGTGAGGCCGGTAGCCCCGATGGCTTGGTAGTGCTCCACGAGCTCCGACAGGCTGTCCAGGTCCACGTCCAGCGTGCTGCCTTGGAACGGTGTGGCAACAACGCCCCACACGCCGGCAGCCAGGGATTCGCGCGCAGAAGTCTGCTTCATCGGTATCTCCTTGTGATCGTTGGTGTCTTGCATCAGCGCCCCGGCCAGACCGGCGGGCGCTTTTCCTGGAAGGCTCGGACGCCTTCGGCTGAGTCTTCGCTGTCCAGCGCCGCCATCAGGGCGGGCAAGCGCAGGCCTCGTGCTTCCTTCGCAGTGAGGTGGGTGGTCTGGGTGACCATCTGCTTCACGGCCCGGACCGAAGTGGGGGCGCAGGAGAGGATCTGGTCCACCCAGCGCTGCACTGCGGCGTCGAGCTCCTCCGCGGGAACTACCTCATTGACCAGCCCCATGGACTGCATCTGGGCAGCGTCGGCTTTTCGGCCGGTCAACAACATGCCCATGGCCTGCGTGTACGGAATCCGCCGCACTAACTGGTGGATGCCGCCGTCGAGCGCCAAGCGCCCAACCCGAGGCTCGGTCAAGCCGAACTTCGCGGTACCGGCTGCCACCACGATGTCCGAGCCGAGCACCATCTCCATGCCGCCGCCCAGGGCGTAGCCGTTGACGCGCGCGATCACGGGGATATCGAGTGTGGTGCGCAGGCTCAGGCCGCCGAAGCCGTTGGGATCCAGTCCGGCCCAGTACTCCAGGCCGGTCTTGTCCACGGCCGAGGCGGACATGTCCGCACCGACTGAGAAGGCACGGGATCCGGCGCCCGTGATGACCACGGCACGCACTGAAGGATCACCTTCCAGTTGGTCCCAGATGTCGTTGAGCCTGGCCTGGGCGGTGGCATCGACGGCGTTGAGCACGTGCTGGCGGTCGATGACCACCGTTGCCACGTGGTTCTCGATGGTGAGGGTGACGGTGTCGACGCGCTCTTCAACTGACGCGGTCATCGCAGGACTCCCAACTGCTGCAGGCGTTCGATGGTTTCCTTATCGAAGCCGTTCTCCAGCAGGACCTCCACGTTGTGCTCGCCGAGGCGAGGTGCGGCACGGCGGATAGTGGGCGGCGTCGCCGAAAGCCGGATGGGCGCGTTCAACATGCGGACAGTGCCCACGGTGGAGTGTTCGGCTTCCACGATCATGCCGTTGGCCTCTGTCTGCGCATCGGCCAACGCCTGCTCCAGGGTGTGCACGGGAGCATTGAGCAACCCCTGCTCCTCGAGCTGGTGCGTCCAGTACTCGGTGGAGTTGGTGGCGATGTGCTCGCGGAAGATCGCCTGCAAGGCGGGCTTGTTCTTGAACTGCTGTTCCAAGCTGGAGAACTCCGGACGCTGCGTCAGGTCCTCGTCCAGCCCCAGGGCGTCGGAAATCCGGGCCAGCGGGTCAGGGGTAAAGCCGCCCACCATGCACACAGCGCCGTCGGTGGTTTCGAAGACGCCGCTCAGAGGCATGGCACCCCAGTTGACCTCGTAGCCGCGGTTGAGCTGCATGCACGCCTCTTGCATCTGCAGGTGCAGCATGGAGTCGTACATGGTCACCTCCACCTTTTGGCCGGCGCCAGAGGTCTCCCGGGTGCGCAGCGCCAGCAGGATTCCCTGCATGAGGTGCATGCCGGTGATGTAGTCGCAAAGCGTGGTGGGGTAGATGGCAGGCTTGGCGTCCTCGGACTCCCGGCGCCACATCACACCGGAGTAAGCCTGCGCGATCGCGTCCTGGCCGCCTTTGTGTGAGTACGGCCCAACAGGTCCGAAGCCCGTGCCGGATGCCCAGATGATTCCGGGGTTGCTTGCCTTCAGTTCCTCGTAGCCGAAGCCCATGCGTTCCATGACGCCGGAGCGGAAATTGCTGACAACCACGTCCGCGTCAGCCATGAGCCGGTGCAGGACCTCGCGGCCCTCCTCGGTGCGCGTATCCACGGAAACGCTGCGCTTGTTCCGGTTGATGGACAGGAAGATCGGGTTGTCCTGGCCGTCCTGGTCCGGGAACGAGTTGCGCGAAATGTCGCCTGCGCCCGGGCGTTCCACCTTGATGATGTCCGCGCCGTAGTCACCGAGCAGTTGCGTGCAGGACGGGCCCATGAACACCTGCGTGAAGTCCACGATCTTGATCCCGTCCAGCGGGAGCGGAACCGGCGCGGCCTCCGGGGAGGCGAGTGCCGCCGTCGTGCTTTCAGCGGCCTGTTCCAAAGTCACGGTATCCAAAGTCACGGTATCCAATGTCACAGCGCTCATGCCGGCACCGCTGCGGTTGCGTCGACGGTGGCGTTCGACGACGGGACGTCGCCCGGGTCTGCACCGTGGCGGCGCATGCCCTGCTGGATGTCCAGGGCTGAGACGTCGCGGACCAGGAGGTTGTTCTCCACTGCGAGGGCTGCTGCGACACCGACGGCCTGGCCCATGGCCATGCAGGGGGGGATCTCGCGGGACATCTTCTGCGCCTCCGGAGTTGCGGAGTAGTGGCGGCCGGCCACCAGGAGCTGGTCCACTTCCTTGGGCAGCAGCGAGCGGTACGGGTAGTAGTAGTCGCGGCCGCGGGCCACGGTGTCCGCGAAGTGGCGGCGCTGGGTGACGTCGTCCTTGGTCATGACGTACTCGCCCTCAAGGAGCCGCGTCTGGCGGACACCCATCTGGGAGGCGACGTCCAGCATGTAGCAGTTTTCGAAGCCGGGGAGGTTGGCGCGGACGTAGTCCACGGCCTCGGAGATGCGGTCCCGGGCGGCGAATTCCGCGGCCGTCATGTCGGCGGGGTCGACGCCGTCGAAACCTGACATGTGCGGGGCGTTACACCAGACCACGCCGTCAATGGGCGTCTTGAGCCACCACAGTTCCCAGGCGCCGCCGAGGAGGCGCTTGATCTTGCGGTTGATGGCGCGGGCTTCCTTGGGGTTGGCTTGCTCGAAGGCTTCTGCGGCGTTGGTGTCCACGTTGCCCAGGCGGAAGACCAGCGTGGTGAGGTAGTTGTCCTTGGCGTAGCTGGCGCCGGCACGTGAGGCGACGTCGATGTCGCCGGTGGTGTCGATGACGACGTCGGCCATGAAGGCCTGCGGGCCCAGTTTCGTTTCGCAGATAACGCCCTTGATGACACCGTTGTCCACGATGGGACGGGAGAACCAGGAGTGGAGGCGGAGGTCTACGCCGGCCTCGCGGACGAGGTCGTTGGAGACGCGCTTCCAGCCGTCAGGATCGAAGGCCGCGGCGTAGCAAATGGGTTTGGGGTTGGTGTGGGAGTGGAAGTCGAAGGTGCCGTAGCGGCCCCACTTGTTCCAGAGTTCCTCGGAAGTCTTGCGGTCATCGGCGGGCGGGACGATTGCCAGGCCCAGCTTCTGCAGGCGTTCCACATACTCGGAGACGATTCCGGTGACGGTGATTTCCTGGCCGTTGATCATGTCGTCGAGCACCAGGACCATGCCGCCGGAGGCCAGGCCACCCAAGGATGAGTAGCGTTCCAGCAGGGTGACCTTGGCGCCGGAACGGGCGGCGGTGACGGCAGCGGCCACGCCTGCGGGGCCACCTCCGACTACCAGGACGTCGGAGCGTGAGATGACCGGGGCGGTGAGGTCCGCAGTGGTGGTGCTGAGTTCAAGGGAGTTCATTTGGGAGTCCTTACTTTCCGACGAAGATGCCGTTGGAGCGGCGTGCGGCGAGGTAGAAAACGATGCTGAGGATAGAGAGGGCGGCCACGTAGACCGGGAAGACCCAGCTGATGTTCAGGGATTGGAACCACACCAGCAGGTAGGAGGCGGTGCCGCCGAAGAGGGCGACGCCGATGCCGTAGCCAAGGGCCACACCGGTACCGCGGATGTTCTTGGGCATGAGGGACGAGCTGACCACGTTGTAGAGGGTCATGTTCAGGACCAGGACAATGGAGCCGCCCAACAGGACTGCGGCGAATCCGCCGATGCCTGGCTGGACGTACATCAGCATGAGGAACACTGACGGGATGGCGAGGATGCGGGTGACCAGGAACCACTTGGACATTGCCTTGCCGTCGGCCAGTTTGCCGATGATCCAGCTGCCGACCACCAGGATGACGCCCAGGATGGTGGTGAGGGCGAAGACGGCGGTGGGATCTTCCTTGAACCCGCTGCGTGCTGCACTGGGGAGGCCAACGTTCCAGGCGTAGTTGTAGGCCTGTGCGGCACCCACCACGAAGATGATGGCCAGGACGGAGAGCCAGTGCTTGCGCACTCCGGACCACACAGCCCGGGGAGTGTTGGTGGCCATTTCCTCGGCCTTGAGGGTTTCCGGCAATGAGCGGCGCAGGTACAACACCACGAAGCCGAAGAGGGCACCGATGATGAACGGCACGCGCCAGCCCCAGTCCGCCATTGCTGCGCCGCCGAGGACCAGGCTGCACAGGAAGCTGACGAGCGAGGCCAGCAGGATACCGATGTTCACGTAGAAGGACATGATGCCTGCCACGTAGCCTTCGCGGCCTTCCGGCGCGAGTTCCACGGCGTGCGAGGTGGAGAGCGGAGCTTCGATGCCGGTGGAGATTCCCTGCAGGACGCGGCACACAAGCAGGATGATGCCTGCCGCGGGGCCGATCGTTTCGTAGCTTGGCGTGATGGCAATGACGAGGGTTGTGCCGGCCATCAGCATGATGGAGAGCAGCATGACCCGTCGGCGGCCGACGCGGTCGGCCAGGGTTCCCAGGAGGATGCCGCCTAGCGGACGGAAGGCGAAACCTACGGCGAACACAGCCAAAGCGTTCAGCGTTGCTGAGAGGGGATCGGTGTTGGGGAAGAAGTTCGGTCCGATGAAGGCGGACAGGAGGCCGAAGACCATCCAGTCGTACCATTCCAGGGCGTTGCCGAGGCCGAGGCCAAGGAGGCCTTTTCGGACTTCGGGAGTGAACTTTGCGTTCTTTTGGGGCGATGCTTGGCTTTTGGGTGACGGGACTACGCTGTCCGTCGTTTGTGTGTCGAGCATGGAAGTGTCCTTACGCTGACGCCCCGGAGGGCGTGGGAGGGTATGACGCAGCAACGCCTGTTTCAGGAGGCGTTTGATGCGAAAGTGGCAAGGAGTGTCGGCGGCCACGGTTTCGTGTCCGGACAGTTAAGGGAAAACGCTGGCGCCGGTTGGTGGCGGCAGGGTTACCACGCGTGTGGTGCGTTGACCCAGATGGCTACGCATACCTCTTCGTAGCTGTTTTTGTACCAGTGGGGGATCTCTGAGGAGTAGGTGATGGAGTCGCCCTCTTCGAGGCTGTAGCAGACGCCATTGAGGTAGACGTCTTTACGGCCGGAGATGATGTAGCAGAACTCTTCACCGCTGTGGGTAAAAGGGGTGTCGCTGGTGTCGTGCCCTGGGGGCGTGCTGATCCACTGCGCTTCGATGCTTCCGTCGCGGTTGGGAGTCAACAGTTCGTGGACTGCTTCGCCCACGGACTCGCGGGTGACGTTCTTTAGATTGCGTCGATCGGATCTGCGGACCACGGGGGACTTGGATTCATCCTGGCCGATGAAGAATCTTCCTACCGGGATGTCCAAGCCGTGGGCCAGCTGGGCCAAGGTGGTGAAGGAAGGGTTGGCCATGCCGCGTTCGATCTGGCTGACGATCGCCTGGCTGAGGCCTGTGATGTCCGAGAGCTGGGAGAGGGTCATGCCCTTTGCCTTGCGCATGGTGCGCACCTTGTTTCCCACAGTTGCCAGCAGTTCACTGGTGGCTGGGGGAGCAGGAGTCTCGGTGGTCATTGCCGCATCCTTCGTTGGTGAGCTAACTCACACAACTATAGTGAAGATCTTTAGCGAGTCAATGTTTTTTCTTCATTAAGGTGAAGAAATTTACGAAAGTGGTGTTTCGAGAGCGCAGATAGTGCCGAACACGAACTGGTCGATGGCGCTGACCTGGGGGCGAAGCTCGTCCAGGTGATCTCCATTGGGCAGGAGCCGGATGCTGATTTCCAGCTCGGTGGCCAAACGGTCCATGCAGACTGCCCCCACCATCTGGCTGGAGGTCTTCAGGCTCAACACCGCGTCCATGGCGTCTTCGAGGTCCAGGTTTTCCAAGGCACGATGCAGGCGGGAAACCCGCCACGGCAGCAGGGCTACATAGTTGCGGACGAATGCGCTGATGATGGCGTGGTCCCCACCAAGCTCGGCCTGAAGTTCGGTGAGGACGGTGTGATCCACCAGGGAGTCTGTGCACTCGTCATACTCGGACACCAAACCCCTCCCGCCTCGAAACAATAGATTCACGATTCAACATTAGGACCCCTTGAACGGCCCAAGTGCCATATAGGGAAAGCTTGATCCAATCTTGAGCGGACTCAGAGGGAGTCTTGATCGGCGACCCCGAAAGTTGTGATGAGCAGCTGAAACAACGCGGATCCGGGGGGACTCCAACGTGGAAAAAGGAACGGGAAACAGCATGAATAGTGGTGCGCGCCCGTCACCGGGACTTATGGTCGTCATCGTCGTATGCCTGACGGTCTTGTTGGGCATCGGTGGCACATCGGCGTACGCACTGTGGGACCAAAGCACCCGTGGATCCGGTGTGGATCACTCTGTTGAGTCGGCGCCGTCCAAGACCACGTCTCCATAGCCGGGCCACCCTCCCTCCAGAAACGTTGTGAGCCGGCCTTCCAGCTGTAACCGGTCCTTGAGTTCGCACTCCCACACCGTCAGCACTGTCCAGCCGGAAGTCCGCAGTTGCTCGCGCTGCCGGGCATCGCGTTCCCGGGTGCGTGCCCTTTTGGCCGCCCAGAACTCCGCATTAGCCGCAGGAGCATGCCGGCCCGCTGGACAGTCATGGCTATGCCAGAAGCAGCCATTGACGAAGATGACCTTGTGACGGCCCGCGAACACCAGATCCGGGTGCCCCGGGAGTTTGGTCCCGCCCCACTGCCCATGCAAGCGGTACCTGTACCCCTTGGCGTGCAGGAGCCTGCGGACCAACATCTCGGGTTTGGTGTTCTTGCCGCGGATCTTGGACATATTGCGGCTGCGCTGCTCCGGCGTGAGGAGATCCCGGCTCTCGCCCATGAAACCAGCCTACGCCCGCCGTCCCACGGTGACTGTCCGGGGCGCTTGGAAGGACAACAGCCGGAGCCAGTCCGGGTTGGAGTCCAGCAGCCGGACACCCTTCAGCGCCGCTGCCGTTTCATGAACAAGGACGACGGCCTCCAGCTCGGCGAGTTTGGCGCCAAGGCAGCGGTGGATCCCGGAGCCGAACGCCAAGCCGTAGGGTGTGGGGCCCTGGCCATCCCTTCCAGCAGGATCGGTGTTGCCGCCGTCCGCCCACGGGAATCCGTGGTTGCCCGTCAATTCCAGCAGGATCTCTTCCCCCGCAAGGACTGGCCGCCCGTGCAGCTCGGTATCGCGCAGGGCCATGCGGCGCCAGGTCGGCACGGAAGACTCCGTTGCCAACACGTGGCGGACCAGGTCCCGGGCTTTGGTGGCCGACGATCCTTCGCTCCAGGAGATGCCCCGCGAGCCTTCGGCCAAGCGGAACAGCGTGGTGCTGATGAGCTGAGTGGTGGTTTCCTGACCGGCGATCAGCAGGAAGTACCCCAACGAACAGATCTCCGGAGTCCGCACGCCGTGCTGTGCCAGAGCCTTGAACAGGTTTGCCTCCGGTGATGCCACGGAGTCCAGCACCAGTTCGCGCAGCCATCTGTAAAAGTCGGCTGCGCTATGGGCTAACTCCAGTTGCCGATCGGCATCCGGCCATCCCCAGAACAGCTCCAACGAATCCAGGCTCCACGACTTCAGCTGCGGCAGGTCGCGGACCGGCAGGCCGAGAAGCTCCAGCATGACAATTGCCGGGGGATTAGCGGCCACGGCCTGCACCAGGTCCACGGTTCCTCGGGCCTGGACCATGAGTTCCGCGCTCGCCGCCGCCTCGCGGGCCAGCCCCCGGATCCGAGGTTCCATGGCCGCGACCTTTGCGGGCGTGAAGAATCCGGCAACCACCTTCCGGATTCCGGCATGGGTTTCGCTGTCATTGCTGGCAAGCACAGCCGGCAGCGCGAATCGGGCCTTCTGCAGCACTCGCAAGGACTGGGCGCTCAACGGCGTCACAGCAAGGAGGGCATTGGTCGGACTGAACTCCTGGGGACGGTGAAGGACCTCACGGACGGCGTCAGGATCGCGCAGCACTGTGTAGGAACCCTGCCCGGTGTACGGGCACGTTGCGGCAGCCGCGCTCATGCGGGCAGCCCCGCAAGCCACACGTGGGCTTGCGTGCGGAAGGCCGCTGGCCCTAGCCCGGACGCATGGGCCGGAACAGCGCCCACCCAAGGAACAGGCCAGCCGGCCATGGTTGAACGGTTGCTGAGTTCCACCGACCCCGGAGCCGCCGGCCAGCTTCCCAGCACCACCCCAACCACCGGCACCGCGCGCCGCTTCAACGCTTCCAGGGTCAGCGCAGTGTGATTCAACGTCCCCAGCGACGGTCTTGCCACCACGGTGAAAGCAGCGGCATTGCCAAGGTGGGCACCGAGATCAGCCAGGGTACCGCCGTCGTGGTCCAACTCCACCAGCAGGCCACCGGCGCCTTCCACCAGGACGTGATCATGGGTGGCGGACAGTTCACGGATCCGCTCCGCGTGGGTCGCTACCGGCGGCAGCTGAACCGCGTCCAGCTCCGCGGCGGGCACAGGCGCCATGGGCTCTTCGAGGACGACGCCGGGCTCGGCCGTGAGCGGTCCGGCCAACCTCACCACTTCGGCGCAGTCCGAATCGCCCTGGGCGTTGCCGGACTGGCACGGCTTATAGACGGCCACGGTGCGGCCGCGACCGTGCAGCGTTGCGGCGAGCGCCGCCGTCGTGATGGTCTTGCCGACGCCGGTATCGGTACCGGTCACCAGGACTATGGGAGGCAGGTTCATGGTGTTCTCTCCAGGATGCGGCGCAGCGTTGCGCAGGCTTGCTCGATGTCGGTTGCGGTGAGGGTGGCGCGTGCTGTCAGGCGGAGGCGGGACACACCGTCCGGGACTGACGGTGGGCGGAAACAGCCGACGCGGACGCCGGCAGCAAAGGCCGCCTGGCTCGCGGCGAGGGCGGCCGGAGCGGTTGGCAGGGGGATGGATTGGACTGCACCGGCGGAGCGTTCGACGGCGGTGCCGAGCCTTTCCAGCGTGGGCTTCAGTTCGGTGGCAATCTCTGCGGAGTTGCGGTGTACTGCCGCCGCACGCCACGGTTCGTCGCGGATGATGCCGACGGCGGCCAGCGCAGCGGCTGCGGCCGCCGGCGCGAGTGCGGTGTCGAAGATGAAACTCCGTGCACGGTTAACCAGATGCTCCCTCAGGAGGGCTGAACCAAGGACTGCTCCGCCTTGGCTGCCCAGCGCCTTGGACAGGGTGGCAGTGAGGACAACGCTGGGATGGCCGGCCAGTGCAGTGCCGGCTATGGCGCCGTGGCCTTGGTGTGTGCCCGTTCCCGCCACGCCCAGGCTGTGTGCCTCATCCACCAGCAACATGGCGTCGTGTTCCTCGGCCACCTTGAGAAGTTCGGCGAGGGGAGCCGCTTCCCCGCCCACGCTGTAGATGGATTCCACGGCGATCAGTGCCCGCGGCTGGGTTCGTTGGGCCAGTTTCGCGGCCACGTCCTCCACACTGTTGTGCCGGAATTCCGTCACTTCGGAGCGGCTGAGCCTGAAGCCGTCGATCAGCGAGGCATGGCAGTGCTCATCGGCAACGATCAACGTTCCGGGACCGCCCAAAGCCGTAACCACGCCTACGTTGGCGAGGTAACCGGAGGAGAACACCAAAGCAGCCTCCATTCCTGTGAGCCTCGCGAGTTCGTGTTCAAGCTCTACATGAAGCTCCGTGGTCCCGGTCACCAGCCGCGACGACGAAGCGCCAGTGCCCCAGCACGTGATCGCTGCACAGGCGGCCTCAGCCAGGCGCGGATCCGTAGCCAGGCCAAGGTAGTCGTTGCTGGCGAGGTCTATGACGTGCCGGGATGCTGTGCGAACCAACGGCGTCCGCACCAAGCCCCGGCGCTCGCGGACCCGGGCCTGATCTTCCAGCCAGTCCGTCATGGCCGCGCTCATCCGGCAACGGTCTGGTTGTTCGCGTGGACTGCCCCGGTTACTGCTGCCACCATTCCCGCTGCCATCACGCCAACGTCGGCCGCCGAGCTGATGTACGGGGGCATGGCGTAGACGAGGTTCCGGAACGGGCGCACCCAGACGCCATGCTCGACGGCGGCCCGCGTCACGGCGGGGACGTGCACGGCGTCCCTCAACTCGATGACGCCCACGGCGCCGATGGTGCGGACATCTGTTACGGCGTCGAGCTCCATCGCGGGAGCCAGGCCAGCTGTGAGTCCAGCGTTGATTCGGGCGACGTCCACCCGCCAGTTGCCATCGCGGAGAATGCCGAGGCTGGCGTTGGCAGCGGCGCAGGCGAGCGGGTTGGCCATGAAGGTGGGCCCATGCAGGAGGGCTCCCGCGGCTCTGTTGGACACCACCCGGGCAACCTCGCCCGTGCACAGGGTCGCCGCCAGGGTCAGGTAGCCGCCGGTGAGGGCCTTGCCGACGCACAGGATGTCCGGGACAACACCGGCTTGCCCGGCGGCAAACAGCTCGCCGGTGCGGCCAAAGCCGGTGGCGATCTCGTCGAGGATGAGGAGCAAGCCGTGGTGGTCCGCGATCTCGCGGAGGATGGTGACGCATTCAGCCGGGTAGTTGAACATGCCGCCGGCCCCTTGAAGGATGGGTTCGGCGATGATCGCGGCGAGTTCGTTGGAAGACCTTCGCGCCAGGTCTTCCACTGCGGCCCTCCACTCCTGGATGGCCTCGGCGGTGGCTGTCGCGGCTGCTGGGGGACGCGGTGCGAAGATATTGGACGCAAGCAGCCCGGGGAATGCTGAATGCATCCCGTCCACGGGATCGCACACACCCATGGCTGCGAATGTGTCCCCGTGGTAGCCGCCGCGGATGGTCAGGAAACGCTGCCGCCCGGGCCTGCCGGACGCCGTCTGGAACTGCACCGCCAGCTTGAGTGCGACTTCCACGGAGATGGAACCGGAGTCGGCCAGGAAGACGCGCTCCAGGCGTCTTTCCGGTTCAAGCGGCACCATGGCCAGCAACGTTTCTGCGAGCTCCACGGCCGGTTGGTGCGTCAGCCCGCCAAACATCACGTGGCTGAAACTGGATAGTTGGCGCTGGATGGCAGCGTCCATGACGGGATTCCGATACCCGTGGATCACTGCCCACCAAGAGGACATCGCGTCCAGCACCTCATGCACGCGGCCGTCGTGGTCGCGTAGCCGCAGCGCCACGCCGTCGGCCGCTTCAACTTCCCACAAGGGCAGCGCTCCCGAGGCCGGCGCATAGGGGTGCCATAGCGTTGCCCGGTCCCGTTCGATCAGCGACGGCATGACGCCACCACTCCGTGCCGGGAACACTCCGCCGTCCAACCCAGCGGCGTGACCTGCACTTTCATGCGCCTGCGGCACTGCGCGCAGTAGCGGGGCGGCTCCATCGCCAACTGCTGCTGGCAGCTGGGGTGAGGGTCCGACGTCGGGCTGTCACCGCCGCAGTGTCCGCAATAAGCCGCTACGGTTGCCGTGGTCACAGCGACTTCTGGAATTCCTTGATGGGCATGTTGAGCTCCACCAGGAGGTTGAGGTCGGCGTTGGCAGGCCGGCCCAGCGTCGTGAGGTAGTTCCCGACGATGACGGCGTTGATTCCGCCGAGCAGGCCTTCGCGGGTGCCGAGGTCCCCGAGGGTCAGTTCGCGGCCGCCGGCGTAACGGAGCACGGTGCGCGGCATGGCCAAACGGAACGCGGCGATGGCTCGGAGGGCGTCCTTGCCGTCCATGATTCCTTGGTTCTCCAGTGGCGTGCCGGGGCGGGGATTGAGGAAGTTCAGGGGGACCTCGTGCGGTTCAAGGGCGGCGAGCTGGGCGGCCAGTTCCGCGCGTTGCGCCAACGACTCACCCATGCCGATCAGGGCGCCGCAGCACAATTCCATGCCGGCAGCCTTGACCATGGCGCAGGTTTCCAGCCGTTCCTCGTAGCTGTGCGTGGTGACGACCTCGGGGAAGTAGCTCCGGGCCGTTTCGAGGTTGTGGTTGTAGCGGTGCACGCCCCACTCGGCCAGCTGGTCCACTTGCCGCTGCGTGAGCATGCCCAGGGAACAGGCGATGTTGATGTCCACTTCTTCGTTGATGCGGTCGATCGCGAACTTGATCTGGTTCATGAGCTTGATGTCGGGGCCACGGACAGCGGCCACGATGCAGAACTCCGTGGCACCCGTTGCGGCGGTTTCCTTGGCTGCCTTCACGAGTTCCGGGATATCCAGCCACACGCCGCGGACGGGGGAGTCGAACAGTCCCGATTGGCTGCAGAAATGGCAGTCCTCGGGACAGCCGCCGGTCTTGATGGAGATGATGCCTTCCACCTCCACGTCCTCGCCGCAGTGCTTGAGGCGGACCTCGTGGGCGAGTTGCAGGGCCGCGGGGATGGCGTCGTCGGGGAGCTCCAGAATCTCGACGAGCTGGCCCTCATCCAGGCCTTCCCCGCGTTCCAAAACTTGCTCGCGGGCAGTGTGAAGGATGGCGTAGCCAGTACTTTCCCGGGTTCCCCGGGGTGGTTGGGTGGTCATGTCCTTGACGGTATCCGTGCTGGTGACGGGCAATTTTGTGGGGTGCGCACAAACCATGGCGCTGGATTTTGGTGCTGCGTGCGCGGGGCGGCTGGTGCAGAAGTTACAGCTGTGAAACATGGACGTGACGGAATTGACGCGCTGCGTGGCTAGCGTCGTGGGCGAGGCACCCTCCCCGGACGAAAGCGACCACGCATGAGTGACGACAAGACGAGTACGGCAACATTGGAGCCGACGACGGCGGTGCGCACCGCCGTCGGAATCGGCGGCTCCGTTTCAACGGCGCAAGGCAACGCCGATGCCATGAGCGCCGCGAAGGAGAGCCTGGAGGACTACACCCTCCGGTTCGCGCCGCGCTCCTACCGGAAGTGGAGCGCGGGTGTCGTGGCGACCAGCGCCCTGGGCGGCATCGCCTACCTGGCCGACTTCTCCATTGGTGCGAACATCGGCATCGCGTACGGAACGGTGAATGCGATCTTCGGCATCATCGTCGCCGCGGTGATCATCTTCGCTACAGGATTCCCGCTGGCTTACTACGCAGCCCGGTACAACATCGACCTCGACCTCATCACCCGTGGCTCGGGTTTTGGCTACTACGGCTCCGTGGTCACCAACATCATCTTTGCCACCTTCACGTTCATCTTCTTCGCCCTTGAAGGCTCCATCATGGCGCAGGGCCTGCAGCTGGGCCTCGGCATCCCGCAGTGGATTGGTTACGCCGTATCCACCATCATCATCATTCCGCTGGTGATCTACGGGATGAAGACGCTGGCCACCTTGCAGGTGTGGACCACGCCCCTGTGGTTGCTGCTGATGGTGGTCCCGGTGGGCTACCTGCTCCTGTCCCACCCCGAGAGCATCGATGCCTTCTTCGCGTTCACCGGTGCTTCCGGCGAAGGCGGACCCAACCTGGCCTCCGTTATGCTGGCCGCCGGCGTCTGTCTGTCCCTCATGGCGCAGATCGCCGAGCAGATCGACTATCTGCGCTTCATGCCGCCCAAGACCGCCGAGAACAAGGGCGCCTGGTGGCGTGCGGTGATCCTCGCGGGGCCGGGCTGGGTCATCTTCGGTGCCATCAAGCAGATCATCGGCCTGTTCATCGCGATCTACCTCATTGCCAAGCTCGACCCCACAGCCGCTTCCTCAGCGAATGAGCCGGTCCACCAGTTCCTGGGCGTCTACGAAGAGATGATGCCGGCCTGGCTCGCCATGACGCTCGCAGTGGTCCTGGTGGTCATTTCGCAGATCAAAATCAACGTCACCAACGCCTACTCCGGCTCGCTGGCCTGGACCAACTCCTTCACCCGTATCACCAAGACCTACCCGGGCCGCATGGTGTTCGTGGTGGTCAACCTGGTGATCGCGCTGATCCTCATGGAGTCGAACATGTTCGAGTTCCTCAACACCATCCTGGGCTTCTACGCCAACTGCGCCATGGCCTGGGTAGTCACGGTGGCCTCGGACATCGCGATCAACAAGTACCTGCTGAAGATCTCGCCGAAGGTTCCTGAGTTCCGCCGCGGCATGCTCTACGCCGTGAACCCGGTGGGTTTCGTGTCTATGCTGGCCTCCGCAGGTGTCTCCATCGCAGTGTTCTTTGGAGCTTTCGGTTCCGATGTCCAGCCGTTCTCGCCGATCTTCGCCGTGGGCCTTGCCCTGGTGCTGCCGCCCGTGTTGGCTTTGGCGACCAAGGGCCGCTATTACCTGCGACGCAGCGACGACGGCATAGACCTGCCGATGTTCGACGCCGACGGGAACCCGAGCGACGCGAAGCTCCTTTGCCACGTGACGGGTCTTGAGTTCGAACGCCCGGACATGCTCCGGTCAGGTCAGGACGGGCCCGACGGCGAACCCCGGTACATCTCGTCCCTCGCCTTGTCCACGGACAAGTCGGGCGAGCTGGTGCTGCCGGCGCAGAAGTAGTCGGGACGCGCAAACGCCCCGGCCTCCGTTGATGGAGGCCGGGGCGTTTGGCTATGTGGTTGGTGCTGTGGGGCTTACTTGTCGAAGGCGTCCTTTGCGGCGTCCTTGACGTTCTCGCCGGCCTGCTTGGTCTTGGCGGCCGCTTGGTCAGCGACGCCTTCCGCCTGCAGTTTCTCGTTGTTTGTGGCGTCTCCCAAGGCTTCCTTTGCCTTGCCGGTGACTTCCTGGGCCTTGTTGCTGATCTTGTCTCCGAGTCCCATGGGCGCTCCTTCGAATTAGTCCAACACTGACAATTACTAGACTAACGAGCAATTCTGGGTACTTCCTGAGTGCTGCGATCCTTGGCTCGAAAATGAAACTAGTAAGCAATCTGAGTATTAGTTACGATATTAACGAGGGGAGAGTTGTCGGCCAGCGTTGACCGAGGAGTGATCACATTGTCCACCATGAAAAACCCGCTGGTTCCGGGAGGGGCATCGCGTCCTCAGGCGGAAGCCCTCAGGTGCCCACGCTGCCAGTCTGCGGATCATTTGGACCTGCAAACCATAGAGTCCATCGAGCCGCATTCAGGCGAGCTCCTGGTATCAGTGGCCTATACGTGCATGACCTGCGAACAGTCGTACTCGCGCACGGCAGCATTCCATGAGGTAGCCGCGGTTCTCAACCGGAACGGAAACGGGGCAGGCCTGCTGCAATTCGGGGGCGAGTACTTCCACTGCGGCGAACCCATGCGCTACTCAACATCGTCAGCCCGGAGCGTGTACGCACCCCTCTCCACGGAAGACGTGGAGGACGGCCTGCTCGATGTCTATCTGAAGACCCGGGTGCTCCAGTGCCGGTGTGGCTTCCGGATGGAGTTGCCGGCCTGAGGACCCCATTGTTGAGGACACCATTGTTCGGTAAGCCATTCTTTGGGGGCTGCCGGACGACGGATTACCAGTGTGGGTCACGAGCGGCGCCCCTAAAAGCCGCTCACCAGGGAGGTAATCCGCATGGACACGGGACAAGTGGTGCTGATCATCGTGGTGGCCGTAGTGGTCATAGCGGCCGTCATCGTGGCGGTCATGATGGGTCGACGCAAGAAGGCCGAGGTCAATCGCCTGCATGCAGCCGAGCTGCGCGAAAAGGCGGATGAGGAAGCGGTCGGGGCACACCAGGCGAAGGCCGAGGCGGCACGGGCTGAAGCTGATGCGCTGCAGGCCGAAGCCGATGCCGCCAAACTCCGTCGCGAAGCGGAGCGGCATGCGGATAGTGCCAATGAAGCCAATCAGCGCGTGGAGGAGCACCTTCGCGACGCCGACAAGCTGGACCCGGCCGCACGTCCGGCACCTGACAGTGCACATGCCGCCGAGGGCGAGTCTCTAACGCGGGACCGTTCCGGGCGCGATGCCGGTCCCACGCGTGATACTGAACGGAACGCATAGTTTTCACCACGGAAACGGAGGCAGGAAGTGAGCATCGAGGCGAAGCGGACAGGTGAAGCGGTGCCCTCTACGAAGTCGAAGGCCACCCGGCATGCAGTGGACGTTGTTCTGGGCCATCTGGGCGAAATCGGTCCGGCCGTGGCAGCCCTGCGGCGCGAGTCTTCCAGGCTCGCCGAATGGGGTGAGGAGCTGGCCCGTGTGCGGCGTCGTGGTGGCAGCGTCTTCGCCGCCGGCAGTGACGGGTCGGCCCATGAGGCCCAGAGGTTCACTGCCGAGTTGGCGGCCCACGACCCCCTGGACGGGTCCGGGTTCAAGGCGATTTCGATCAGCAAGAACGCCAGCCCTGGCGCCGGTGATGCCGGAAGCATCCACGCCCAGGTCTCAAGTCAGGTGCGCCGCGGCGACATCGTGGTCCTCCTTGCTGCCAAGGGAATCACCGAAGACCTTCGCGACGCTGCTGCCGCCGCGAAATCCGCAGGCGCCCAGGTGTGGGCCCTTACTGGCAAGGAGTCCAAGGACCTCGCCCGATCGGTGAATGAAGCGATCTGCGTCGACACCGATCCCGCCCATGCCGAGGAGGCACACCTCGTTGCGGTCCTAGCGCTCTGTGAATGCTTCGACGACGCGCTGAAGCAGGCAAAGCTGCGTTAATCCGCTCCACCTGCGCGTTGCTTTGACGGCTTAGGACCAGAATCTCTACCGCCAGTCAGTTGGGTTTCTCCCCCTGAGTGGGGGACGCCTATGCCACTGTTGTTTCGTGAAGAATCTGTTGCATGCTTTGCTGGGCATTCTCTTGGTGGCCGTCCTCCTGTTGCTGGGCGTCTTTGGCGTGATGCGGATGCGTGCCGATGACCCGAGTGGTGTCGTCGCGTTGGCCACTGGCTGCGCTGGCTTGCTGGCGTTCCTCGTTTACCTCGGACTGCCGGAAAGCGAAGCCCGGGCCCGCCGCCGACTCACGGTGAGGGAGCCACTTCCGGAACAGACATCCAGCACCACGGTTTCCGCAGAGTACCCGTATCCCCCATCCGCGGTGTGGGCTCTCATACGGCCCGCTGAGGCCGCACTGTATTTCGGTGATGGCGACGTGATTGAGGCAAGCAAGGTACCGGGCACTCCCGATGGGCCAGGCGAACAGCAACGCTTCGTCTATCGCAACGGGTTCGTCTCCGTCATCGAAGTTGTGAGCGAGATTCCAGAGCACTCTGCTGTCACCCAGCGAATAGAGCCCCCAGGCGATGCGTCATTTCGGACGACGTACCTTCTGGAGCCGACTGCTGGGGGCTGTCGGTTCACCATGGAAACGGTGGTGAAGGCCCCATTCGCCGTGAATCCAGGTCCCGTGCAAGAGTTCGGCGCATCGTTCCTCGTCAGAGTAGGGGAGGCACTGGGGACCATCGAGCCTCCTCGGGCTGACGCTGACGTGTGATCTGACACTCAACGGGAATAGTTGCAGACGCCGCCCAGTTGGGGAGGGTGAACCTGTTTCACTCTGAAAGGAACTGCGCATGCTGTTTTCCCCTCTGGCCCTCGGCGAGCTTGAACTTTCCAACCGACTGGTGATGGCACCCCTGACGCGCCTCCGCGCAGGTGACAAAGGTGTTCCGGGTTCGTTGATTGCCGAGCATTACCGCCAGCGGGCCTCCCTTGGACTGATCGTCAGCGAGGGAACCTACCCGATACCTGCGGGCCAGTCCTACCCGGGCCAGCCCGGACTCGTTACTGAGGAACAGATCGCCGGCTGGAAGAAAGTCACCGACGCCGTTCACGCCGAGGGTGGCCGCATGTTCGCGCAGGTCATGCACGGCGGCCGTGTCTCACACGCCGACATCACAGGAGGCCACGAGATCGTGGGCCCCAGCGCTGTCGCCATTGAAGGTGAAGTCCGCACCCCCAACGGCAAGCAGGCCTACCCGGTGCCGCGCGAACTCCGCACCGACGAACTCCCGGGTGTCATCCAGGAGATCGTCACCGCTTCCAAGAACGCCATCGAGGCGGGATTCGACGGCGTGGAACTTCACTCCGCCAACGGGTACTTGCTGCACGAATTCCTTGCCCCCAACTCGAACGTCCGCACCGACAGCTACGGCGGATCCCCGGAGAACCGCGCCCGCTTCGTGATCGAGACCGTCAACGCCGTGGTGGAAGCACTGGGCGCCAACCGCGTGGGCATCAGGATTTCCCCGGAGCACAATGTGCAGGGCATTGCTGAGACTGATCCCGCAGACGTCCGTGCAACGTACGAGGTCCTGGTGGACACCATCGCCCCGCTCAACCTGGCCTACCTGAGCATCCTGCACCACGATCCCAAGAGCACTTTGGTCCAGGATCTCCGCGAACGCTTCAACGGAACGTTCCTGGTCAACACCGGCTTCAGCGAGATCACCACGCGTGATGAGGCCTTCGCCATCATCGAAGACGGCCTTGCCGACGCCGTGGTGGTTGGCCGCCCGGCCATCGCCAACCCGGACCTGGCCCGTCGCTGGCGCGACAGCCTGCCGCTCAACGAGCCGAACGCCGCCACGTTCTACGCCGACGGCGCCGAGGGGTACACGGACTACCCGTTTTACGCGAGCTAAAACCACCCAACTGACTCGCATTAGTGGTTGTTCTGAGCCCTGAAAACAACCACTAATGCGAGCTACTTGGAATGTGACCCGGTCAGGTGCCCGCGTTCCTATAGGATTTGTGGCATGGCTGATCCTTCCCCGTCCGCTGGCCGTGCTGGCTTCCCCGTCAGCCGCCAAGTACTGGCCGACCACGTCTACGAAGCCCTCTTGGAATGGCTCATGGACGGCAGGCTGGAACCCGGAGCGGCAGTGAGCATCGACGGGATGGCTCGCGAACTCGACGTTTCGCCCACGCCGGTGCGGGAAGCGTTGGCCAGGCTGGAGCACACAGGTATGGTCCGGCGCGTGGCGCTTAAGGGGTACCGGGTGGCCCCCGTTTTCACCCGCGAAGACTTCGCCGAGCTCATGGAGGCCCGGCTGTCCATCGAGCCGGTCAATGCTCGATTGGCCTGCACACGTATGACGCCCGACGGCTTGGATGCACTGAAGCAAGCCGTCGAAGACCTGACCACCGCTCCGCGTGGAGGGACGTTTGCCGAGTATCGCAGCTACCTCGAAGCAGACGAACGCTTCCATCAACTCATCGCCGCACAGGCCAACAACCAGTTCCTTCTGGCGGCCTACAACACCCTCGGCGGCCAGATCCAGCGGTTCCGGCTTTTCGGGGGAGTGGGCATTACTGACGCGGAGCAAGCCATCGCTGAGCACCAGGCCGTGCTTGACGCCATGACCAGTGGCGACCCGGAGAAGGCCGCCCAAATGATGACCGACCACGTGGAGAACGTCCGCGGGCGGGCCATGGCGGACGCTCCGGAGGACTAAGCCTCCACTCGGGTGTTCGGGGCGCCAGTTCGGCATGGTGGCGCACCCTTTTGCGCCGGGTGCGCCCGTGGTTACGGGTGCGCTCGGCGGGAAGTGGTGCGCCGCGCACCGGCACCCACCCACGCACTCCAGCACCCGCCCACGCACACAGGTGACCCCCTTCACAGACATATGTAAGACATATAGGATCTAGGAAGTTTCACGAAAAGGGTTGACAGCTCTCGATTGATCGTAAATCCTATAGGAAACAGGATTCCACGAAGGAGTGATCATCATGGCGTACACCGCCGAGAATTGGCCCATCACCGCGGCCCTCCTGCAGTTCCCCGGCACCGACGCTGCGGGGCAGCACGTCAACGACGCCGATGCTTCCGTTTGGGAGTCAGTCCTCCAGGAGGTGAAGGAGGCAGGTTTCGCCAACGCGGACCTGACCGACAGCTGGGTTCGTCCCGGTGACCTCAGCAAGGAACGCCTCGCCGAGTTCAAGCAGACGGCGGACCAGGTAGGCATCGGTGTACCGGTGATCTCCGCCATTCGCCGCAGCGTCATCCACGCCACCGACTGGGCCGACAACCTGGCCTACAGCCACCGCACCATCGACGCCGCCGCGGAGCTCGGCTGCGAAGTGGTGTCGTTCGGACTCCATCAGGCCATCACCCCGGAGCAGCAGAAGCAACTGTGGTTCTGGACCGTAGAGGGCTACAAGGATCCGGTGGGGGACAAGGAAGTGTGGGGCAACGCCGTCTCCCGTATCCGTGAACTCGGCAAGCACGCGGCAGAGGCAGGCATCCTGCTCTCCCTGGAAATGTACGAGGACACGTACCTCGGCACCGCCGACTCCTCCGTTCAGCTGGTCCAGGACATCGGCTTGGACAACGTGGGCCTTAACCCTGACCTCGGCAACCTCATCCGCCTCCACCGGCCCATCGAGGACTGGCGCGAGATGGTGGCCAAGACGCTGCCGTACTCCAACTACTGGCACATGAAGAACTACATCCGCGACGAAGACGTGGCCCGCGACAGCTACATCACCATGCCGGCCCCGATGGAAAGCGGACTGATCAACTACCGCGAGGCCTTCAAGCTCGCGCTGTCCGTGGGCTTCCAGGGCATCCTCTGCACCGAGCACTACGGCGGCGACGGATTGAGCGTCACGGCCAGCAACCAGGACTACCTCCGCAGGCACGTCCTTCCGAAGACGGACGGCTATGCACACGGACAGAGCCAGGTTGCGCAGGGACGCCAGCAGCCCGCGACCGAATTCGCAGGAGTCTAGGAAGTGACCCAGATCTTCGACAACCCGGCAGACTTTGCCGATGAAGCCCTGGACGGTTTCGTGGCCGCCAATCGCGGCTACGTGGCACGCGTCGATGGTGGCGTGGTCCGATCCACCGAAGTCCCCAAGGGGCAAGTCGCGCTGGTGGTTGGCGGCGGTTCGGGACACTACCCGGCCTTCGCCGGGCTGGTAGGCCCAGGCCTTGCAACGGGTTCGGCGTGCGGCAACATGTTCGCCTCTCCGGCGGCCGGCCAGGTCTACCGTGTAGCCAAGGCGGCCAACGCCGGTGGCGGTGTCCTGCTCAGCTACGGCAACTACGCAGGCGACGTCCTGCATTTCGGGCAGGCACAGCTCCGGCTCAACGCAGAAGGCATTGAAACCCGCACTGTCACCGTCACGGACGACATCGCCAGCGCTCCGATCGAGCAGCTCGAGAAACGCCGCGGCATCGCGGGGGACCTCACCGTTTTCAAGATCGCCGGTTCAGCCGCCGAAGCGGGACTGGACCTTGACGACGTCGAGCGTTTGGCCATCAAGACCAACTACCGGACGCGTTCGCTCGGTGTGGCCTTTGACGGGTGCACGCTCCCTGGTGCCGCTGACCCGCTGTTCCACGTACCGGCCGGACAGATGTCGCTGGGTCTGGGAATCCATGGCGAGCCGGGCATCTCCGAGCACCCGATGCCCACCGCCTCCGAGCTGGCCGAACTCCTTGTTTCAAAGCTCCTCAACGACAAGCCCGATGACGCCGGGGACCGCGTGGTCGCCATCGTCAACGGCCTGGGCACTGTGAAATACGACGAACTCTTTCTGCTGTTCGGCAAGGTCGAGAAGCTGCTCACGGCCGCCGGGCTCACTGTTGTTGAGCCCGAGTGCGGTGAGCTGGTGACCAGCCTGGACATGTCCGGACTGTCGCTGACCTTGCTGTGGTTGGACGAGGAGCTTGAGCAATATTGGGCTGCCCCAGCTGACACGCCTGCTTTCCGCAAGGGCAGCATGGCGCCCCGCGCACCTCGCGCCGAGGCAGCAATCGACGACGCCGAAACAGCCGACGTCGAACTTCCCACCCCCGCTGCCGCTGAACTCGGGCGGCAGGCCGTGGCGATTCTCGCCCAGGTGCGGGACGTCGTCGTCGAACATGTTGAGGAGCTCGGCAGGCTGGATGCGATCGCCGGCGATGGCGACCACGGTATCGGCATGCGCCGCGGCGTCGATGCTGCTGCGGCGGCCGGCGAGGCTGCGAGCGGTTCTTCGGTGGCGCGCGTCCTGACGACAGCCGGCGAGGCCTGGAGCGAGCGGGCCGGCGGGACGTCCGGAGCCCTATGGGGTTCGGCAGTCATCGCGGCCGGGCAGTCGCTCGGAAACCGCGAAACGTACGCGTCGGAGGACGCAGCCGCCGCGGTGAAGGCCTTCGTCCGGGCCATCACGGAACTGGGCAAGGCCGAGCCCGGGGACAAGACCATGGTTGACGCGCTCCTGCCATTCCGGGACGCGTTCCTGGCCGAGCTCGACGGCGGTGCGCCAGTTGACCGGGCCCTGGCAGTTGCTGCTGCGGCCGCCGAGTCCGCTGCCGCCGGAACCGCCGGACTCAGGCCGCTCAGGGGCCGGGCGCGTCCCCTCGCGGAAAAAAGCCTTGGCCATGCCGATCCCGGTGCAGTCTCCTTTGGACTGATCACCGCCAGGATTTCGCACTTCATCGACGCACAACTGGCCACCGCTTCTTCAGCGGCACCGGCCGGAAACGGAGCTTGAACATGAGCAACACCCAAGGCTGGCGCATTATCGTCGGCAACGACGAAGCCGGCGTTGAATACAAGCAGGCACTCGTGGCCTTGCTGGAAGCGGATCCGCGCGTGGCGTCCGTAACCGACGTGGGGGTTGGCCCCAACGACTCCACTGCCTACCCGCACGTCGCCGTCGACGCCGCCCGGAAGGTGGCCGAGGGCGAAGCCGACCGGGCACTCCTGATCTGCGGAACCGGACTTGGTGTGGCCATCGCAGCCAACAAGGTCCCCGGCATCCGCGCCGTCACAGCCCACGACAGCTACTCCGTGGAGCGGTCCGTCCTCAGCAACAACGCCCAGGTCCTCACGCTCGGTCAGCGGGTGATTGGCTTGGAACTGGCCAAGAAGCTCGTTGGCGAGTGGCTCGACCACCGCTTCGATGAAACCTCATCTTCCGCCGCCAAGGTGGACGCCATCTGCTCGTACGAGCCCGATTACACGAAGGCAGTCTGATCATGACCAATCCCGAAGCAACTGAAGGCACCCAAGCCCGGAAGATCGCCGTCGTAGGCTCCGGCTACATGGGCGGCGGCATCGCACAGGTGCTGGCGCTCGGCGGCGCACGTGTTGCGCTTGCGGACGTGTCCGCCGAAGTGGCGCAGAAGAACTACGACCGCCTGCTGGAGGAATCGGACCAGTTCATCGCGGACGGCCTGTTCCCCGAAGGCGCCACGGAGATCTTGAAGCAGAACCTGTGGGCCGCCAAGGACATTGAGGAAGCCGTTTCGGATGCGGACTTCATCGAGGAATGCGTTCCCGAGGTATTGGAGATCAAGCACCAGACCCTCGCCCGGATCAGCGCCGCGGCCCGCCCGGAGGCCGTGATTGGTTCCAACACCTCCACCATTTCCATCTCGTCCCTTGCCGAAGCCGTGACCAACCCGGAGCGGTTCCTGGGCGTGCACTTCTCCAATCCGTCGCCGTTCATTCCCGGCGTCGAGGTCATCCCGCACGCCGGCACCTCCGCGGCAACGGTTGCAGCCTCCCGCGAGCTGGTCCATGCGGCCGGCAAGCAGACCGCCGTCGTCAAGGATGTCACCGGTTTCGTGCTCAACCGCCTGCAGTACGCGCTGTTCCACGAAGCCGCGCAGCTGGTGGAGCAGGGCATCGCAACTGCGGACGACGTCGACACCCTGGTGCGTACGACGTTCGGCTTCCGCTTGCCGTTCTTTGGTCCGTTCGCCATTGCGGACATGGCCGGTTTGGACGTTTACAACTTCTGCTACAAGTCGCTGCAGACGGGCTTCCCGGAACGCTTCGCGACGCCGAAGATCCTGTCGGACCTCGTGGAAGCAGGCAAGCTCGGCACCAAGACCGGCGCCGGCTTCCTCAACGTCCCCGCCGAGCGCACGCCCGAACTCATCGCCTACCGCAACAAGGCCTACGTCGCCATGCAGAAGCTCATTGAAGAGCTCGGCCCGGCCCCCATCAACTGATTCTTTACAGGAGAAACACATGACTTTCCCCGCTGAACGCACCGCCATTGTCACTGGCGCTGTTTCTGAACGCGGCATCGGCCGCGCCACCGTCAACTACCTGGCCGCCCAAGGCTGGAACATCGGCATCATCGACCTCGACGACGCCGCCTGCAAGGCCGCAGCCAAGGAAATCGCCGCAGAATATGGTGTCCAGGCCCACGGCGTTGGCGCGAACGTTGCCAGCGAAGCCGAGGTCCGTGCCGCGGTCGATGAACTCGAAGCCGAACTGCCGCAGATCGTAGCCCTGGCGAACGTTGCAGGCGTCAGCTCACCCGTCGGCTACCTCGAACTCGAACCCGCTGAGTGGGACCGCGTGCTGAACATCAACCTCAACGGCGTCCACTACGCCACCCGTCGTGTGGCCGAGTCCATGGTGAAGAACCGGATCGGCCGCATCGTGAACATCTCCTCGGTCTCCGCGCAGCGCGGCGGCGGCACCTTCTCCAAGACCCCGTACTCCGTAGCCAAGGCGGGCGTTATCGGCCTGACCCGCGCAACGGCCCGGGAGCTCGGCGAATACGACATCACGGTCAACGCCATCTCACCTGGCCCCATCGACACCGACATCATGGGTGGCACGTTGAGCCAGGAACGCAAGGACGAACTCACCAAGGACCTCGTGGTGAACCGTGTGGGCTCTACCCGTGACATCGCCGCCGCTATCGCCTTCCTCATCAGCGAGGACTCCGGGTACATCTCCGGCCAGACGCTGAATGTGGACGGCGGACTGTACATGCACTAGGCCGTCATGCAGACCTGGACACGAGAACGCAAGATCTACCTTGTCGTGGGCGTTTTGGCCTGCGCAGTGGGCCTGGTGCTCATCTTCTTCCCGCGCTGATCGCGCCGCATTAGTCATTTCCTGTTGCTCAAAGAGGAGTTTCAATGTCTGTTGCCACCAATTCCACCCAGGAGTTGCTGGATACGCCGGTTCTCAAGTCGGCAATCTCCAAAGCTTCACGGCGGCTCATGCCTATGTTGGTCATCCTGTACGTGGTGGCCTTCCTTGACCGCACCAACGTCGGCTTCGCCGAAGCGGCGCTCGAGGTAGACAGAGGCATCACCGCCGGTGCCTACGCGCTTGGCGCCGGCATCTTCTTCATCGGTTACGCACTGTTCGAAATCCCCAGCAATCTGCTGCTGACCAAGTTCGGCGCCAAGGTCTGGCTCGCCAGGATCGCGATCACGTGGGGCATCGTGTCCGCGTGCTTCGCGTTCGTGCAAGGAGAGACGTCCTTCATCATCCTGCGGTTCCTGCTGGGTGTTACCGAGGCCGGACTGTTCCCCGGCGTCATCATGTTCCTGGCGGCCTGGTTCCCCAACAAGGTCCGCGTGAAGATGTTCGCCATCTTTTACCTGGCCCAGCCGTTCTCCCAGATGATGGGGGCACCCCTGTCAGGTTGGCTCATCAACATCGGTGATCAGGTTCCCGGCGTTGCCGGGTGGCAGGTCATGTTCTTCGTGGAAGGCATGCTGGCCGTCCTGGCCGGTGTCGCCGCCTACTTCTTCCTGATCAACAGCCCACAGGACGCAAAGTTCCTGAGCAAGGAAGAGAAGGCCGCGCTCACCAACGTCATGGCCCTGGAAGACACCGTCAAGGAAGAATCCGGCCCCCGCGGCGTTCTCGCTTCGATGCGCAACGGTCGGGTCTGGTACTTCACGGTGATCTACTTCTGCCTGCAGGTAGCGGTCTACGGAGTGACGTTCTACCTTCCGCAGCAGGTGGCGCAACTGACCGGCCAGAAGGTGGGCATCGCCGTCGGACTGATGGCCGCAATCCCGTGGTTCTTCGGCATCTTCGCGTGTTATTTCATCGGCAAGACTGCCAACACCGTTGAACGGCGTCGCCGCTGGGGGACTGCCTTGTTCATCTCCACGGGCCTGTGCATCTTCGGTTCCGCGTGGGCCGGCGCGAACCACCTGCCGGCGCTGGGCATCATCTTCATCACCTTGGCGGTGTGCAGCTTCCTGTCCACCGGTCCGATTTGCTGGTCATACCCGACGGCGTTCCTCACCGGCACGGCCGCGGCTGCAGGTATCGGCCTGATCAACTCCCTGGGCAACCTGGGCGGCTTCGTGGCGCCGATCCTGCGCACCACGGTCAACGAGGTCACGGCCTCAGACACCGGCACCATGGGCGTCTATGCGCTTGGCGTCCTGCCTTTCCTGGCCGCCGTCATGATGTTCGGTACCAGGCGCTTCAGCAACAAGGCCGACGAACTGCTGGGGAAGTAAATCGTGACGCTGCCTGCTCCTGGCGCCGGCCTGAACACTATGTTCGTGGGGGTCAGCACCAAGATGTACATGGGCTACGCGCAGTCCCTGGCGTGGCTGGAGCAGTTGGTAGCGGAAGTGGAATCCCGTCCGGCCCTCATGGCCGGGCGGGTTGTCCCGTTTGTGATCCCATCGTTTCCGGTGTTGTCCGAAGCCGCGCGGCTGGTGAACGGCACGCTCTTGAAGCTCGGCGCGCAGAACTGCGGCTGGGCCGACGGGCCGTGGACCGGCGAGGTTGCGCCTTCCATGCTCGCCGAGCTTGGCGTTGGCCTGGTGGAGATCGGTCATGCCGAGCGGCGACGCTACTTTGCCGAAGACGAAGCGATGATCGCGCTCAAAGTTCGGGCCGCCGTCGATGCTGGGCTAACGCCGCTGCTGTGTGTGGGGGAGGCCTTGGCAGGGGAGCCGGAGGCCGCCGCGGAGACGGTCTTCCTGCAGATCAAGGCGGCCGTGTCCGGTGACTGGTCCGTTGCCTCCCGCCTGGTCATTGCTTACGAGCCCGTGTGGGCGATCGGTGCCCCGGAGCCCGCGTCCGCACCGTATGTATCCCGCGTGGTGGCGGCCTTGCGTGGATCGCTGTTGCAGCACAGCCTGGCTGGCCTGCCCATCATTTACGGGGGCTCCGCGAAGCCGGGCCTGTTGCCGCAGCTGGACGGGGTTTCCGGTTTGTTCCTTGGCCGCTTTGCGCACGACGCCGCGAACTTCGGCCGGGTCCTCGACGAAGCCATCGCTGGCCGAGGTTAGCTCACCGCGAGGTTAGCTCACCGCGAGGTTAGCTCACCGCGCGCTGGCAGAGCGCCACGAAACCACCCAGGTTTTCCAGGCCTTCCGGATGCGTCGGCAGGTAGTTGGTCAGCTCGGGCGAACGTACGACGACGGCACGCCACTGTCCGCGCGAGACCGCCACGTTGATGCGGTTGCGTGAGAGCAGGAACTCCATGCCGCGGGGGACTTCCCCTGCTGCGGAGGCGGCCATGGACGCGATGACCACAGGCGCTTCCTGGCCTTGGAACTTGTCCACGGTACCCACACGCACCCTGCCCAGTCCGGCTGTTCGAAGCTCGTGCTTGATCAGCTGGACCTGCGCGTTATAGGCGGCGACCACCAGGATGTCGGTCTCCTCCAAGGGCCGGGTTTCGGGGGACTGGGAGGGGTCCAGCCACGCCAAGCCAAGGTGGGCCTGGACCTGCCGGACCACTTCCGCAGCTTCCTCGGGCGAGTTGGTCGAGTTGCCCGCGTGCGGGACGTAGACGCAGGAAATCCCCGGACTGGCCCCCTGTAAATGACGTTCCTTGGCCGCTGGTGCTGCTTCCAGCCTGTTGTCGTAGGAGAGCTCCGAAACCGCGTCGCACAGCGCCGGATGCATGCGCCACGAGAAGGCTAGGAAGTAGCCAAGTTCTGAGGGCAGTGTGTGGTGGCCGTCAGACAACCAGCCCAGAGCCGATTCATCCACGGGCTCAGGGTGCGTTCCCTGGGTCACCTGCGGAAGCTGCTGCGGATCACCGAGGAGGAGAAGCCGTTTGGCGGCCCGGCTCACGGCCATGGTGTTGGCCAGCGAGAACTGCCCTGCTTCGTCGATGACCAGCAGGTCCAAGGATCCGGCCGGAACCGAGCTGCCCACCATCGTCCAGGCTGTTCCGCCGATGAGGGCGCCGCCGGGTTCGGACAACAGCTCTTCGACGTCGCCCTTTCCGCACTGTGCCCACGGCACGGGCTCGTTGTGTTTGACTTCCTTGGCCACCCGCTGCGGATCCACGCCGGCCTTCTCCACGGCGGCACACAGCATGTGCTCCACCACGGCATGGGACTGCGCCACGACGCCCACTTTCCAGCCGTCGGCCACCAGCCGGGCCAAAACGTGGGCCCCGACGTACGTTTTCCCACTGCCCGGGGGTCCTTGGACTGCAAGGTAGGAATGGTCGAGTTCCTTGACTGCCGCGGTGATGGCGTCCACGTACGCGTCCGGTCCCTGCGCCACCCGGGGAAGCTCTTCGAGTGTGCGAAGCCGCGGTGGCTTGCGGCGAACCAAATCCAATGCGGGATCCTTGGGCCATTCCGGCAAGGAGGCCCGGAGCTTCGTGGCCAGCGCCGCCAGCGCTGCCTTTTGGCCGTTGGTTGGGATCGGGCCGTCCGGGGTCAGCGCCATGGGAGTCTGGGCGAACTCCGTCGAGTCTTTGCGAAGCCCCTCGGCAATGGTGACGGACTCATAGTCCCCGTCTTCGCCGACCTCGATGACCTTGGTGTTGCTCCAGCCGGCGCGGCCAAGCACCGCGGATTCCTTCGCTTGCAATGCATCCGGCAGTGGGGACCCGTACATTCTGAAGTACGTCTTGCCTGGATCCAATCCCGCACCATCCCCGGACCGGCCGAGCAGCTTCACGATCCGGGCAGGGTTGCTGCGTGGTGTCGGTTTGGCCCAGTCCTGCAGCACCTCTGCGTGGTCTACGACGAAGATGTCCCGGGCATCGTCCCATTGCGACGTTGGCTTCTCCAGACGGTCAAAATGCCCCCACCAGTGTTGCTTGTCCTCGCGGCGGTGGTACCCGACGCCGGCCGCAACAATGCCTATCGCCCGCGAATCGCTAGACGAGCGTTCCTCCTCGGACAGCCCGCCCAGATACTCGAACAAGGCCGCTTCTTCGGGCGCGGCCTCGTACTTCTGTTGCGGCTCCTCGGACGGCGGGACGTCCTCAACCAAACCTCCCGGCACGATGGAGCGCTCAGCGGCGCGGGCCAACAGCCAGTTACGCAGCTCGAGCGTCGATAAGCAGTCGTATTCGTTGTAGTCCCTAATGCTTTCCAGGATGGCGGCTGCGTCCTCCGAACGATCCGTGTCCCTGGCCGTGCAGTAGTCCGCGTAGGCAACCACGGAAGCACCGGCGTCGGTGACATCACCGGAGCGCAGGTGCTGCCCCATGTAGAGGGGTTCGAGCTTCTTGAGGCTGTACGAATTTTCGGAGACCCGGATGCTGTGCCGGACGGCGTCGTAAAGGTCCACCAGGACGCCCTGGCGCAGGAGGTCGTCGACGGCGGATTCGCCCACCACGTGCGTGAGGGACAGGTTTCGCAGTGCCGTTTTTTCATATGCGGCGTAGTGGTAGATGTGCATGCCGGGGTACGTGGCACGCCGCTTGGCCACGTACTCCAGGAATTCCACGAACGCGCGGCCTTCTTCGGCCCGGGAGTGCGCCCAGAACGGCTTGAACACAGGTTCCGCGCCGGGTTCCACCGGGTTTTCGACCACGCCGAAGAGGTACTCGAGCCCCCACTTTCCTGTTGCCGGGTCCTGCCACAGCGGATCGCCTTCGAAGTCGAAGAAGATGTCGCCCGGGTCCGGTGCCGGGAGCCTCCCGAGGGTGTTCTCCGGCAAGATCTTGTAACTGACGGCTTTGGCCTCGCCAGCCTTGTTGGTGTAGTTCACTGTCCCGTCGGAAGAGCCTGTGCCCGTCTGCAATTGAGCTTGCTCTCGCAGCCGCTGGAGAGTGGGGTCGCCGCCGGCGGGCATGGCTGCGAGTTGGTCGATGGTGGTGATCTCGGCTTCGATCAGCTTCTTGCGCCGGCTGATACGCATGCCCGCCACCATCAGGAGGTCCCTGTGCAGCAGTACTTGTTCGGCGCAGTAGTCACAGCGGCCGCACGCCGAATAGCGGGGATCGCCCCACTCGACGGGACCGGCGGCGGCCACGTGCGCTGCGGTCATGCCAAGGAACCTGGCGCGTCGCTCTTTGAACACGGGGAGGATCTGCGCGAGCGGATGGTCGCTGTGGACCCGGTTTCCCAGTACCAGGGTGACGGTGGGGTCCGGGGTGATGCCGGCCTGGACCAGTTGATCCCCATAGGCCGCGAGCTGCAGGAGCGCTGTGACCTTGGCATGGCGGGCAAGCTTGGTGTCGAAGACGGCGTACCGGCCACCGGTCCGCTTCACCAGGAAGTCGGAGCGGCCGTGGAAGGTGCCGTCGAAAAAGGCCGCCTGAAACACGACATCGGCACCGGAACGCAAGGCGTCGATGGATTCCGCGTGCTTTGCCGAAAGGCTGGCGCGGTCCATCGCCGTGGCGGGGACGACGTCGTAAACGCCGTGGCCGGTAGCCGCATCCCAAGGCCCGAACTCAGCCACGAACTCATCCAGGACGCGGTGCTCGTGGACGTCACCCAACTGCGCGGTTCGCTGGAGCATGGCATCCGCGGCGAAGACGGGCTTGGCCGTACGGCCGAGCTTCTCGTCCAGCTTCCGGAGCAACTGGTACTCGCAGGTGGCGGCGATGACGAGGTCGCTGGCCGAGAACACCAGGTCTTGCGGGGCGCCCGCTGTCTCCGGATCGAGAAAGAACACCGACCCACCTACCCTTCAATGCCATGGTTGAACCGTTGAAGCCAAGCTACCAGCGGCCCCTGACAATTTAGCCGCGCATCAGTGGCACCCAACCTAGACTGCACCCATGACCGAAACATCGCGAACCACCACGGACCATGCCTTCGAAGCCGCCTACCAAGCCGCCCAAAAGAGCCTCAGCGAGGGCGGCATCCCCATCGGAGCCGCCCTGGCGCGTGGCGGGGAGGTCATCGCCAGCGGCCACAACGAGCGGGTCCAGCACGGAGACCCGATCGCGCACGGCGAGATGTCCGCGCTGCGGGCCGCCGGACGCCAGAAGAGCTACCGCGACACCACGCTGTACACCACCCTCGCGCCGTGTGCGATGTGCACGGGAACCATCATCCAGTTCAAGATTCCGCGCGTGGTGGTGGGAGAAGCCGAAACCTTCCCAGGCGAATTCGACCTCCTCCGCTCGCGAGGGGTTGAAGTCACGGTCCTGAACGACCCCCGCTGCGTGGAGATGATGCGAACGTTCCAGGAGGAACATCCGGAACTGTGGGCCGAGGACATCGCGGAGTAACCGCAGAGAGGAGCGACGGCGGCACCCAAGGGCGGGGTGCCGCCGTCGCCGGCTTCGGAGGAGCCACATGCCAATGAGCCATCCGACGGCTATTTGGCAGGCTTCCTCGGAGCCGACCGGCGGGAACGGGCCGCCGGAGTTGGTGGGATCAATTCCTTGACCCGGGCCAGCACTGTGGCGTTGGCACCGCGGGTACCCAGGTCCTTCGCGAGGGTTTCCACCTCTGTTTTCGCAGCCGCGGCGTCGTCGGCTTTCACATGGAGACCAGTGCGCAGTTCCACCAGGTTCCTGTACGCCAGGTTGTTCGCGGCCCCCGTCCCTTCCTGGTAGCTGGCCAGCCCCGGTGCGGTCAGTGAAAGTGCCCGCTCGGGGTCGGCGCTGTGGTGCTTGACCATCTTGTCTTCCTTGCGGCGGTAGAAGTCATCTCCCACAGATTGCGCGACGGCGGTGGCCGCCTTTACGCCCAAAGGCTCGCCGGTGAAACGCTCGGCTGCTTCGGTGAGGGCGTCCAATCCCTTGCTGAGGTATGGCGACATGGACCCCTCGAAGGCCAAGGTCAGGCCGACTTCCCGGGTGAAGAACTCGGGCGCGAACCTGTCCTCCTCCCGGGTGACGGGGTACCCGACGCGCAGCGGCAAGGTGTTGGAGGCCTGGATGATCCCGTCGGTGCTGTAGACGGCGCGAACCAGGTACTGTCCAGGTTCGTCGAAGGCGAAGCCGCCGGTTCCGTAGGCCAGTTGGATCAGTTGGCTGTAGCGGTCGCTGCCATCGCTGTGGGGGCCCACCGCGGGTGCCAGGGTGACCAGCTCCGGGATGCCATAGAAGCAGACCACGGATTCGTGCAGCACCACGGTCCCGTTCGGTTTCTGCACATACACCGTGGTGTTGCCGAACCTGGGATCGAGCCGCCCATCCACAGTCACCGGGGCGTCGCTGGTATTCCTCAGCCGGAACTCGACGGCCACCGGTTCCATGTAATCGAACTGGCTCTTGGCAGTGAGGCTAAGCTCCACGTCGCTTCCCGGACCGGACACCGTCATGGCCCCCGGAGGGGATTCCAGGTGACCGCCAGATGCCCACGGATCTCCGCCCATGATCACGGAGGCGCGGTCGCCGTGCCTCATGTGGAGGAGTTCGTCGTCGTCGAAACGGAAGCGGAAGTTGCCCCAGAAGGTGTTGGCGCCGTTGCGCTGATCGTACTTCCAGTCGTAATTCATCCAGGATAAGGAATCCGGCCGGGCCTTATCCCACGCGTGCAGGAAGTTGAAGGCGTGCCCGGCTTCGTGGACCCAGGTGTACAGGAAATGCCGCATGGCCCAGGCCTGGTCCTGGGTGGTGGGGTTGGATACGAGGTTGGTGAACCAGGAGTGGTTGCGGAAGACGGCAAAACCCTGGCGATCCGGTCCGCGGCCTGCGCCGCCAAAGCCTGCAGCGGCGTCGAACATGATGCCGCCCACGCCGGCGCTGTCGAACAGGCCGGCCTGCACGCCCCAGAGGTTCCAGGCGGGCCAGCCGGAGTTGAACTTGCCGAACGAGGTCTCCATGGCGTCGTGCAGTTCGCCCACGTTCCAGGACGCAAAGCCTACGGCGCTGTCATCAATGACGGTATGGACGGGATCCACAGTGACCGCGATCCCGGCATCCTTGTACGACGATTCGATGGTGATAGTCCGGTCGGCGAGGTCGGCGGGCCGGTTGTTGTGCGCATGGCTGTTGTACACCGGCACCTTCGGTTCGATATCTACGGATGTGCAGTAATCCAGTTCGAAGTTGACGTCCCGGAAGCAGTCCGACCGGTACGCACAGGAATAGGGCTGCCCGGCCACGCCCCCTGCTGTAAACGTGGCTACGGCACCGGTAATCGCTCCATGGGCCCACGTCACCATGATGTCCACCGTCGTGGCCGGATGCACTCCCTTCCAGAACCGGACTGTGCCTGAAATGTGGGCATCGGACCGGGTGGTCATGACCACCGGAGTATCCACGATCCAGGACTCCACGTACGTCTTCACGAGTTGGTTCACGCCTGCTACCTTGACGAACCGCGTGCTGTAGAAATCGCCGCTCACTTTGTTCAGCACCGGTGATTCCACGCCTTGGCGGGGATCGACGTCCAGCCGGAGATCCAGTGAGCTGCCGACAGGGCCGCTGCCAGCCTGGTTTCCTTCGTATCGGCCACTCAAAGCCGCGGACCGCCAGCAGCGCCACCAGTCTTCAGAAGGCCAGGAGAAGGAAGCCGTCTGCGGGGGAAACGGAATGGCGGTGGGGTTGTCGGGGACAGGGATGTAGTGGGAACTGGGGACGTTGGGGGTGTCCATGGGGGGATCTTTCTCGCTCTGCAAGCACTCAAATATGCGTTCGCCCTTGCCCTACGGCGGATAGGCGGCATGACGGTTCAGGGCGGGGGCGGTGCGAGTGATGAGTCCCAAAGAGGGTGAGAGGCCTATGCCCAGAAGCCGTGTGTAACCCAAAAAGAGGATACTCCAGCGAATGGATTATATCTAGGGAAACCAAGCGTTTTTCCTGCCATGGTTGCGGCGCCTGCTGCGTTTCCCGGGTACACCGGGATCGTCTGGTCAGGCGTACCCGCCAAGCGTAGGCTGGCATCATCGGCGTCGGTGCCGAAGGACCCCGCGTCGATACACCCCAATCGATGAAGGAGGACCCATGAGTGTCGTACGTGAATTCATGACCACTGATGCGCAGTGCATCGCCGAGGACAAAACGCTTCAGGAAGCCGCCATGCTCATGAGGGATCTGGACTGCGGTTCACTTCCCATCTGCGGGCACGACGGTAAGCTCACCGGATTCATCACGGACCGCGACATTGTGGTCAAGTGCCTGGCCGAAGGTAAGGACGCCCGCGAAGTCCTCGCCCGCGAACTCGCCACCGGCAAGCCCTACTGGATCGACGCCGATGCCAACGTTGACGAGGCCGTCACCTTGATGGAGGAGCGCCAAGTGCGCCGCCTGCCCGTCATCAGCGACCACAAACTGGTAGGCATCATCAGCCAGGGCGACATCGCACGCAACCACTACGCAGAGCAGCGTCTCGGTGAAATGGTGGAGCACATCTCCGCCAAGGAGCACCTGGCCCACTAGGGCGCACCCGGTCAGGGCGCATCCGAACCAGCAAATCCGGACAATGCCAGCCGCCGCGAAGCGCTCCTAGAGGAACGCTTCGCGGCCCGTTCCTTCACGCAACACGAGTTGGCCGTCTTCAATCGAGACGATCAAGCTCTTGGGCTTGCCCGCAAGCTTCTTCGTGGCGCTGAGTTTTCGGCTGCTGACTTCGACGCCCACGGTGGCGCCTTTAGCCGGCAGTTCCACTGTCAGTTCGTCGGCCATCCCCAACAGCATCTTGGTGGAAACATCCCGTTCGGACACGGCTTCCTTGCCGTTGACGGTCACGGTCACGTCATCGGAAACAAACCCGTCCTGAAGGATGATGAGCAGTTCCTGCATGGTCCAACTACAGCACTAACAGGCCCGGCGGGATAGGGCCTGCGGGTATCCGGACCTGAAAGTGTCAGCCAGTTGAGGCAAACTGTCATGGTGACTCAATCTCTTCAGCACCAGTCCGCAGACTCCGCCATCCACGCAATGATCGCCGCCGAACTCGGCGTCAAGGCCTGGCAGGTCAAGGCCGCGGTGGAACTGCTCGACGCCGGATCCACCGTCCCCTTCATCGCCCGCTACCGCAAGGAAGTCACCGGGACGCTCGATGACACCCAGTTGCGCGATCTTGAGGAGCGCCTCCGCTACCTGCGTGAGCTGGAAGAGCGGCGCAAGAGCGTCCTCGAGGCGATTGCCGCCCAAGGAAAGCTGACCCCGGAACTGGAAGCCGCCGTCGTCGGCGCCGATACCAAAGCCCGGCTGGAAGACATCTACCTGCCCTTCAAATCCAAGCGCCGCACCAAGGCTCAGATTGCCCGCGAAGCCGGCCTGGAACCCCTCGCTGATGTCCTGCTCGCCAACCCGCAACTGGACCCCGTGGCCGAAGCTGCCAAATACTTGAACTCCGAGCACTCGATCGACGATGCTCCGGCCGCGCTCGCAGGCGCACGCGCCATCCTGGTGGAGCGGGTGGGCCAGGACGCTGACCTCGCCGAGGATCTGCGCGAACGGCTCTGGAAGCAAGGCCGCATGGCCTCCCGCGTCAAGAAAGGCATGGAGGCCGAGGGCCAGAAGTTCAAGGACTACTTCGAGTTCACACAAGTGCCGTCCGGCATGCCGTCGCACCGTGTGCTCGCGCTGCTGCGCGGTGAGAAGGACGGCGTCCTGGAACTGGACCTCGCCGAGGCAGACCCCGCCGACGACGCCGCCCTGGCCGCCGCCCGGGGCCGCTACGAGAACGCCGTGGCCAAGTGCCTCGGGGTCTCCAACCAGGGCCGGCCCGCGGACGCGTGGCTGACGCAGACCGCCCAGCTCGCTTGGCGTGGACGCATCCTGGACCGCCTCACCACGGACCTCCGCGGACGCATGTTTGCCGACGCCGAAGACGAGGCCGTGCGCGTGTTCGCGGCCAACCTTCGGGATGTGTTGTTGGCTGCTCCGGCGGGAAACCGGTCCACACTGGGGCTCGATCCCGGTCTTCGCACCGGTGTGAAGGTGGCTGTGGTGGACGGCACCGGCAAGGTGGTCACTACGGACACCATTTACCCGCATGCACCGGCCAGGAAGTGGGACGAGGCCCTGGCCACGCTCGGCCGGCTCGCCAAGCAGTACAACGTGGAGCTCGTGGCGATCGGGAACGGTACGGCTTCCCGTGAGACGGACAAGCTGGCTACAGAACTCATCAAGTCCCTCGAGGCTGCCGGTTCCAAGGGCATCCAGAAGCTCGTTGTTTCCGAGGCCGGAGCTTCCGTGTACTCAGCCTCGGCATTGGCCGCCTCCGAACTCCCGGGCATGGATGTGTCCCTCCGCGGTGCTGTGTCCATTGCCCGCCGGCTGCAGGATCCCTTGGCCGAGCTGGTGAAGATCGAGCCGAAGTCCATCGGTGTGGGGCAGTACCAGCACGATGTCACGGCTGCCAAGCTCGATCGTTCCCTGGAAGCCGTAGTGGAAGACTGCGTGAACGCCGTGGGCGTGGACGTGAACACGGCTTCTCCTGCGCTGCTGAGCCGGGTGGCTGGCGTCGGGCCGCTGCTGAGCGAGAATATCGTGGCCTACCGGAACGAGAATGGCCCGTTCGCCAAGCGCAGCGACCTCAAGAAGGTTCCGCGCCTGGGGGCAAAGGCCTTCGAGCAATGCGCAGGCTTCCTGCGGATCACCGGGGGAGCCGAACCGTTGGATGCCTCCAGCGTGCACCCCGAGGCGTACTCCGTTGCCCGCAAGATCCTGGTCGCAGCAGGCGGCGGACCTGCAACGGCGTTGGATCCCCAGACGTTCGTTGACGGTACTTTCGGGCTGCCTACGGTCAAGGACATCATGTCCGAACTGGAAAAGCCCGGCCGCGATCCCCGTCCGGCGTTCAAGGCGGCGTCGTTCTCCGAGGGAATCGAGAAGATCTCCGACCTCAAGCCCGGAATGATCCTGGAAGGCACAGTGACCAACGTTGCCGCGTTCGGCGCCTTCGTCGACGTCGGAGTGCACCAGGACGGCCTGGTCCACGTGTCCGCGCTCTCCAACAAGTTCGTCTCGGATCCGCGGGAAATCGTGAAGTCCGGGCAAGTCGTCCGGGTCAAGGTCCTTGAGTCGGACCCCGAACGCAAGCGCATCTCCCTGACGTTGAGGCTCGACGACGAACCCGGCACTGCGCGAACCGGTGCTCCGCGCGAGGGCGATCGCCATGGAAACCAGGGCAAACAGGAGGGGAATCCTCGCCAAAACCAGCCCCGGCAGTCCCATGCCGCTCCCGCCAACACGGCGATGGCCGAGGCGCTGCGCCGGGCCGGACTCGGGAAGTAGGAGCGAACACTGGTGTTGGGAAGCTTCCGGCCGCCCACCGTTCGCTAAACAGCAACCTCAACTGGCTTTGGGGCAAACTTTCGCATTAGAGCGGCTGAGACAACCGAAAAGAGAACCAGAGATGCGCCCATGGTGACTTGGGCGGATACAAAACTCATTAGTAGCGAAGCCAAACCAAGTGAGAGAAGTCCGGCTACGGCGGTTACCGTGCCGCTCAAAGACCCAATGGTGGACATAACCCGTGATGGTATGGCTGATTGCAGCGTGGTGTGCAGGCTTCCCAGATAGATGAACAACGGAAGCGGAAGGATCAGCAGTGCTGCGGCTAGCACAGCAGCATCCTCAATTATTGCACTGACGATGCCAATAAGGAGAAGCAAGCCCAATGCCACATAGTTATGCCACTGATGACGATGAAAGCGACTGAAAATGTAGTTTGCAAGAACATTCACAACTTGAAAGGCAACAAAAAAGAGACCAAAGATGCTGGGATTGAATCGGGAGTCGAGGAGAATCATTTGCCAAAGGTGAAAGAACGGATTGACAGCAAACTCGGTGATAGCTAGGAGCAGTACTGCCAGTAGGATCCGTGAATCCTTCAGGGCGAACCGAAGACCGTCACTGAGTTCGGCCCGGAAATTACTTGCGTTATTCTCGCTAATCTCATCATTCTTCTCGGGTGAGGTGTCCCTCGGGAGGAAAGCAATGCCCAACACAATGCTTAGGACGAAGAAGAACGCCGAGATCAAATAGATTTTTTCACCAAATTGACCGTAGAGGAAAGTGCTGCAGAGGGCAGCCATTATGCTCGTGGCAAGCATTACATTCTGATCTGAAGAATAAAAGCGCTTCAGGGCCCGTTCGTCGCTTCTGAGCCGCTCGGCAAAATAGTAGTCCAGCGTCGAACTCTGGGCCGCCGCGGATGCCCCGTAAATGACCCAAGCAATACACATGACCCAAAAGCCAGCGCCCAGAAATACAACAGTGTATGACGAAAGCGTCAATGCTATGGAAAGAATATAGACCAGTGTTTTGGATGTTCTGTCAGCCAATATTCCGAAAGGAAACTCAAAGAGGAGGGTGGCAATGGTGAACGCAATCTGGACCAAGATGATCTCGGAAAAATCCAGGCCCTTCCCTACGAGCACAGGAGTCAATATGGCCTGGGGCAGTACACGCCCAAAGTTCTGGATAGCGTTGACGCTGAAGTAGCTGCGTATTTGTCTGGTCAGCATGCATGGGTCCTTGAAATTGAACAGGGTGGAGCCAACTCGGGCGTCAGCTCCACCCCATTTGAGCTACTACAAACTACTTTGCGAAGTTGGCAGTACGGCAGGCGGCTACCGTAGCCGGCTTCGTCTTGGTGATTGTCATCGAAGTCATTTCTCCTCCTTTCATAATTTGGTCGGTACCCCCGCGCTTGGCAGGGAATTATACAAACCTGTTTCGCAGGAAGCGATTCATGGAAGTAGACACCAAATCACCGGCCGCTAAGCGGGACGGACCAAGGGTGGTTTGGAAAGACTCTGCATATTCCAGGTAGTCGATGAGCTTCTCCGGGTAATTCCTGTCAGGAAGCATTGAGTCGAGATGAGTCACTATTTCGTCAAACGACCCCTCGACTTCATTGCCTAGTCTTGAGTTACTGAGAAAATTTTTGAAGATGGCATATTGCTGCGATCTGGTTAGGTCCTCCAGTCGAAGGAAGGCGAATCTCCTCGAAAAGGCAGCATCTTGTCTCAGACTGTGTACTTCCTCGGGGGTCGTCGCACCAATCATTCTGAAGTCCGTTCTGACCAAGTAAGGCTTGAGGATGTCAAGGAGATTTACTCCACCTTCAGCATTTCTCGTTGTTGCCAGTGTGTGGATTTCGTCGACAAACAAGATGAACTTCTCAGAAATCGAAGCTTCAATGATAGCGATGAGCTTGGATTCGAGCTCACCTCTGTACTTGGTGCCAGCAATGATGCGCGGAAGATCCAGGAGGAAAATGTCGACCTGGCAGATGTCCGAGACCGCAAACGACTCCACAAGGTGGGTCTTTCCGACTCCGGGTGGTGCGCAAAGGATCACGTTGTTGACGGTGCGCTTGTTCAGGATTATGGCCAGCTCATCCAGCTCATCGTGTCGATTCGTGTCAGATGATGACAGGTTGGCACCCAGAAAGAAGCCCAAGGACGAATAGCGCGAGGTTGTCGGGCCATTCCTTCGACGGGGCTCGTCTTGCACAGCAGGCGTCACGTTTTCGCTTCCTTGAACATTTGAATCCGGTGTCAAGGTTATGGCGCGTGACAAATCAGAGTCCGAAGCTCTGAGCACACGCACAAAGTCCGCTAGTGTTCTACTCTGATCAACCAGCATGTGTAACTTTGCTCTATCATTTACATTCTTATAGAACCCAAATGCGTCTAGACGCACTTGATACTCGGGATGTTGGCCAACGATCTCGAGGGCGCCGTAAATGTTTGGTGATGCGGCGAGCTGTTCAATCACGGGTTCAGTAGTCATGTCGGCTAACGTTCCATGAGGAGGTATTTAGCGTGATGGCTGTATTTAAGATTGACGGCTCCTGGTAGCCAGTAATGAACTTTACCGCTTCGATCACCCCCATCTTCGCCACCATGGCATTGTACGGGTCCATGATGTTTGGGCTAAATCTGTTATTTATGTGTTGCACGCTCGAGTTTTGATCGATCATGAAGGTTTTCGGAGCGCGTTCGGAATAGGAGGGGGTTACGCCGGGAACGCTCATTGGACCGATGGTCAACTCGCTGAATCCGTGTGGACCGAGATTGAATGAAGGAACCCCGCGCCTGTAACAGCTTTCGTCAACTAGGTAGTGAATCAGCCCGCGCGGAGTGTCGGCGGCAATGAAGAGCAGGTCAGGAAGCGAACCCGTTTCTGCAGCGATTTGATCCAAGATCGAGTCGACGTCCCCGTGCGTGTTCACCTGCCGATTCACGGCTGTTACGTTTGTACGCGGGTTGTGTTTTTGGATTTCCACCTTTGCCGCATCAACTTTCAGCTGTCCTATGCTATCTTCCGTATATAGAACCTGACGTGAAGTGTTGCTTAGTTCGATGCTGTCGAAATCAATGATGGATAAGGTACCCGTGCCCATCATGGCCATGCCCAAGGCGACATAGCTTCCTACTCCACCCACCCCCAAGACGGCAATGTGAGAATCCTCGAGTTTCCTCTGGAATTCGACGGCTTGCTGATCGTCGACTTCAGGAAGACTTCCAAAGTTTCTGATCTGTCGGTCCCATTTTGTGTAGGAATACTCATCAAGCTTGACTCGTTCGCTTCGAAGCTCTGAATAGACACTGCTTTTGATGATATTCTCATCGAAACAAAAACTGAGGATCTCTTGGACGTCGGCTGGATTCCGTCCCCTCTGTGAAAGCTTGGAGACGATGCTCTGGTAGCTGTTGGTGCCGTCCGCGAGATCGAGACATTCCAAGAAGTTCTGATAGTCGCCGGAAAGCGTAATCATGTCCTTGCCGTTGACCGCTACAACCAAGCCGTCGGATGTGACAGTCACATAAAGTGAGTCATTTGTTGTCACCTTGGATGTCGAATCAAGGACGGCCATGTTTATTTACCCCAATCGTTTTAGCTTCGAGAAGGGATGCTAGCACAGAAGTAGTTCAAAGGTCTGTCATAGGTCGCATTGAGATTGTCTATAGAACGATAGAACCTCTAATGTTCTTGTTGCTAGCATGCCTCGATGATAGCTGCAAGTCATATGAGTGGTTGTGAAAATAGGCCGCATTGCGGGGCGGAATAGCACATTTGCTTGTTAATTGCATGTCAACCGCCGCTTCAGAGGACTTTCATAAGCACCCTGCGGCACTAACCACGATATGTATGCCAGGAGGAGAAGCCTGAGTTATCTTCCAATTTTGGCGGGCGGACGGCGGATCTTGGGGATCGGGCTCTTGACAGAGTTGCGGATCCTACAAGCCAGCGGTCCGCGCTTCCCATTCCACTGCATCCGCCGGTTGCAGGGCCGTGGGAAGCCAGCGGCCGATGCGTTCGAACGCTTCCCTCCGAACCGGTTCGGGCGAGAGGAAGATGTCATGGAACGCATTCGGCAGCCGGCTCACCGTGACAGTGTCCGCCAATGAGAGTGAGCGGTGGGCCACGGCGTCAACGTTGAGGGCGACATCCGCGGTAAGTGCGTCGGCGGACCACTTCGGCTGCAGGTAGCTCTTGTCGGAGAGCAGGACCAACACGGGAACCTCAATGCCGAGGCCCGCGGCTACCGTTGCCTGGCCACGGAAGACGGCATCCAGGAAGGCCGGCGTGATGGGGAAGCCCCGGTCAGGCCGCCACTCAAGGTTGTACTCCCATTCGCCATCCAGTGCCGCGGACACGGCACGGGTGTAGATCCCTGGATCCACCGGCGGCAGCGGTGCCAGGGGATGGAGCTTTGCGTGGAGTCCAACCAGGGGTGCGATCGCACGTCGGCCAAGCTCCGTGGCTTGGAATTCCAGCCACGGGCTGTTGAGGATCAGGGCCGAAGCCATGCCGGGGTGACGATGAGCCCACAGGCTCAGCGTCAGGCCACCGGTCGAGTGGCCCAGCAGAATAAGGGGTCGATCCCGGCCAGGAACACCAGAGCGACCCATGGCCTCCAAGGCGGCTGCGATGTCGGCGTCGTAGTCGGACAGGTTGGTGACGAAGCCAGGGACAAGGCCAGGACCCAGGCTGCGGCCGTAATTGTGCAGGTCCAAGGCGTAGAAGCGTGCGCCCGCTCGGTGCCAGAATTCGGCGACATGGCGTTGGAAGAAGTAATCGGACCAGCCGTGTACATAGAGGACGTCCGCGTCGATACCCCTGCCTTCCGGCACGTCCAACCGTTGGGGGCCGGAGCCGAGGTACCGCACCAGGGTGGCGACAGCGTCGTCGTCGAGCGTCAATGTCTGTTGCTCAAAGCCTTCGCCAAGAATGTCCGGGGTCCACGGCTGCGTCATGGACTCGATCGTAGCCTCTCGCTCAGGTAGGAACGGAGGAGCCGTCAGCAACCGAGGTTCCGGCGTCGGGGTCCTTTTCCTTCTGCCACGGCCACCGGCCGGTGATTTCGAGTTCCAAGGAGAAGCTGAGGAATGTCCGGATGAGCACGATGATGGCCAGGACGCCGACGCTTTCGAACGTCGGCGTTACTGCGACGGTCCGGATGATGTCCGCTGCCACCAGCAGTTCAAGGCCCAGCAAAATGGACCGCCCCAGCAATTGCCTGTATGAACGGTACGGGGAGAACGGGGCGAGGCCGCTTGCGCGTTTGGGCTGGTACCCGCGCAGGGCAAGCGGGACGGAGACCACGGCCCCAATGACCATGACCGCGACGCCGGCAAAGTCCATGTACCGGCCGACTTCTTCGATGATGTGCTGGAAATCCATGGCCCCCCTCGTTCCGTGCTGGTGGTTACGGCGCGGGAACCGGGAAGAACACGCGCGGATCCTGCAGTAGCGCCGGGTAGTCGAAGTCCGAGCGCTTCACCACGTTGGTGACCTCGAAGTTCCGTGCGAACCGGCCGTCAACTGTGATGGGACGGCCCTGCACCAGGCCTACGGCGAAGATTTGGCCGTCGTCGAACGGCACCGCGATCTCGGTCTTGCCGGGCAGTGTGTTGAAAGCCTGCTCCTGGGCCTGGCGCTTCCGCGTGGGCTTCTTCTCGCGCTGCGTGACGGGGCGCTTCTTGGGGCCCTTCACCTGACGGCGTGATTTCTCCTCGGCGTAAACGAACTGGTATTCGTCCGACTCTGAAGGCGCGGCTTTGGCTTTGCCATGCGGCGGCATGCTGACCGTGGTGAGCTGCTCCGGGCGGAGTTCCTCCACGTTGGAGCGCAGGATCCAGAGGCTGTCGTCCTGGGGGTCTTCCGGGTGGAACTCGTGCTTGGGCTCCGGCCATACGTATTCCAGTTTTTCCTCGGTGCCGGGGAACAGCTGGCTGTAGTACTTGGGATCCTTGCCGATCAGTTTGGAACGGTGGCTCAGGTGCAGGTCCTCATAGCCCAGCCACGGCGGCATGACGATCTTGGAGGCGTAGTCCGGGTGGGCGGCTTGGGGCGCGAATTCTGCGATGTTGGCGCGGGTGTTGTCCGGGTGCCCGCGTTCCATCCATTCGTCGGCCATCGCCAGGCCGTACATGGTCAGCGCGGGGACGTGACCCATCCACATGCGGACGGCCGGGTGCTGCTGCCAACCGTACTCCGGGATCACCAACGCGCGGAGGACCTGGAGTGCTTCGACGCGCTGTTTGCCGAGCCTTGAGGTGTCGAGCGCCGCGGCACTCTCACGGAAATCGGCGAAGGGGAGGAAAGTCTGCATCTTTTCAGTTTGAGGGTGCCGGGCTTGAGAACCAAGTTGAGTGCTCCGGGACACGTGCGGCGATGAGGCCTACAGTTGTCGGGTGGAAACTTTTGGCGAGAAAACTACGACCACGGCGCCCCCGGTTGCCGAACTGCACCTGCACATCGAAGGGACTCTCCAGCCAGAGCTGATCTTTGCCCTGGCCGAACGCAACGGCATCGAACTGCCGTACCAAGACATCGAGGAACTGCGCGAAAAGTACCAGTTCACGGATCTGCAGTCCTTCCTTGACCTCTACTACGCCAACATGGCTGTGCTCCGGACCGAGCAGGATTTCACTGACATGACGCGTGCCTACCTGGAGCGGGCCTCCGCCGGGGGAGTGCGCCACGCGGAAATCATGATGGACCCCCAGGCACATGTGTCCCGGGGCGTGGCGCTGGAAACCTGCGTCAACGGTGTGGCCAAGGCCTTGACGACGTCGGAGGAGGACTTCGGCGTTTCAACGCTCCTCATCGCAGCCTTCCTCAGGGACATGTCCGAGGAATCCGCCCTGGAGGTCCTGGACCAACTCCTTGCCATGAAGGCTCCTATTGTGGGCATCGGGCTGGACTCCGCCGAGGTGGGCAATCCGCCGTCGAAATTTGAGCGCCTCTACCAGCGCGCCGGTGAGGCCGGGCTGCGGAGGATTGCCCACGCAGGTGAGGAAGGGCCGCCGCAGTACATCACCCAGGCGTTGGACCTCCTGCACGTTGAAAGGATCGATCACGGCATCCGGTGCATGGAAGATACGGACGTCGTCCAGCGATTGGTTGCCGAGCAGATACCGCTGACGGTCTGCCCGCTGTCCAACGTCCGCCTCCGTGCCGTGGACACCCTGGCCGACCATCCGCTGCCTGACATGCTGGCCATTGGTTTGAATGTCTGCGTGAACTCGGACGACCCCGCCTACTTTGGCGGCTATGTAGACGATAACTTCGAGCAACTGGTGAAGGTCCTGGAGTTCTCCGTACCTGAGCAGGCAACGTTGGCCGCCAATTCGATTCGATCTTCCTTTGCCAGTGAGGCTCGAAAAGCCCAACTCCTGGACGAGGTTACCGAGTGGGTCAAGGCCTCGATTCCGCACGCGTAACGCCGCCAGCCGAGACCCGTAAATCACTTGCGGCCCTTGGAATGTCACACTCGGTCACGACACACGGTGTTTACCATTTGCAGTCGCGGGATTTAACAATTCATTGGCAAACTGCAATGGAGTATCCACCATTGAAGGAGAAGCATGGGCGCGAACACCGCCGAAAACACCAACCTTCGTCTGAAGGCCGTCCTGGACATCCTCGCAGAGGGCGTGTGGTCCGGGGCAACGCTGAACGCTGGCGAGGTACTCGCCGAATCGATTGCACGGGTTCCTTTCACTGACCACGAGGCAGAACTTCTCAGCGGTGGCATTCCGCGCGGGCACAAGACCCTGACGTCCGCCTCGGCCAAGCTGGTCAAGGCCGGTTGGCTGGTCAAGGGCCGTTCAGGCTGGACAATCCCGGACGACGGCCTGCGCGCCACCGTCGCGTTCCCGGATGTTGCGGCTTTTGCCACAGCGCTCGACGCCGGAACTCCGGTTCCTGCCGACGTCGCCGTTCCGACCGCCCCGCCGGTGAAGGCCCAGGCCAAGAAGGCTGCAGCAACCAAGCGTGCGGCAGCTCCTAAGAAGGCTGCCCCCGCGAAGGCTGCCCCCGCGGTGAAGAAGGCCACCACCCGCAAGGCGCCGGCAAAGGCGGCGTCCGTCGTCGAAACCTTGCCGCAGCCGGACGCAGTGGCGATTGCCGGTGACTTCAACACGATCCTGGGTGCCGCCGAGGATTGGGCGCCACAGTATGACGAAGCCCAAATGCAGTTCAACCCCTTGGTCCAGGTGTGGACGCTGACGGCGGAACTGCCCGCCGGTGTGTACACCTACAAGATCGCCCTGAACCGTTCGTGGGAGGAAAACTACGGCGCTTTCGGCGTCCGTGACGGCGCGAACCACGAGCTGAACCACGACGGCGGTCCCGTCACCATCACGTACAGCCACGAGACCCGGGACATTGTGATCGGCTAGCTCTGCTGCCGAATCCCGCCCTTGTTCGACCCACGAGCCGTTGCACGGTGAGCGGGCCGAACGAGGGCGGCTTTGGTTAAAGTGGATTCATGACTGACGAGACCCTTCGCCTCACGGCCCGCATCCGCGGTGTGGTCCAAGGCGTGGGGTTCAGGTATTGGACGGCGCGCAAAGCCGACGAACTCCTGCTGAAGGGGACTGTTCGCAACCATCCCGATGGCTCCGTGGAACTGGTGGCCGAGGGGTCCGTGTCGGATGTAAGCCGCATGACAGATTGGCTCCACTCATCGCAGGCCCCTGGACGCGTTGAGAACGTTGAGTTCGAGCTCTCCGACGCAATCGGGGAGTTCCGTGACTTCCGAATCGTCGGATAGGGACCCGCTAGTCCCCGGGAGAGCTTGTGGTGAGCCCGGATTCAACGGCGGCGAGGAGCAGTTCATGATCGTAGGCGACCAGCCTGTCCGTCTGCAGTCTGATTGCTGTCGCCAGATGGATGGAGTCAGCACTCCGCAGACGTCGCGGCAGGACCGCGGCGTACATGAGGTCCGAGCGGGTCACGTCCACGAGATTGATTCCGGCCAGGACGGCATTGACCACATCGAAGGGCATGTTCCGACGGCGAGCAGCGCAGTGCAGTTCCGTGTAAAGGAGCATGGAAGCCACGAGGTGACCGCCCGATGCCGCGACTTCTGACAGATGCGAGGCGACGGCCTGGGATTCCCGTTCTTCAACTACCAGTTTCAGCACGGCCGAAGTGTCTACGTAGACGATCACCGATCGCCACGCAGCTCTGCCAGCATCTCACCCGTGCTCATATCGATGTTGATCCGAGGCAAAATTCTGAAGTCGACAGGAGTCGAAGACGCTGCCCGCACGCTGCCGGCCTGGAGCAAGCGCTCAAAGGGTGAAGACGAAGGAGGAATCAATGTTGCGGTGACTTCGCCATTGTTAGTGACGTCGATGACCTCGCCGTTTTTGACGCGCTCCAGAATCTTGCTGCTCTGGTTGCGCAGTTCACGGTGCGGGATTGTTGTCATTGGTGGCCTCCGTAGCAATCGTAGCACTTTGATCATTTCCAAAAATATATAGACTGGTCTATTATTTGGGTATGGTCACTTCCCATCCCAAAGGACTCGCTACTCGGCAGCGCTTGGTCGACTCCATGCTCGCCCTCATTCAGCTGCACGGCTACCACGGAACCGGGCTCAACACCGTTCTCGAACGCTCGGGGGCGCCCAAGGGGTCGCTCTACTTTCACTTCCCGGAGGGAAAGGCAGGACTTGGCATCGCCGCGGTGGGGCTGGCGGGGAATCAATTCAGCGAACTGATCGGGCAGGCCACTGTGATGGCAGCTTCGCCGGAAGCCACCGTTGAGGCGCTCCTTGCCGAGCTCAAGGGCATCCTGGAAGCAAGCGACTATCAAGCCGGCTGTCCGGTCTCCTCCGTGGCTTTGGACGCGGGCTCGGACAATGAACCACTCCGGATAGCGTGTAGCCAGGTGTACGAATCCTGGATCGGTGCGCTTGCCGAATACCTGGCAACTTTCGGGCTGGAAGCAGAGCGAGCCCGGCCTCTTGCCACGTCCATGATTTGCCTGGTGGAGGGTTCGCTCATCCTCTCCCGCGCCCACAGGTCTACGCAGCCCTTGGACGCCGCAGCGGGCACCCTCAAACTCCTGCTTCACGCGGCCTTGGAGAATGTAGAGGCCGGGGAATGAAGGCTGAACGTCATGCCCTGGTGTTTGGGGCAACCGGACACATCGGGAAATGGCTCGTCCGGGAACTCCTCCAGCAGGGTGTGCGCGTCACAACTGCAGTGCGCACGGTGGAATCCTTTGACACGCTGGTGTCCTGGCTTCGGGACCACGACGCGGGAGGAAGCCCAACGCAAGCCTTGGTCAACTTCGGCGATGAAGGCTTGGGGCTGAACCCGGCGTCGAACGCTTGTCGATCCTTGACTGAAATCCACAACGTGGCCGGCGCCTTCGCTTTTGGCATGAGCGCCCAGGACGCCTTCGACGCCAATGTCAGGGGCGCAGAGCGCGTGGTTCGGTTTGCGGCGAATCTGCCGGCGCTGACGCGCCTTGTCCATCTCTCCGGCTACCGCGTGGGAGGACAGGACCCGGCCGGGACGCCGTGGGACGATGCCCGACGAACCAGCGAATACCAGCGGCTCGGCGCATACGAGGGATCCAAGGTGGAATCTGACGCGGTGGTCCAGGGCGTGGCTTTGGCCCTCGGTGTGCCGCTCACCATGGTGAATCCGGCCACGGTGATCGGCGACTCGGTCAACGGCGAATCCGGCCAGGTGCTGGGACTCGGATCCTCCGTCATGGACCTATGGAGGGGAAAGTTGCCCGCCCTTCCGGGCAATGTGCGTACCTTCGTTCCGGTAGTCACGGTGGACTACCTGGCCTCGTTCATGGCCTTGCTCCCACTGGTTGCCGAAGCTGAGGGCAGGTCCTACTGGGTCCTCGACGACGCCACGCCGCTCCTACCGCTTCAGCTGGCGCTGCTCGGCAAGCATCTGGGCGTCAAGGTGCCCCGATTGAGGATTCCGGTCGGACTGCTGAAGAGGCTGCCCGCCAGGATCACCCGCGCAGATCCTGAGACGTTGTCGTTTCTCTCTGAGGATCGGTATCCGACGACCGAGGCGGTCGCCTTGGCGGAGGCGCACGGGTTGTTCCACCCCGACGTCGAGGTTGCCCTGAAACGCTGGGCTGACTACCTGGTGGCGTCGGCCGAGAGGGCTGCGTCGGAGGGCCGGGTCGCTTCGATGTAGTGCTCCAGGGACTTCAGCGCGGGCTGCGACGAGGAATCGCGGACAGCGTCAGCGCCAACCGCGTTGGCCACTGCCAAGGCGTGGCTGTGCTCGAGGCCGGAACCAAGGGCCAGAACCAGCGCTGCGCAGAAGGCGTCCCCGGCGCCGATGGTGTTGGCGATGTCAGTCACCTTCACTGCGGGGGCTTCAGCTACACGTTCGCCGTGGACGAAGATCGCCGAGCCGTCGCCGCCGTAAGTGACGGCCACCAGCGGGGCGTTCTTGAGGGCCGGAATCAGGGCGTATTCGGTCTCGTTCACGATCACCAGATCGCAACGCTCCAGCAGTTCCGGGATGATCGGCGCCGCAGGGGCTGCGTTGAGGACAAAGAATCCTTTGGTCCGTCGCGCAGTCTCGAGGACCACGTCCTGGTCCACTTCCAGCTGGCAGAGGACGGCTTCGTCCTCTGCGAACGCCACGCCTTCCAGGCTCACGGAACCGTTGGCGCCGGGGCAGACCACAATCTGGTTCTCGCCATCACTGTCCACCAGGACCAGGGCTGTTCCCGTTGCGGCGTCCACCCGGGCAATGTCCTGGATGTCGACGCCGGCACCCGCCATGGCGTCGAGCAGTGTCCGTCCGGCGTCGTCTTGGCCTACTGCACCCACCATGCGGGAACGGCCTGAGAGCCGGGCTGCGGCCACTGCTTGGTTGGCGCCTTTACCGCCTGGCTGCTGCCGGAGGACGGCACCGCCTACGGTTTCACCCGGGGACGGGAGCCGGCTGGCGGTCGCCGTGATGTCGAGGTTGATGCTGCCAACCACTGAAAGCGTGGTGAGCGTGGAAGGTGAAATGGGCGCGGCAGAACGAACGGGAGTGCTCATGGGAGAACCTTTTCGGGAGAATTCAGGAGGACTGGATGACGGAGAGGTGACCGGCTTTGGCTGCCACGAGGCATTTGGCCAGGTAGAACGGGGAGCCGTTCCGGCGGACGTACTGGGTGAGGACGAGTACGGGTTCCGAGGGCCGGAGGTCCAGCAGCTTGGCTCGGCTGGGGCCAGCGGTGCTCAGGCTGATTTCGCATTCGCCAGGCCCAAGGGATGCGCCAGGAAGGTCGCCGAGGACCTCCAGCAGCGTGGAAGCTGACAGGGTGGGAGCTTCCGCAGCGGCGGCCAGGGCGTCAGCCTCGGGGATGCCCTGGGCGACGTTCTCTTGGAGGTGTGCCACCGGCTCACCGTTCCTGATGAGCACGCTTTCCCAGAACCACACATCCTCGCCGGGCTGGACGCCGATACCCGGGGCCACGAACTCGGAGGCCGGCTGCTTGATGGCGGCCACGCGCTTGACCTGGATGTCCTGCTCGGGTCCGCCCAGGAGCTGGTCGAACGGACGGATGTGCTCGATCCCGATCCTTGGCAGCGAATCGGCCACGAATCGGCCAACTCCACGGCGTGCCCTGGTCAGTCCGTCTTCCTCCAACAGCATCAGCGCTTCCCGGATTACAGTACGGCTGACGTCCATCATCGCGCCCAGTTCGGTCTCGGTAGGGAGCAACGAGCCAGGGGGGAGGAGCTTGGTCCTGATCGCCTCGGCAATGCGGGAATACGCCGCTACGCGCAGGGGCTGGCCGGGTTGCGGCGCAATGGGTCTGGACAAGAACTGGACAGCATTGTCGGTCAAGGGTGCCTCACTCAAGATCGGATACGCACACTGTATCCGAAAAGTGTGACAGGTTGCACAAGCGCGTAATACATGCTTGTATAACAACTCACATCTCGTGGCGCCACCCTGCGCCCTCGGACAAAGGAGTTTGATGTGAACATCCCCAACACCGCGGTGGAACCGCAGAGTACGGCGTCACCGGATAACACGGCCACTCATGCAGCTCCTACCGAGGAAGGCCGATTCCAAGGCCGCGCTGCCGCCCTGCTGATCACCACGCTGGTCCTGGCCGTGCTGGCATTCCAGCTCAACGCCAGCATGATTACCCCGGCGTTGCCGCATATCGGTTCGTTCTTTGGCGAGACGCCCGAGGCCGTAGCGCAGGTCCAGTCCATGTTCTTCCTCGCCGGCGCCATCTCGGGCCCGGTCATCGGACGGTGGAGCGACTTCATCGGCCGCCGCAGCGCACTCCTGCTGGTCCTGGCCATCATGGGCGCAGGAACCGTGCTCTGCATCTTCGCTCCGAACCTGCCCCTGCTGGTCACAGGCCGCTTCATGCAGGGCGTCTCCAGCGCCATCTTCGCGCTCTCCTACATCATCCTCAACGAGTACCTGCCGGCAAGGCTCTTCGGCACATCCATCGGAATCATCGCCGCGATCAACGGCGGCGTAGGCGGCGTGGACGGCTACTTCGGTGGCCTCATGGCTGAAACGCTCGGCTTCCAATCCATCTTTGTCGCTGTCCTGGTACTGGCCGCGATCGCAGCAATCTGCGTCATCAAGGTCGTCCCGGGCGGTAAGTCCGCGGTCGCACCAGGCCGCATGGACTGGTGGGGCGCCGGCTCACTGTCCGTGTTCCTGGTCTTCATTACGTACTTCGTGTCCACCGGTTCCTCCGCCGGCTGGACGTCCCCGTCCGCCCTTGGCCTGCTGGCCGGCAGTATTGCTTCCTTCACGGCCTTCTGGTTGATCGAAAAGAAGCGCGACACCCCGCTGGTCGCCGTCCACCACCTCCGTTCACGCCAGGTATGGCCAGTCATTGCCACCACGGTGCTGACACTCGCGGGCATCTTCGCCATCATCAACTTCACCGTGGTGCTCCTCAGCCAGGACAAGGAGAACGGCTTTGGCTTGTCCGCCTCCGTGGCAGCACTGCTGTTCCTCACTCCCGCAGCACTGATCGGCGTCTTCGCGGCCCCGCTGGCCGGCTGGATCGCCGACCGCCGGGGTTGGATCAAGACGGTCCGAGTCGGCACCGCCACCAGCCTGGCCTGCGCAATTGTCGCGGCCCTGTTCGCCCACAACCAGATCGCGGTCCTCATCGCCATCGCAGCCCTGGGCATCTTCTACAACGGCTTCTTCCTGACGGCCATCAACGGCCTGTCCGTACTGCTCTCGCCCAAGGAAGCGCCCGCCGCCTTGCCGGGCATCAACGGTGCCTCGTTCGGCATCGGGGCGAGCCTCGGCGTCGTGGTTGTTGCGCCGTTCGCCGGCCTGGGCACCGCCGCCGGGTACTCCACTGCCCTCTGGATTTCTGTGTCCATCACGGCTTTGGCCTTTATCGTCAGCCTGTTCATCGCAGCGCCCAAGGGCGAAAAGATCTAACGCACGACGCCGGAACGCGCCACCGCGTACCACCCGCTTCAGCTTCACAACAGTCCGCAAAACCTGAAATGAGAGACCATGACCCAGCGAACCGCCGCCCCGTTCTACCTTGACTGCGATACCGGCATTGACGACGCACTCGCCCTTGCCTACCTGTTGGCGTCCCCGCGGGCGGACCTTGTGGGCATTGGCACCGTCAGCGGAAACGTCAGTGCCGCGGGCGGGGCCCGGAACACCCTTGACCTGCTGAATCTGGCGGGTCACCCGGACATCCCGGTCGCCATCGGAGCCCACGATCCGCAGGTCGGCACCTTCCATGGCGGTGCCCCGCACGTTCATGGCGACAACGGCATTGGCGGCGTGGACCTCGCGGCGTCGGACCGTGAGCCGGTGGAAGCAACAGCCGCCGAATTGCTGGTCCAGCTGGCACGCCAGTACGCAGGCGAACTGCGTGTTGTGGCCATCGGTCCGCTGACCAACATCGCCGAGGCCTTGCGCCTGGAGCCGAAGCTGCCGGAGCTCGTCGCTGAAATCACCATCATGGGCGGCGCTGCGCTGGCCCCGGGAAACATCACGCCCGTGGCTGAAGCCAACATCGCCAACGATCCCGAAGCCGCAGCCGAGGTCCTGGCTGCCGACTGGACAGTCACGCTGGTACCCCTGGACGTCACCATGACCAACGTCCTCGAGGAAAGCCACCGCCAGGAGCTTCTTGCAACCGACAACCCCGTGTCGCAGGCACTCGGCGAGATGCTCGGCTACTACTTCGGCTTCTACGTCGACATTTTCGGGCGGGCATGTTCGGCGATGCACGATCCCCTTGCAGCGGCGATCGCCGTTCAGGGAGTGGAACTGGCCGTTGCGCCCACCGTTCGTGTCCAGGTGGACACCACCGACGGTCCGGGCCGTGGACAGACGGTCTGCGACCTCCGCGGACTGTACGTCGGTTTCCCGGATCAGCGCGGCGCCCGCTGCCGCATGGTGCTGGCAATCGGCGAGGAGTTCGCTCCCCACCTGCTCGGCACCATGCAAGCCGCTTGGCTTTCGGATGACCAGGTAGCAACGCCCGTCGCCTAACGGCCGGCGGAACAACAGCAACGACGACGACGGCGCTAGCGGCCCGTCGTCGTCGTTCGTTTAAGGTGCCTACAAGTACATGAGCGAGCCGGGAGTGGTCAGCGTTTCGCCGGTTTCGAGCCAGGTCTTCAGGCCGGACAGGATCATGGGCCAGCCGCCGTAGAGCTGATCATTCGCGCCTTCGCGGAGTTGATCGTGCGTGACCGTGAGATGGCACGAGTCGCCCACCGGCTCTATTTCCCACGTGATGCGCGAGGTTCCCTCGGCCTTCACGTCCTCGCCCCACAGCGCCTGCATGGTTTGTACCAGCCGGCGTGGGGGATCCACCTCGATGTTCTCGCCCTCGCCGAGCGGTTCATCAGCCTTGGCGTTCCGCATTTCGAACCGGCTGCCGGGCGTCCAGTCCGACGTCAGCGTGTTCCCGAACTGGTACTTGCTGCGGATTTCGCTGTTGGTGATGGCTTCCCAGAGCCGTTCCGGAGTGGTCTTGATGTAAATCTCGAAGATCTTTTCCATGGGACTTTCCAATCTGGATTTGAGGTCGCTAAGGGCAGCGGCCCATGGTTCTGCGTATTTACTCACCCAGCGGTCGTGGATGAGGCGGATAGGGACCGGGTTCAGGAAGTGCAGCTTCTCGCGACCGCGACGGCGGGTAACCACCAATCCTGCATCCTCGAGGAGCTTGAGGTGCTTGGCGATGCCGAAACGGGTCATCTCGAACCGGGCTCCCAAGGCGGAGGCTGACTGGCCGTCTTCGCGGAACAGTTCATCGAGCAGTTCTCTGCGGGTGGGGTCTGCCAAGGCCTTGAACACTGCGTCCATGGATTCAGAATAGGTGACCGTTTGGTCACGTGTCAACGGGTTGCCGCAGGGACGCCCCGAAATCGCCGGAACGCTGCGAAATCGCCGCTCCTGGACCGGTGTTCTCGCCGGCTTCCCACGATTTCGGCACGGCCTGGAGTTTCGGCACGGCCTGGAGTTTCGGAAAGGCCTCGTCCGATAGTTTCCAAGAGAATTCGGAAAGTTAACATATCCATGTGGCACTTTCGCCCGTCAGCGCGGCGAATTTCAGCTCCGAAACTGCTTGTATTCAGACCAATTGCGCGGATTTTCTTGCTTTGGGCTACTCGCGAGTTTCCGATATCGGGCTGTTGTTATTGCGTAAACTTTACGATAGTTTCTCTGTGTGATGTGAGTCGCACTGCGGTGCAGGGCGACGACGGCCGAGTGAAGGACAACGATGACCATCCACCCTGAGAATTTGCGGACTGCCGAGGCGCGGCTGCAGCAACTGCATCAACGAATAGGCGGCATTGCGTACGGAGGGGATTACAACCCCGAGCAGTGGCCGCGCGAAGTGTGGCTTGAAGACGCCAAGCTCATGGAGCAGGCGGGAGTGAACCTGGTGACCTTGGCTGTCTTCTCCTGGAGCCGCTTGGAAACCAGCGATGGCGTCTTCGACTACAAGTGGTTGGACGAGGTCATGGACCTCATGCACCAGCACGGCATCGGGGTAGACCTGGCAACACCGGACGCCGTCCCGCCGGCCTGGCTGGTGGAACAGCATCCGGACATCATGCCGGAGCGTCCGGACGGAAGTATCTTCGGATTCGGATCCCGCCAGCACTTCGATGTCTCCCATCCTGTCTACCGGGCAAAGTCCCTGGCCCTCGCGGAGAGCATGGGGGAGCGCTACGCCAGCCATCCCGCACTTCGCATGTGGCACGTCGGCAACGAATACGGGCCAGTGTCCTACGGTCCCTGGGCCGAGAAGGCCTTCCGTGAGTGGTTGCAGCAGAAATACTCCTCACTGGATGAACTGAACCAGGCATGGAGTACAACAGTGTGGGGTCAGCTCTACTCGGACTGGAATCAAGTCCGCGTCCCCGCCCAGCCGCGGACGTGGTCCAATCCATCCCGCCGCCTGGACTTTCACCGCTTCACCTCGGACAGCATGCTGGCGCACTTCAAGGCCGAGCGGGACATCCTCCGCCGCCACAGCCCGGACCTGCCGATCGTCACCAACTTCATGCGCTTCTACAAGAACAACGATTACTGGGCGTGGGCGGCCGAAGAAGACGCTGCCGCGCTGGACATCTACCCGGACCCGCGTGAAGAAGACGCGCACATAGCTGCTGCGCTGAACTTCGACCTCATGCGCTCGCTCCGCCAGGGCCAGCCATGGATGGTGATGGAACAAGCTACCGGCGCGGTCAGCCAGTGGTCCGTCAACGTTTCCAAGCTTCCCGGCAAAATGCGCCTGGGTTCCTATCAAGCCATAGCCCAGGGCGCCGATTCGATCCTCTTCTTCCAATGGCGCCAGGCCAAAGGCGGGACAGAGCGCTATCACTCGGCCATGGTGAACCACGCCGGCCCGAACACCCGCATCTTCCGGGAAGTATGCGAGCTGGGGCAGGAACTCAAGGCACTGGATGGCTTGACCGGCACGCGATCCGCGGCCAAGGTGGCCATCGTCTTTGACTGGGACTGCTGGTGGGCGCTGGAGTTGGGCAACTCGCCACGCTCGGACCTGAACTACGCCGGGGAGGTACTGCGCTTCTATCGCCCACTCTTTGATGCCAACATCACCGTTGATTTCGTCAATGCCAACAGCGACCTGTCCGCCTACAGCCTGGTGATCATGCCGGCGTCGTACCTCCTCACCGACGCCGCCGCCGCAAGGTTCGAAAACTACGTGGCCGACGGCGGGCGGCTGGTGGTCTCCTACCTTTCCGGCATCGTGGACCAGGACAACACCATCCGCCTGGGCGGCTACCCTGGCGCCCTCCGAAACGTCCTTGGCGCCTGGAGCGAAGAAATGCACCCGCTCGCCGGTGACGGCGAGCAAGTGAAACTGTCAACGCCCGACGGCGGCACCTCCTCCGCAAGCTACTGGACCGAGCATCTGCACGCCGAAACGGCTGAGGTCCTGGCCAGCTACTCTTCCGGCCGGCTTGCCGGAACGCCGGCGATTACCCGCAACAGCTTTGGACGGGGCACGGCGCTGTATCTCTCGGCACGGATCGACGACGGTTACCTGAAACAGCTGCTCGACGACGAACTCCGCACCGCGGGTGTAGAAGCCGAACTGGAGACGCCCACCGGAGTCCAGGTCCGGCGTCGTACCGGCACCGGTGCCAACGGCACCAACAAGAGCTTCCTCATGGTGCTCAACCACAACGACGCACCGTCCAGCGTTGACGTCCTGGACGGCGGCACGGACCGAATCAGTGGACGCGCGGTCAGGGGCCCGGTGGAGCTCCCCGCCAACGGTGTCCTGATCCTCGAAGAAACAGCAGGATAGGCGGGCAACTCATGGCATTACGACTGGATGTTCCGCCCGAAGTGGTCCAAGGCTCCCCGGCAAGCGAAGCGAGGAAACGGCGAAACAAGCCCGGAAGCTGGAAGCTGGCGATCAAACGCGACTGGCGTTTGTATACCTTGTTAGCGCTACCACTGCTGTACCTCCTGATTTTCCGCTACCTGCCCATGGCCGGCAACGTGATTGCTTTCCGCCAGTTCCAGCCCGGCGGCAGTATCTTCGGCGAGAAATGGGTGGGCTTCAAATACATCACCCTGTTCATCAACGATCCCAGCTTCTGGCAGGCGTTCCAGAACACCATCATTTTGGGTGTCCTGACGTTGCTGTTCTGCTTCCCGATGCCCATCCTCTTCGCATTGATGCTCAATGAGTTGAGGTCCCAAAAGTTCAAGAAATTCGTGCAGACCGTGGCCTACCTGCCGCACTTCATGTCCGTGGTGATCATCGCGGGCATGATCCTGCAGAACTTCTCCATGACCGGTACGGTCAACCAGATCACGGAGTCTCTGTTCGGCACCACCGTGAACTTCACCCAGGATCCCAACTGGTTCCGCCCCATGTACATCAGCTCCGAGGTCTGGCAGACCATGGGGTGGGGCGCCATCCTGTACCTTGCTGCGCTGACCAGGGTGGACGAGTCCCTTTATGAGGCGGCACGGATCGACGGTGCCAACCGGTGGCAACAGACCTGGCACGTGACCCTTCCCGCTATCCGGCCGACCATCATCACGTTGTTGATCCTCAACATCGGCACGTTCATGGCAGTGGGCTTCGAAAAGATCCTCCTCATCTACAACCCGCTCAACTACGCAACCTCAGACGTCATCTCCACCTACCTGTACCGGGTAGGCCTGGAATCCAGCAACTTCAGCTACGCGGCCGCAATCGGAATCTTCGAATCCGTCATCGGCCTCACGCTGATCCTCTCCGCGAACGCGATCTCAAAGCGCCTCGCAGGAACGAGCCTGTGGTGAACAAGACAGCGATCAAGACTCCCTTTGGTAGGCGTGCGGCTGCTGACAGCGGTGTGCTGGTTGCCGACATGAGGGTTTCCCGCGGGATGCGGATCTTCCGGGTCCTCAACCTGGTATTCCTGCTCCTGGTGGTGTTCCTGACGGCATACCCGTTCCTGAACATCATTGCCCAGTCGTTCTCCAGCGAAGGGTTCATCAACGCCGGGCAGGTCAACCTGTTCCCGATGGGCTTCAACACGGAAACGTACAAGCTGATCCTGGCCGACTCCACCTTCTGGACCAACTACGGCAACACTGTGCTCTACACAGTTGTGGCCACAGCGATCTCCATGGTGCTGACCACCGCCTTTGCCTACGCCATCGCCAAGAAGGACCTCAAGGGCCGCAGCGTGTTCATCGGCCTCGCGGTATTCACGATGTTCTTCAACGGCGGCCTGATCCCCAACTACGTGCTCATCAGCTCCCTGGGCATGCGGGACTCGATCTGGGCCGTGGTGCTGCCCAACGCCATCAGCGTGTTCAACCTGCTCATCATGAAATCGTTCTTCGAAAACATGCCCCGCGAGCTGGAAGAAGCCGCCTCGATAGACGGGCTCACCCAGTACGGCATCCTCTTCCGGGTGGTGCTGCCGCTCAGCAAGGCAATCATGGCCACCATGGTCCTGTTCTATGCGGTGGCCAACTGGAATTCCTGGTTCCAGGCCTTCCTGTACCTCGATAACCCTGACCTGTTCCCTGTCACCATCTACCTGCGCAACATGATCGCCGGAGTCACCACAGCGGGCTCAGCCGGCGGCACCGCGGAGAACGTCGGCCAGATCGCCGCCAACATCCAGTCGGTCACCATCGTCCTGACCGTCCTCCCCATCCTTTGTGTCTACCCGTTCGTCCAGAAGTACTTCTTCTCGGGCGTCATGCTCGGTTCCGTCAAGGAATAAACCCTTATGAAAGGACACCCAATGATCCACAAACAAGAGCTCCGCAGACGAGATTTCCTGGGACTCGCCTCCGTGGTCACTATCGGCCTGATGATGACCAGCTGCGATTCCGATTCATCCGAGAAGGTGGACACGTCCAAATCCCGCAATGGTGCGATGGACAGCTTCGGTGTCGGCGACACGTTCAAGGCGACGGTGCCGTTGACGTTCTCGCTCCTGTTCTCCGACCAGCCCACCTACCCCTACAAGAAGGACTGGCTGCTGCTCACCAAGATGGCCAGTGCCAACAACGTCACGCTGGAACCCACCATCGTGCCCAACAGCGACTACGAACAAAAGCGCAGCCTGCTGATCAGCTCCGGCAGCGCCCCTGAAATCATCGCGAAAACCTACCCGGGACAAGAGGCTGCGTTTGTCTCCGCCGGCGCTGTGCTGCCTGTGAGCGACTACGTAGAGCTGATGCCGCACTTCCAGGAGAAGGTCAAGAAATGGAAGCTCGAGCCTGAGATCGCGGCACTCACACAGGAAGACGGCAAGTACTACGTCCTTCCGGGCCTCCACGAGGAACTCTGGCCCGACTACTCGCTGTGCTTCCGCAAAGACGTGCTGAAGAAGGAAGGTCTTCAGGAGCCCACCACGTGGGACGAGTTCCGCGATGTGCTGCGGTCGCTGAAGAAGTCGTACCCGGACGTTGTGCCGTTCTCTGACCGGTTCAAGGGCGACAGCCTCCTGAACATCGCGAGTGCCGCCTTTGGCACAGTGGCCGGGTGGGGTCTGGTGGATGGGTTGCTGTTCGACGAGGACAAGAAGGAGTTCGGCTTCGCTGCTGGTTCGGACAAGTTCAAGGACCTGGTGACGTTCTTCAACTCCCTGGTGTCCGAGGGCTTGATGGACCCCGAGAGCTTCACCCAGACCGACGACTCGGCAATCCAGAAGTTCGTGTCCGGCAAATCGTTCGTGATCAGCGCCAACTCGCAGAACATCATCACCTACCGCACCTCCATGGAGCAGTCCTTGGGCAAGGGCAACTTCGAGATCGGCAAGATTACGGTCCCCGGCGGCCCCGCAGGCGACATCATCGGTGGCACCCGATTGGAGAACGGCCTCATGCTGAACTCGTCGGTGAAGGACAAAGACAGTTTCGTAGCACTTATCCAGTACATCGACTGGTTGTTCTACAGCGATGCCGGTCAGGAATTTACCAAGTGGGGTGTGGAAGGGACCACGTTCACCAAGGAAGGCGACAAGCGAAAACTCGCAGCCGACATCAACTTCCAAGGCCTGAACCCCACCGGCACCAAAGACCTGCGGGTTGACTACGGCTTCTCCGGCGGAAACTTCGCCTACGGCGGTGCCACGGAGTTGCTGCAGTCTACGTTCAACGACGAAGAACTGGCGTTCCAGAAGGCCATGAAATCCAAGACACCGCGACCAGTGTCCCCGCCCGTGCCATTCAACGATGTGGACCGGGAACAGGCCACCTTGGCACTCACCCCGCTCAAGGACCATGTCAAGCAAAACACCCTCAAGTTCATCACCGGACAGCGCAACCTCAGCGAATTCGACGCCTACGTCAAGGAGCTCGACAGCAAGGGCCAGAGCAAATACGTTGAGTTGGCGAACAAGGCCTACAAGGCATACGCGGACAAGAAGTAGCACGGTCCCTGATCGCGGCGCTTGGTTCTTAGTGGCGCTTGGTTCTTAACGAGGAAGGCCCCTGGTGGCAGCTAAGAAGGCAGAGTACGGGTCCGGGCCGTTGTTCAGGGCCGCGGGTACGGTGTACGGGATCATGCTCAGTGATGCCGTGCTGGTGTTGGCCAACATACTGGTGGTGCTCTTGCCGTTGCTCCTTGGCGTGGTGGGGCCCGTGGCCTTGCTGGGCTTCGTGCTGCTGGGGCCGTCAGTTGTCGCGGCGTCCTACGCGTTCAACCGGCTGCTGGCAGGTGAGGATACCGGGGTGTTCCACGACTTCGTGAAGTCATACCGCAGCAACCTCGGCCAGGCGCTGGTGGTGTGGCTGCCTTACATGGTCCTTCTGGGCCTGATCGGGTTCAACCTCAGCGTCCTGCCCGGTTCCTTGGACGCCGGGGCATTGGATTCCGACGGCGGAACGAACCCCGCCCAGATTGCCGCGCGAATAGGGCTGGTGGGGCTCGCGCTCATGGTCTGTACTGCAGCCGTGAACGCGATGCTCCTCCTTTCCCGCTTTGCCTTCCGGTCGAGGGATATCTACCGCTTGTCTGTCTACACCCTGGGCGCGCAGAGGAAAGTGTCGTTGGGCAATGCCGGCATCCTGTTCGTCACAGCTTTCGTGCTGATGATGACCACGGCCTGGCTGATCGTGGTTGTGGCGGGATTGGTGGTGTACCTGATCTGCCTCAATTCCCGGCCCATGCTCACGTTCATCGAGGCCAAGTTCACGGTGCCTGCGTAGGGGGCCGGGGGTTTAGCTAGAGGTTCAAGGCAAAGGTCTCCGGGCACACGAGGCACTAGGTCGACGGACACGTACACGGGGACGCCCGGACGTTGGAAACCCGGAACACCCTGAAGGCCCGCGTGACCTGAACCCCTTCTGATCCGGTTCACGGATGACACGAACTATTGCCCAACCTTTATCTCGGGATCGTTTATCCCCGGATCGTTGACGCAGCCATGCTCGCACCGAGTGCCACCCCCCTCATGTTTTGAGGGGTGTGTGGTGGTGGTTTTTGCGGGGTGTTTGGTGGGGGTCGATGTGGGGTGGGGGGATGAACCAGGGCACGCCGG
>NZ_JBHUCD010000026.1:0-58515 GCF_042786555.1 Paenarthrobacter sp. NPDC056912
GCTGGGCCCGGGGCGCCCGGGTATTTTGGACCTGGCCCGCCGCTGTTTCTATACCTAGGATTTGTCTCCTAGGTCGCGTTTTCGATTGGGGTCTGGCGAGTCCACGGTTTTATGGGGTCTTCGCGGTGTCCGAGTTGGTCGCATTTGGTGCGTGCGGCATAGGCCTGCAGGCGTGCTTTGCACTGCGCCCAGGAGTAGTGCCAGGACAGGGGCTGGCCGCCCGAATTGGCGGGGAACATGAACGTCAGATATGCGGTGTAGGCGGCGTCGAGTTCGAGCAGGAGGGCGCCGTGGCTGGCCCAGCAGTCCGGGATTGTTGTTCCGTCCAAGGCTGTCATGGTGCGGATCCATTCGACCCAGGGGGTGATGGTGTCCAGTCGTTGCCTGATTTCGGTTTCGGGGTGGGGTGTGTAGTAGTCGAAGGGGGCGGGCCATTGGATTTCGTCGTCGGCTGTCTCAGTATCCATGGTGGGCGTTCTCCTGTTGGTAGGTGGCCAGTTCTTGTTCATCGGGAAACGCTGATTCGGGCAGTGTGTGAGTTTGCGTGTTGAGGGGCCGGTCGGGAGTTTGTGGTGCGGCCGGGTTGTTGCTGTCGGGCAGCATGCCGTGCCCGCCGTGGTCTTGGTCGGCGGCGAGGGTGCGGGTGAATTCCTCTTCGCGGATCCAGTGCGGCTGTTGCTGTTCGTCCCAGAAGGCAGTTTCCTGATCGGCTGTGATGTGGTGGGCGCTTTGGGGACCAGAGCGGGGCTGGGTATTTGCGGGCGTGACTCGTTCCGGTGTCGGGTTTTCTGCGGCGAAGGTCGCCAGGTGCTGTTCCCGGGCGGTGAGGGCTGCGTTGATGGCTGGGTCCGTGCTGGTCGTCCGGGGGATGGTGGTTCCGGGTATGAGTTTGGCTGGGTCGGTGGTTTGTCGTTTTGTCCAGGCGTCGACTCGGTAGTGCAGGACCTTGGCAGGGTCGGCAGCGCTGTCGATTTCGCGGTAGGTGATGAGTCGTGGCAGAACGGCGTTCAGGTTTCCGGTCGTGGTTGTTGCTTGTCGGAAGGACTGGGCCAGTGAGGGCCAGGCTTCGCTGTTGAGGACGGTGTGCTTTTGTTCGTCGGTCAAGGGGGAGTCGTTGATGAGCTTTTCCCATTGGGGCTGGTCGGCGCTGTGGGAGAGGGTGGTGTATTCGTCCCTGATTTGGTCGAAGCCCAGCCATTTGGTGTGCTCGTCGCGTGCTTGTTCGGTGGCTGAGCGTTCGGCTCCTGCGGCGGTGAGGATGTGGTTGAAGACTTCTTCTGGTGTGGTGATGGCGGCTTCGATGCTGTAGGGGGTTTCGTCGCCGGTGACGAGGTAGAGGTGGTTTTCTTCTCGTGCTCTGGAGCTGATGACGTAGAGGAGTTCCCGGGTGGAGCTGCGGATGGCTACACCGTGGGCTGTGTCGACGGTGAGTCCTTGTGCTCCATGTCCGGTGGTTGCGTAGCCGAGTTCCATGTCTTTGGCTGCGTAGTCCTTGTCCACCCGGACGCGTGCACCTGTCATGGATTCTGGTGCTTCCGGGTCGATGCGCCTGAGTGTGAGGGCACCGGAGTTATGGACTTTCTCCACGACCCACTGGTCGCGGTTGGAAACTGCTTCACCGGCGGCGTCGGTGTTGGTGTTGTCGTTCAGGCGGGAGACGACGATGTCACCGCGGCTGGCATGGGTGCCATCGCGCAGGGCAACGCTCTTTCCGGCGCTGACGTCGCCGTTCTCAACTTTGTGGGCTCGGGCCCGTTCGTTGAGTTCCCGGACGGTGTCATTGTCCGGGGCAATGAGAAGCGAGTTCTTCCCTGCGGCTGTGTCTGCGAGCCAGGCAACGTACGCGGCGTCGAGCATTTCTTCCAGGTTTCCGCCGTGAAGGCGGCCTTGCGCGGAGTAGGTGTTGGTGACGGTGTGGTCCCCGGTGCGGATCTTCAGGGTCGCGGCCGCTTCCCATGGGTTTTGGAAGCGCCGGACTTCGGTCAGTTCTGGTGTGTCCGGGCGTGCGCGGACGAGCATGCCGAAAGCACCGCCTGTTTCCACGGCCTGGAGTTGGTGGTGATCGCCGACGAGGAGCAGTTTCGCGCGGGCTTTCTGGACTTGTGAACGGAGCTGGTCAAGGGTGTGGGTTCCGGCGAGCGATGATTCATCGACAATCACGAGCTGACCGGCGGTCACGGACCACTTGAGGTCTTCGGCGAATAGTTTCGCGTATCGGCGTTTCAAGGTGTCACGGGCTTCTGCTGAGCCGCATCGTTCCAGGGCGAGCTTGGCCGCAGCGATTCGGCGTTCACGCTTCAGGCCTCCCTCACCTACTGTTTCGTACAGCCATTTGGCGGTGTTCGCGGTGGGCGCGTTGATCTCGTCGGAGAGGATTTTGGCGGCCCTCTGTGAGGGTGCGAGCCCGATGACTGATCCGGGGCCGTGCTGTGATTCCCAGACCGCGCGCATGGCGGACATAGTGGTTGATTTGCCTGCCCCTGCCGGTCCGACGAGCAGGTCAAGGGTGCGGCCGCTCGTGGTGACTGCCACGACGGCGGTCGCTTGGTTGGATGAGAGGTGGTGACCGCTCTTGGTCGTGGTTGCACGGGCGATGGCGTGGGCGCGGTCAGCTTTGACCGTTGGTGCGGTGGTCAGTGTTGAAGCGGTCAGTAGTCGCGCTTCTGCGTCGAGGGTCCGTTGGGTGGTGTATTTGGCGCCGCGGTGTGGTCTGAATGAATGTCCTGGAGCCTCGGTGATCGGTGCAGGGGTGAGCAGGACTGACCGGCCGAGAGCCGTTTCGGTGATGGTCGAGATGGTCCGGTCACGCTCTGGTTGGCTGGCGAAGCGGTAGTGTCTGGTTGCGCGTTCGGCTTCCGCGCGCAGGTTCCAGTGAGTGAAGGACGCTTTGGAGTTCGAGACTGTGGCGAGCACCTGGGCGGTCAGCCGGTCAACGTGATCGGTGTGGAACCGCTCAGGCGGGGCCGCCATTGTGGTCAAACGCGCAATGATTGTCGTGGTTGGTTTCCCGGTCAGTTTCTCGGCGCGCTCAGCCCAGTGGTGACGAAGGTTTCCCAGGGGGATGATCTCTTTGTCTGGGCGGGTCTCTTTGGTTGCCTGGTCGGACCGGCAGCACCCAACAGCCGGCCACGGAGTGGACGCCCGCTTTTCCTGGTGCGAGCCTGCGAGTACCAGGGCTCTTTGAGTCGCATTGCTGGACGGCTTGCCGGCCAGGCCTTTGTCGTGAAAGGTGCACTGGCCTGAGGATGCTGCCGCGTGCACAAGAAAAGGGCCGGCGCAATTGTGCGCCGGCCCTTCCGTCCTTGTATGTGCTTATGCGGCCCCGGGGTGGGCCAACTTTCCTAGGGGTTAGGCGTGCTTACCCGGTCCTGATTGGTGGGCGCTGAGCCATTCTTCAATAATCTTCCGGGCCAGGGCGCTGGTACTCATGCCCATGCTGCCCGCTTGGGCGGTGAGTGCCTGGCTGACCGGGGCAGGGACCCGGAAGTTAAGTTTTGGTGAGTGGGATCCGGGTACGGCGTCAGGGTCCAGGCTGGGGCGGCCACCGATGACCTTGTTCAGTTCTGCGACGTTGAGGCCGGCCGCTTCAAACATCGCCCGGGCGTGCGCGGCGGCGTCCTTCCCGCGCAGAGCGGTAGTGGACGCGGGGTTGAGCTCCATCTCGTTCTCAGCCCATTGGGCCATGCGGTCGTAGCGGGCCTGGTCAGTGCCCTGGGGTTGGTCCTTGGTCATGCTCTATTTTCCCTCCATTCGGTCCAAGTGCTTCTGGCGCGCCTCCATGACGTGGAAGATCCAGATCGTGCGGGGCGGCACGGCTTCTGTCATGACTTCCAGCAATGGGCCTCCGAGTTGACGGGGCGGGCCAATGAACAAGGTGGGCTTGGCGTGGCCCTCGACCCGGGAATCGTCGAAGTCGGGTTCGACGTAGTACGCGTTCAACATCGCATGCAGCGCATCCTCATGCGCAACACCATGCTTGTCTGCTGATTCAGCGAACTCTACTCCCATACCTAAAGTGTACCACAAAACCTATTGTGTTACATAAGTAGGGTGTCGTCAATAAGTCAGAACAATGTTGGGGCATCCGGGTCCGTGCCGGTTCTACGGCAAGCCGCTCAAGCCAAGGACGCTTGTCACCAACGGTGTGGGCCAGGCACAATCCCACCGACACAGCCGATGGAGGTTCCAGCGTCACGACCATGCCCACGATGGCCCTGCTGAAGACGTCGACGCCCACGGTCAGATACGGGCGGCCAATCGACTGACGTTCCCGTTCGTCAACGATGACCACATCAATGATCGTGTGGTCGATCTGTACCTGCTCCAGAACCGAACTGATCAGCGGCACTTCACCGCCCGCGGCCTGCAGGGGCCTCACAGCATCCGCTCCTTCCCTGCGTCGTCCCACTTCAACGGGGTTGAGCATGGAAATACGCCGAGTCACCGTGTTCCGTATCGGGGGCTTGAAGCCTTTCAGCACGCAGGCCCGGGCAATCTCCCGGTGGAGCGCCGCAATGCTCAGTTTTTGTCGCGTCAGGAACCGCCGGCGGATCAGGTCGCGCATGATTTCTTCGACCGGTTCGGGCAGCCGGTTTCGGCCCTTACCTCCGGTGGAACGACGGACCGCAAGGTCCGTTACGAGACCTGAACCTTGGCGATACCGGGCGAGCAACACGTAGACCCGGCGTCGGGAAATAGCAAGCTCCTTGGCCGCTTGGTCAACAGCAGCAGCGCTGGGGCTGCGGCGCTCCGCCAAGGCACCGATAACCAAGGCACGATTCCGGGCTTGTTCCCAAGCGGCGTCAGACATCGTCAGTTGCCCATCGGCAGCAACACGACTCGGGTCCGCATCCATGCCTGCCTCCTTTTAGGAACAGGAGTACCGAACAAAAGCACCATAATGCACGGGACTATCGAGTAACCAGTGGTCAAGAGCCCTGTGCACAAGTCCCCGAATCACAGGGAAGTTTGTGCCGTCAGCTTCTGAAAGTGACATTTCGTGTCAGTTTCAGGAGCCGTCTGCACCGAATATCAGAAGTCCTCTGCACTAAAAGCGCCCGCACGCGTGCCGATATGGCGGTGAGGGCGGTGTGCGGGCGCTTCATTGGGTAGTCTCCACCGACTGGAGGGGTTTCAAATTCGTTGACAGGAATCACAAACTGAGTATCGTTACATTCCTCTACTTAGGGGTTGGAGATGCCATGGGCGCTCAAGATTGTGGATGCGGTCCCGGACCAACGGAAGAGTTACCGGGAGGGACCAAAAGCCCGATAAGGCCTCCCAGCGGCCAGTTAAAAAGACCAGCGCGAATAGATGTGCATTGGAACCTCTACGCAGGCGAAGATGCGCGGGCGATAATCTCCATCACCGCCGTAGGCGGCTCTGTCCGCGACGCTCGTTATGCGGTCGACACCGGCGACCACCTCCTGACCTACCAATTCGATAGATCAAAATCGCTGCGATCTTGGACAGTTGATGAGCACGAATCTGGCTTGGTCGAAGGAGGCTTCGGGCTCCTTCGACGTCGCGGATCAATCGAGAAAGTGTCTGCATACGCCGCCAAGGCTGGCATCCCTCCGACTCTAAAAAAGCTAGCGACTACGTATCCGTTTCCACCGTTTCTCGCCGTAATTAGCTCCTTGGGACTCGCCTTCGAGCCTACGCTGATCGACGACGTTGACGATGTTGTACGAGACTTGCTGCGGAACGAGAAGATCGCACGCACAATCAATCTGGGGTCGGGCTCGACTGGATGTTCTGAAAGTGGCTACTGCAGCCCAGAATTCTCTAGCTGCACAGAATGCAGTGGGGACTCCGGCATCTTCGGGGACTTCGAAAATTGGCCCCCAGGAGGCAGTGGAGGCAGTGGAGGCGGTGGAGACGATGGAGACGACGAGCGCATACGGCAGTGCAATGAACAGTTTCTCCGCGAACTCCGAGAGTGTAATTACCGGAAGATGCGGTGCGACCTGGCTAGGCCTGACTTAACAACCAACACTTCGTTCTCGGATTCCAAATTCGCTTCTTTCCTGAGCGCCGCGGACTACGACATCTGCGACGAAGAATTCGACGCATGCCTTGCCTCCATCGGAATGCGTCACAAGTTATGCCTAGCTGGCTTGGGCTTGCCGCTCTAGCGGGTCCCGGCTGAAGGCGCAACCGGTCCTTCAACGCAAAAAGGCGCTGCAGTTGGGTGCAGGCAAGTTCCGAAAAAGTGACTGTTTGTGCAGGGGACTATCGAGCAGAATGCAGTTTCGTGCAGGGGACTTTTGACATCTTCGCGTCCATACTCATCTGCACTACCCCGGAATTCCGTGGGCGATTGTGCAGTCAGCTTCTGAAAACGACAGCGTGTGTTGTCGTTTTCAGAAGCTGACTGCACTGAATGTCAGAAGTCGTCTGCACTGAGAAGTTCTGCCCGATAGAGGATCCCTAAACGGGGCGCTCATGACGACCGACGCCAGGTTAACGATCGGCAGCTTGTTGGCCTAATCGCTCATTTCGCAGCCTGACGTCGCGTCCGTCTACGTGGATAATTCGTCGTATGAATTCGCTTCGCGCCGAGATCAGCCTCTTGCCAACCCGTGAAGGAGGCCGTAGTGGTGCTATCGATCTGGGCGGTCGTTATAGGCCCCATCTGAGAGTGAATGGTGGGGAGTATCTGGGGGTCGCACTCCGAAGCGACATGGGAGCGACCCTTGAGCCTGGGGGAAGTGACATTGTGACCATCGACCTGCTCTACGACATTGACTACGCGGCATTGTCCCCCGGAGCGCGCTTCAAGATTCTCGAAGGCAACAGACGGATCGGAGCTGGGGTGGTACTTTAGCTTCTGCCAACGCACACACTCAGGATTCACACTAAATGGTCAGCACTGGGGTCCGGTAGACCATCCCTGACCGGACGCAAATCCCGAATGGGAGATTGAGCCGTCCGGGTCAGCTTCGATCAAATATTCAACAACGGCTCGTCAAACCAGACATCTTCGTAGCCAGGTGCCAAGAGGAATCGCCACCCCACGGGCAAAGCGAGGTAGGGAACGACTTCAGGACACCAGGTCGTCAGATGCTCGACGTGCAACGGATCGAAGAAGTCATCCGCCGTTCCGAGATCTTCACCCCGCCAGATGAACCAGCCACTCGTCCCAGCAGCGGCTGGATGCCTCAGCCCGTTGAGGGGATGAACATCTGGCGACCGCACGTTCTTGGAGACTCCCACCTTCACGCCCTGCAACGGCGGTGTAGGGACAGCCCCGAACCTGGCGGTCAGCTGCATCTGGGCGAAAAGGATCGAATCGTGCATATCTAGCATCTTCGCCTATGAAAGCGCGCATAGCCCTGTCCGGTGAAGGACCCCTTAACGGACATAGGGCTGGCCTACTCGGACAGCTCTCCTGCGGCGATTCGTTCCGCCGTGCGGCGGTACGCCTCGGTGATGTAGTCCTCGACGTCGCTGGCGGCAACCCGCCAGACATTCCGCCCTCCGACCTGAATCCCCCGGAGCTCGCCGGTCTTCAACAGCGCTCTGATCTGGCTAACTGACACGTTGAGTTCTTCGGCGACCTGTTCAACAGTCTGAAATCTGTACGCTTTGGCTTCATCGGACACGCGTCCATCGTAAGGGCCGCACGGCCGGTACGGCGGGCAGCTGCAGCCGGCCTTGCCAATAAGCAGCATTACCCGAGTGGCCGCGTGAGACGTAGAAATCTACCCATCGCTGTCGGCGACTACCCTCCAGCTCTCAGCACCCGCTCATATTCTGGCCACTTAGGAGAATTTTGGACCTGCCTCTTCCAAGCCCGATTTCTTGCCACGCGTTCTTTGAGTTCATCTTGTGGGAACCCGCACTCGAGCAGGAGCCGCAGGAAGATCACGCTCTTGGATGCCTCCAGCACATCCATGAGTAGCCCGTAATCCTCGGACTGCCCTTCGGGCAATGCCAAGCCATGCGCGAGTCTATTTCGGACCTTCACGGAAACCTCCGCCCACTCCTTGACGTGGTCCTGGAAAAACCACTCAAAGAATGATGCCGTTTCACCGCCGACAAGATCCTCCAGCCTCTGCTGAAGGGTAAATTCCGACAGTTTGACGGCATTGAAGATCGCCCGCCTTTCAGCACTGTTAAGTCCCAGGGCTTCCCGGCAGTCGGAGAGCTTAGTTTTGAGGGAATCCGCAAAGGGCGTCGGCCGACCTACGGTCAGTTCGCGCTGGATCTGTTCCACGGCGCTTACTGCCGCGAACGTCTCCATTTCCAGGTAGCCCCGCTGCTTTCGGGGTGCCGCGATCGCCATTGGATTCAAGAGTGTTTCAGATAATTGAAGCCACCGAGTCATCACGTCCTGAAAGAATGCATCGTTGTCGCGTATGAGAGTCGATAGATTGTTCATGTGTTGTTCAGGCGAAGTCCAGGGGTCAACCTTCACGTCGGAGATTCGGGTGTCCAAAACCTCGTAGTTTTCGTCGAGGATATTCCAGAGTTTCTTTGATGAGACGTCGGACTGCTGGCCGGACATGCAGGCAATGAAGGCAGTCACCGGGAGTTCGAAGTTCCGGTCCAGCTCCTCCAGGGTCAGGCCCTTCTCCGCACTAACCTTGACTGCGATTTGATCCCTGTATGAACTTCGACCTAAACCGGATTCACCGGAACGCATGCGGACGATACTGACTTCGCAGCCTCTCACGTTTGGCAGGACGGCCCCAACTTCAAATGCCTCGTCAGGATCACCCTCCTGGATGTGCCGCCAACGTCCCCACAGTCCGGCCAAACCCGAGCAATGAAAAGTGGCAGCTTTGAAGCGAGTGGAAGGTAGAAGGTGGGCTCCGGAGACCATTTCAAACGACATCCATGTCTCAGCCAAACTCTCCGACGGGTTCCCTTGGGTTTGGCTCGACATGATGGAGCGGAACAAGGTGTATTTGGCTCGTCCACAGGTCCCATGCAGCGTGACATCTGCCATTTGTCCAGGTTCGTCAATTGACCGACCTATCGAATCGATCGTAATAAGTTCGTAGTTTCCCTCTTCGGCCACCCGGAGCACTCCGGGGACTGGGTTCTCGGGAGTATCTGCACTCCACCAATAACCTGCCGCTTCATGCGTCGTTGTTTCCGCCATAAGCAGAGGGTACGCGCCACACGAGGACGCTGCGCCCTAGTAAATGGCAGGATCGAGCCCTCAAAAGTCCGTTTCGCGGCTGTTGGACGCGGCGGCAAGAAATTCCCAGGAGTTTAATCAGTAGCTTCGGCCGCGCGCTGACGGGCGGCGGCTTGCTGATGCCTGTACAGGGTCGCCCGGTTCCACCCGACCAGGCAACCACCACCTGAGACGTGCCCCGCTGGTCGTCGGGGCACGTAGTATTCGGGAAAAATCAGGCGAATAAGGGGCGGAACCCAAGTACGGCCGCCCACATGGGGGACCGGGCGGCCGTACGGTCCGCTGGTCTCAATCAGTGGACCAGTACGCCCCGCGTAGGAGTCAACGGTAGGGCGCACTTTGGAGGGGCCGGGCATCCAGTCGGCCCCTGATGGTGACCGGGGCAGTATTGGCAATGGTACTGCCCCAAACGCCCGCACTGTATGAACGCGTCCCTGGTTCGTGCGGGCTGTCAGGGCTTAATAGCTTTTCCGGTCCGGGTGATGACGGCTGAAGGCGTTCACCTGGAGCGAAGCCCCTGCCGGCTTGCGGGTGTCCTCCATTGCGTGCCCGGCCACAGGGAGGGGTGCTGGGCGGGTACCCGGCTCGTCCGAGGCGCACTCAAGTTGCCTGTGACCACAGCGCCGGCACACATCCGGTGCGTCCCGGGACAGCCGGATCGCATGGAAGGGGTTCCACGGCGGTGAGGGCCTCGGGCATTCTTCGGTGGCGGCGCTTTTTGAGCCGGAGAAGCCCGTCCACGGCCACTGTTTCCAGCCGCGACAATAACTCTTGCGACAGAGTTGTTGCGTTGTTCGACCAACACCGGCCTTTGGCAAGGATCCCACCAATCGGGCGGCGTGGGTTGCTGCGCTGCGCCAGCCCATCAGTAGTGCAGCAGAAGACATCGCCGCGAATTTCATCATCTTAGCGAACTCGCGCCCTAATCACGGATGAAGCCCTCCAACGGAGGGACGTAAGCGGTTTGCCCCGGTTCGACGGGCTTCCGCATCAACATAGGAGAATAGCTCATGAGTTCCATTACTAAGCGACGCGCGAAATGGGTCGTCGCCCCGGTCCTGGCCTTGGGTCTGCTGACCGGCGGCGCATTGGCAGCTAACGCGGCAGCAAATTACACCGGAGAAAAGGGGCCCAACACCATCGCACCTGGTGCGACCGGCGTCACGGGCCTGGGACTTTCGAACCAGGCCGCCGCGGAAGTTAATGACACACTGACTTTCACATTCCAGGCGCCCTCCAATGGCACCTTCGCGGACAACCAGCTCGGGCAGGAATGGTTTTTTAATGGCTCCTCGCAGGGTCTGACGTGGTCTTCCGCGGGTTGCGTCCTCAGCAACGGCAACAAGACCCTCGTGTGTTCAAACGTGCCGGTGAAGGTGAAGGGCAACTCCGGCGGGAACCCTGGTTACAACGACATTTACGTGCACATCAAGGCAGACGCAACCGCCCCGTACGGGACTACCTTCAACAACGGTACGGTCAATTGGACGAGCGCCAATGGCACAATTCCGTCGACCGGTCCCAAAGCTATCGGGTTCAGGACCCCTGCCCAGGCGGCGACACCGATGGTTGATCCTGTGGTTGGTCTAGGCGCCGCGGCTTTGGTTCTGGGCACGGGTACTGCCGTGGCCGTCAACCGCCGCCGACGCGCTGGCGCCGTAGCCTAGCGGGCCCGTTGCTTAGCCTTGATCCACTCAACATCGGTGGATCAAGGCTAAGCAACGGTGGCAAGACCTTGGACTGCGACGAGTCGATTGTGAAAGCCGCCGCGGGCAACAACAAACATAGCGCTGTGAAATACATAACAGATGTGGGCTTCATTGGATTCTTCCTCTGACTCTTCGACCGCTTCGTGTAGCGCGTTGAGCCACGGAACGAGCCAATCAGTACCAGCGTGCCATGCATAAAGCAGCCCCTGGGCGGCTCCGACTACCGTCACACTTTTGTACTGTCCGTTGTACTGTCGAGCAGCTTCAGTTACTAGGGCGTGTACCGGTGAGGCGAGGACGGCACCAGCAGTAGTGTCCCACTTCCTTGGAACTAGGACACGACCGGCCTACAATCACCGAGATGCACAAGCGCCCGGCAGGGATCCTTTACCGGACGCGGCGCCGATTGGTTGTCGGCGACCTTGGCACTAATGTGGCTCGTGATCCTGCCCTAGCGCGTCAGACACCGGCAACGGCGCGTCGTATCTGGAGAGGGAGGCAGCCCGTTCGAGCCGGGCCAGGACCCGCAAACCGATCCTCTATCGGGGCCCAAATTCGCAGCGCGGCCGACTACTGACCTTCAGTGCAGACCGCTCCTGAAAATGACAATCCCTTCCAGCGTCTTCGTAACCTTTCCGTCCCGAATGTTGTCCCAAAACGGTCTCTGTGAGCGTCAGCAGCAAAGAGAACTTTCGGGACAAGCACCTATTGGGCTTCAGGAATCCATAGCTAGATAGCGATAGACGGTGGCGCGACTGGCCCCAATGATCTTTCCAATGTCCGTCGGCTTGAGCCCGCGTAGCTTCAGTTCGTGGGCCCTCTTGACCTTCTCGTGGTCAGTGGTGACCTCTCGGCGTCCCGCTCTTCTGCCGTTAGCAGCTGCAGCAGCCATGCCAGCCTTGGTCCGCTCGGAGAGTTGGTCTCGTTCAAGCTGAGCGAACGCGGAAATGATGGTGACCATGGCCTGGGCCATCGCTCCCCCGACTTCACTCCGAGATTCTTATCAAAGGATCCTTTGATGAGATGACTCGAGCAGTGTGATGCCGAGTCCGTCAGCTAGTGCCGATTGACCGGCATCCCCCCGTTGAGCAGCTTTGGAGGCAGAGGGGGTAACGGAGTCGAACGCGAAGGCGCCCGCCGAAGCACATGGTCGCGGAGAGGCCAAGGCGGCTGTGACCAGTAGCACGTGACTCGGGTCATGCTCGGGGTTTCCAGCGTGTGGGTACTGAAGGGTTCGCGTGGCATCCTTTGTGGTGGATCACATCGGCATGTGTTTTGGGCGTCAAGCTTTCATTCGTTTCATGAGTCCAATCACATGACCTCATGAATCTTAACCAAGGTTGGGTTAGACTATGACTGTCTTCATGAGCAGAAGATGAAGGAAAAAATTAAAGAGATATGTTCTCCAACTTCCGGATGCGGAAGAGGAGCCCCACTCCGGGACGAGTGGGACCCCTCAGTTCGGACTGGCTACACGGGCCAGTGTTGGATGAATCGCTCAAGTGCATATATGAAAGCCGCTAGCCCGAATAGAACCCGGCCAGGTTCTACTCGGATGGCGGCTTTCACTTTAACTTCAACGCGAGGTTGTCGTTTCTTAGCCACTTGGTCTTCACCTCCTTTCCTACCCCGCCCACAAGGTGCGGACACCCTGTGCCAGGGTGTTGTAGTTCGGGAAGTAGCCGAACACAGACCAGTCTACAGTTCACACCCCGGGAATCTCAGAGGAACGCAGAGTTGCGCCAGCGGGCTAAAGGCAGCTCCCGCCACGTCTGAATCCCGTCAGAATTTCAGGACCAAACGGCAATGAGATCGACGTGGTCAGCGCTAGAAGCGCTCCGTCCCGGTGCTACTTTGCATACTCGCCGGAATGACCAGGTATGAACGGGAGGGCGGCCACACGTCCCAGTTTTCCTTCCATATGCCACGTTGGATGCCCGCATTGCGTTAGGCCCTCGTGGCGGGGATCAGCCAGTCCTTGCCATGGTGTTTACCTTCGCAAGTACAGGTGCAGTCGTCCCCGGTCGCCTTTCGGCAGCGCCGATCGCACTTTTCGGTTGGACTATAGTGCATTTCGATCTCTACGCTTCCATCACGAATGGCGATGAATTCCGCGACTTCGGTAGCCCGGTTGGCCTTCAGCTGCTTCAATCCAACTCGGCCTGATAGCGGCCCCCGCGGCATCCTTGAACATGCTTTTGTTTGAGGGCTCCTCACCCCGCGGCGCCCTGAGCCCATGAACCTGGATACGACCGCTCAGGGGACGAATGATTCTTGCTGTCATGTCCCCCGCCCTGCAGGGTTCGCGGCCCGTGGACCTCCGCCGCCGTGACGGTGCAGCTGCGCTGTCAGCAGCCCTCGAACAGACCTTCACTAGGGATGCGGCCTAAAATATGGGGGTGAAAGTGACCCTGACTGTACAGGCCGGCAACGGCGAACTCAGCCATGTCGACGCCGAAGGCGATACATACGAGACCGCCAAAGCCGCCGTCGAAGGACTGATCCCGGAAGGCTCCAAAGCCATCGCCATCCGCACTGACTAACGCCTTCAATTGCGTGCCGCACATGGCCCTGTCCTCCCAACCATGAACTCGGTGAAGCTTGGACTGAGTCGGTTCGAGAGCAGCGTTCGCCGGGTGGGTACAGTTCTGGCATGGCGACCATTTCTCGTACGGTCCAGTGGACCCTGCTAACCAATCTCAATGAGGCTCTTGCGATCCTTCCTCCGGCCGTTGAACAGGCACAGTTCACCGTGACGTCTCTGACCCCCAACGACATTGCCGTAGACGTCCCAAGGTCGCTCCGTAACAACCAGTGGGCCGCGAAAATTCAGGGGGTCATCACTCCCGACGCAGACAAGACTCACATTGAATGGCGAGTTGACGGGCTTGGAAACAAGCACTACAAACACCTCATCAAGATCTCGGAGGGACTCCCTGAAGGGCTGCTGGATGATCATGGCATCCAAGAAGCGGCGAGCCGTGTCGCCCTACGCATCTTCGGCCGAAAGGAAATCGCCCACCTCGCCAACGTTTTGGACCGCGGCGAAACTGTGAACGCCATCGGGGTTGGACGGTTTGAGAACAAAGCAGGGATCGCAGCGGCAACGGACCGTCGATTGCTCTTTTTGGAAAAGAGCATCGGGTCGGAAGATCTCACGTCTTTCTCCCTAGGAGCAATCCAGGCAATTGATCTGAAGAAGGCGCTGGGCGGTGAAAGCCTGACCATTAACCACTCCGGAACCAAAGCGTCAATTTCAACCCTTGGCCATGGACAAGGCGACTCCCTGATTCGTGCGATCCGGGCTACCCAAAACGCCGCTAAGCCGGATCAACCATCATCAGCACCCGCAGTTGATGTCATCGGACAACTTGAACGTCTTGCCGAACTTCACGCCAAGGGCATCCTTACGGATGCCGAGTTCCAAGCCCAAAAGGAGCGTCTGCTTTCCTCCTAGGAGTTCTGCTGTTTGGGGTGTCGGTTAGAGACGCTGTGACTCATTCGGCCGGCTCGACGAGTTCGGGGCCGTTGTTGCGGACGATGTTCACTCGGGTGCTGACGATCCGGGGTGTCAGCGTTGGTTCCGGCAGCGAGTCCTGGAAGACAAGCGGCACGCATGATCGGACGCTTCCAAGCCAAGGCTAGTGCGCTTGCCATTCGAAGAGCCCGTGGCGGGTCAGATGACCCAGGCCAGCGCCGCGTGGTGGCGGAGACGCGGGTGGCTGCGGGCTTGATGACACTCCCAGATGCACCTTGTCATGACTAGGAAACTTCATTGCCCCACGCGGCGTCACAGGCTTTAACCGAGCCCGCCGGACAGCATGTCAGTCCTCTCGGTTGCGAGGCAGAAAGTCCATGCGAAGGAGGGCGAATACCCGGACCGCGTCAAGGAACTGAACACGCGAATGCCCGGATGGGCCCGCACACCCTGATCCCGGGAACGGCTCAGCGACAGGCAGGGTTACTTATCGGCCCAGCGTTCGTGCGCAGCCTGGCGGCTGATCCCAGCTGCACGACCAATATCCGCCCAGGAAACGCCTGCAGTTTTGGCGGCCGCGACAGTCTTATCCAGACGGTGCGCGGCCTGGCGATTCTGCCCGCAAACAGGTAGCGACGAAGGCAGGGACCCTGAACGTTCGCGGTGGCCCTATCAGGGGCAGTCGGGATCGTCTTGGTAGGCGATCATCAGGGTCGCGGATGCAATCCAAACGAGGCCTATTGCCATGACAGATGCGGTCCCTCCGGCGAAGCCTGAAAAGGTTGCAGCGAGGGCTACGCCGGCCGCGGAGGCGGTGCCCCCTAGGCCTGCGCTGACCGTGAAGATCTGGGATCTCAGTTGTGCGGGACTGTGATGGTTCCGCAGGAAGAGCATCGCGGCGGTGGCAGGTGCGGTGAATGTCCCGGCAAGGCCGATGGCAATGATGGTCCACCACGCTCCGATGTCCAACGCGGCGGCGAGCGTTAGAAGGCCTGTTGAAAGGAAACTGCCCATCATGACGAACTCAGACCGGCGCCGGTTGGATTTTACGGTCTCGACGATGGATCCCAGGAGGCTTCCCAGCGCAAAGGAGGTCACCAAGCCAGCCCCCTCGCCCGGTGACCCGGACTTTTCCAGTGAGAGTGCCACGGCAGCTACTGCCAATGCCCCTTGCCCTAATTGGCTCAACGCATAGGAGACGGTAACTACGGTCAGTGGTCTGTGACCGGAGATTCTTTGCAGCCCCGCTTTGATTGCTTCGAGGGGAGAATTCCTGGCCTGGGTGTGCGGGCCTAGGCCGATGGTTTGGACACACACGGATCCCAGCACCGCTGCTCCTGTGAGGACGACTAGGGAAACATGAGCGGGCAGGAATGACGCAAGGATGGCCACAACGGCCGGTCCTGCGACAGCGGCGGCATTGTATGAGAGGGCGTCATACGCGAACGCCTTGCGAACGTCCGGAACCACGCTGATGACGAAACTCGACAGCCCTCCCATATAGAAGGGAGTTGCTGCCCCGGCCGCAATCAGGATGAGAAGTACAACTGGCAGCTGTATCACCCCGATAAAGGAAGCGGTCGTCAAAGCTGTTGCGGTTATCAGTCCGGCTCCAGCAATGACGGATCCTGGCCTGCGGGAACGATCCAGGATTACTCCTGCCAGCGGTGCGGCCAGGACGCTGGGTCCCAGTGTGGCTGCGACAAGAAGCCCACCTATGGTGACATCGTTGAATTGCTGGATAGCAAGAATAGGTAGCGCCACGGCAGCACCGAAATTCGCCATTCTCGCTGGGACCGATGCGGCGAGGTATGCGAACGCGCCCATGTGTATTTATGCCCTTCCAAGCCTTCGACGAGTGTTTCGAGGCTTCCAATTGGTACCGGAACCTCCCGTGTTGCGAGCGACGGGAGGCTCCGGGGAATAAAGGTCCCTTTCTGGGCGGACGGCAGATGATGAGACCTTCAGTCTGTTTCGGGTCCCCAGCAGAACTCGCAGTCCTCGTCACAGGCGAAAGTAAGCGAAGGTGACCGACGGCCCGGTTCTCGGGGTGGTGCTCCATCTTGAAAAGGGGCCCGGTCTCGTTGCTGCCGCTGTCCGCGGGAATCGTCCGGCGTCACTGCAGGCGCTTCCTTCCAGTTACAGAATGCTGCCGTTGGCCCAATCGCAATTGGCCCGGCGTGCTCGCCATGGGTCCCTCCTTCACTGGAGAACAGGCGTGTTGATCGAAGACGGCCGGACTCATCAGAGGCCCCTACTGATGCCAATCTCTGCGTGCTGTGTGTTTGCTATATCTGGCTGATCTCTCGGATGAGGCCATGCGGCACGTCCGAGCTGACGACTGCGCTATATAGGTCGTAGCCGTGGCGGGTTACGAGAATTCCGCATTTCTGTGCCTTGGCCGTCTGCATGAGGCTGCTGGTTGCTTCGGTCAGGCTTTCGTCGCGACGCGCAGCGTCGAAGACTCTTATCCGGACCGAGGAAACCTTGTGTTCGATGTGCTCAGTTGCTTCCGGTTTGTTATTTCTCATCGTTATGCCAATCGATGATTCGGTTACTTGTAGGGCTGTCGGTGGAACCGAGGGGTGTCCGTTGGCCTGGCTGTCCAGGCAGTCATGACGGTGCCTCGGGATTGAAGTTCCGGAGATGTTCTCTTCCACGGGCAGGTAGAGTGCTCAGAAAATTCCGCCGTCGGTTATGGCCAGGGGGGCACGTCGGGCAGGCTATTGCACGAGTCTGCGCTGTGCAGCCTGGCGGCGTGCCGCCGCCATGCTTGGCGGCGGCACGCTTTGGGGTCCGGGCGGGACCCTGCCGTCAGACGGTATTCGAAATGTCTACCGTATTCTCGCTGGCGGCGATGCGATCCCGGATAGTACGGTCAATGCTCGGCTGACCGCCTTGACCGTTCGTCGTCATGACGGTGCAGGGGGTTCTCGCCGATCATTCCCGGTCCAGCAGTTAGAGCTGGATCTGGATGTGGTTCTGGGGTGCCGACCCAGCTCCACGGTAGGCAGTTACTTCAACCTCGACCTTGTACTGCGGGCCTCCCAAGGGGCTGCAAGTAACGGTCCTTGCGGGGTCAATGCCCTTGAACGCCCGTCCGATCTCTGCCATAACAGCTTCTGCTTCGTCAGGATTCGGGATCGTGATGCGGGAAAAGACAACGTCTTCCATGGATGAGTCCGCCGCTTTGAGGGCCTTCTCGATCGTGCGCAGGGCCTGCTGGGTCTGTTCCACTGCGGTGTCCGCGAAGACCTGGGTAGCGTAGTCGACACCGGCAGTGTTGGAGACCATGACCCAATCACCCACAGCGACGATCCGGGAGTAGCTCTCCTTTTCTTCGTAGGGGCTACCGGACTTGATTTTGGTGATGTTGACCATTAATTTTCAGCTTTCTGTTGGTTGGTGTACGTGTTTTGGGTTGGTGAAAGGAATCGTTCGGGCGAGACGAACTGGTGACGCAGCGATGGAGGTTCGCCGAGTGCGGATCCGGCGAGGAAGTCACCGATGGCGGAGGCATGCTTGAACGCGTGACCGCTGCAGCCGCCGGCGAGGATCACTTTGCTCCCTGGCTCCCTTGGTCCCAGTACGAACTGCAGGTCCGGGCTAAAGGTGATCATGCATGTGTACGAATCCGCCGGTTCGGGGTCGATGCCGTGGAAGTACTGCCTTACGACATCGCGTGCGCCCGCTACGTCTCCGTCGGAGAGTTCACGGTCGATGGTGTCCGGGTCGGTCGGCCTGATGTTGAACTCGTTATCGGGCGCTCCGACCTTGATGGGGAGTCCATCGATACCACCGTGTCCCCAGATGGTCCTTTGTTCATCGATGTGGCGGATGAACACGGGCAGCTGGTCGACGTCGAGGGCGCCTGCGGTGGGACGGAACCAGGTCATGATGGTGCGCATAGGTGTAAGGTGCGGCAGATCCAGCAACTTGGAGATCCAGGGCCCAGCTGCCACGACGACCGAGCGGGCGCGGATGACCCGGCCCTCGGTGTGGACTTCAACACCGTCGGTGGTTTCACTGATGGCGGTGACCTTCGTACGGTCCAGCACCTGTGCGCCCTGTGCTTTCGCCGCGTTGATGGCCGCCGTGATACTGGCTTCTGGTCGCAAGACACCAGCGTTCGGGTCCCACAATCCCACGTAGGAGGGGTCCGTGTTCGCGAATACCGGGAAACGCTGGGCCAGATCCTCGGAGCTTAATTCTTCAACAGTGGCGCCAGCGTTGGCCGCAGCTTGACGGGTTCCGACGATGAGCTCGCTGTTCCGGGGCCCGACCATCACGCCTCCCGTCAGTGTGAGCAGCTCAGTCCCGGAGACGTCCTCGAGCTCGCGCCACAGCTCATGTGCGTGCAAAGCCATTGATCCCAGATCTGGATGTTCAAAGCACGCGAGCCGGAACAGGCGGGTACTTCCGTGGGACGAACCGAGATCGTGAGCGATTTCAAATTGCTCCACGCCAATCACGTTTACACCCCTAGAGGCGAGTCGCCACAGGGTCATAGATCCCAGGGCGCCGAGCCCTACGACCACGACGTCTGCATCGTACGTTGTCACTTTTCCTCCGTTGAGGTGGTAGGGAAGGGGATCACTGACCGCCTCTGTCGGCGGTTCAGCAATGTGTAGAGAGCCACTGTGAGGCCGATCATGACCAGCCCAAACCCGAGAACGCCTACTGCGGCCGCAGCCACGTCCGGGCTGGTGCTGAATCGAATACCGCTCCACAGCTTTCTAGGCAATGTGGTGACGTCCAGGCCACTGAGGAATATCGATACAACCGATTCATCAAAGGACATGAGAACGCCCATGAGAACTGCCACGGCAAGGGCCGGGAGCATCAGAGGAACGACGATGGTGCCGATGGCCCGGGCTTTGGACGCGCCGAGGCTCAGTGCTGCGTCTTCTAGCCGCACTTCAGTGCTGGTGTATCCAGCTGCAATAACGAGGTAACAGATGGGCAGCGCCAGAACGGTTTGCGCAAGGACAAGACCGAGTTCGGTGTCCACCAGACCGAGCCGGACGAAGGTTACGTAGGCTCCGAGTGCGAAGACCACGGTGGGGATCGTCATCGGCAAGAGCATCCCTTGGTCGGCAGCTCTAGCCATCAGCTTGGTCTTCGCGGTGGCCAGAACGGTCAACGTTGCGATAACCACCGCTATCACCGCAGCAGTCACGGCGATGCGCAGGCTCGTCAAGGCAGCGTTCACCCAGTCAGGCGCGAGGACGGCCTCAAACCACTGGGTGGAGAACCCTGGGGTCGGGAACACCAACACCGTTCCGGATGTGAAGGCGATGGGAACGAGGATGGCCATCGGGGCCAGACTGAAGATAACGATAGCGACGTAGTAAATGCCATATGCCGATTTCCAGACACCGCCCTCAATGTTTGCGTTGGAGCGTCCTCGCCTTGCCACGGGTGACAGGGCGCCTTGTTGGGGTTGATCAGTCACCTGAGGTGTGCGCTTGTAGCGTCGCCTGAGCAGCCACATGGCTAGCCAGATGACGCCCACAGCAGCTGAAGCCAGGAAAGCCAGCACAACGCTCAGTGCCGCGGCAAATGAGCGGTTGGATCCTCTTTCGATGGTTCCTTGGATCAATTGCGCGAGCATCGTCTGTGAGGTACCACCGAGAATGGCAGGAGCGATGAAGCTTGCCATCGCAAAAAGAGTGACGACGATGAGTCCTGAGGTAACACCGGGCAACGTCTGCGGCAGGACCACGCGCAGCATGGTGCGAAGCTTGGAGGAACCGAGCGCTTCGCTGACCCCCATCACTTCCGGGGGAATCCGCCGCATGACGGCCACGAGGGAGAACGTCATCAAGGGAAGCGAGACGTGAACCAATGCGATCACCACGGCGAAGTCTGTGAAGAGGAACGACGTGGGTTTGTCCGTGACTCCAAGTGCGCGGAGGAGGTTGCTGATCAGCCCGTTGCTGCCGAGCATGGCCATCCAGCTGAACGTGCGGACCAGGCTGCTTGTCAGAAACGGCACGATGACCGCAATTACAAGCAGCATCCTCTGCCAGCCTGTTCGGGTGGCAATCATCCAGGCTGCCGGATATCCGACAACCAGCGTAATCACAGCAACTGTGAGCGCAATGCGAACTGTAGTCCAGGTGACACTGATGTAAACAGGTGAAGCGAAGAACTGCTCGAATCCTGTGCCCGTGAAGGCTTCGGGGAGGATCCGCAGGATGGGCCATATATACAGGCCTGCGAGAAGAAGAAAAGCGGGCGCAAGGAGCGCGACGGTCCAAACCACCGCGCTCCTTCCCGCTGCTATTGAAGCAGCCATGAATCCCATCGCTTCTTAACATCGGTGGAGTTGTCGACCCACCATGCTGTATCGAGCGTTACGCCCTTCTTTGCGTTTTCGGGGAAACTCGGCAGTTTCGCGTTCACATCAGCAGAGAGGTTTGCATAGGCGTTGGTGTTTGTAGGGCCGTACGGGATCGCCTTCGCAAGCGCTGCCTGGGAGTCAGGCTGGACTGCGTATGCGATGAAGTCCTGGGCAGCAGCAGCGTTCTTCGCTCCCTTGGCAATAGCCCAGTACTCGGTGTCGCGTACGGCTCCGTCCCACGCGTAGCCCCAGTTGGCGCCGGCCTTGATAGCGTCCTCGGCGCGGCCTGCTGACTGGAATGACACGGCGACGTCGCCCTGTTGCATCAGCGACTGAGAGTCGCTTGGTCCCTTGAACCCGACGACTTGGTCTTTGATGCGATCGAGTACCTTGAATGCCCGGTCGACATCGAGCGGGTACATATCCTCGGGGGCTACTCCATCGCCCATGAGTGCGAACTCGAGTGTCCGCTCGGGCACGTCAGGGAGTGACCGGGGAAGCTTGATGCTCGGGTCGAAGAAGTCCTTCGGGGTCATGGACGCGATCTTGCTCTTGTCCCACACCAGGTTGGTGCTGAACTGGATGTAGCCGACGCCGTGGTCATTGACTACGTCGGGAGCAATGCCCTCGGTTTTGATTTTGCCGAAGTCCAGGGGTTCGAGCAAGCCGCTCTTCACTGCGTTCGCAAACGGCGCGCCTTCCAACGAAACCACGTCCCAGGTAACGTCCCCGGCTTCTTCCTGTGCTTTGAGCGGGTCGAAGCCAGTGCCTTCCGTGGCCTTAACCGTTACGCCCGATTTCTCGCTGAACGGGTTGAACAGGGCAGTCTGTTGGGCCTGCTGGAACGATCCTCCATAGGAGGAGACCACAACGTTCCCGCCGCCAGAGCTGCTGTCTCCGTTGCCGGAGCTACACCCTGCCATTGCGAAGGACAGTGACAACACACCGGCGACCACTGCAATGTGGCGTTTAGGTGCTCGAAGTTTCGAGATCACGGTCCGCACCTTCCTTTCGTTCGTTTTGCGTCAGCACACTCTTTTGCGCTGAACGTCTAGCTGGTTTCAATCTCGGGAGAGACACGTGGCTGCCTGTGCGGGCCAGGAAATGGCCACACGGGTGCCTGGTTTTGTCAGCGGTGGCTGACCTTCGACCACACCGCGAATTTTCTGTCCGTCATCCAGGAGACACGTTGCGATGTAGCGCCCCTCGTTGAAAATGACGTCCACACATTCGCCTTCGAGCTCGGTCGAGTCGCCGTGGATCTTGTCCTTGGCCGGTGCGATGGTGACGAGGTTCTGCTGGACCGCGACAAGAATGGGCCCATCAGCGCCGTCCCAGCCTTTTGAGGGGACAGCCGCTGAGCAGATACTCGTGTGACCCCTCTGCCATTCGGCCTCCACAACCGTGGAGTCGCCTACAAACTCCGCGATGAACCGGTTCGCCGGACGGTAGTACAGCTCCGGTGGTGCACCGACCTGGATGAGTCGCCCGTCTTTCATGACGGCCACACGGTCGGCCAGGGCCATGGCCTCTCCCTGGTCGTGGGTCACGTACACGACTGTCACGCCGAGTTCGGCATGCAATCGCTTCAACTCGTGCTTCATTTCCTCGCGCATTGAACGGTCCAGCGCTCCGAGGGGCTCGTCCATCAGGAGGACCCGGGGCCCGAAAACGACGGCGCGGGCGAGAGCGACACGTTGCTTCTGCCCTCCGGAAAGTTCGGATGGGTAGGAGTTGGCCTTCTCCGACAGGCGAACCAGGCGGAGGGCTTCGTTGACGCGCGCTGTCTGTTCGTTTTTCGGGACGCGACGGGCCTTCAACGGGTACGCGACGTTTTCCCAGACAGTCATGTGCGGGAAAAGTGCGTAGTCCTGGAACACGATGCCGATGTCCCTGCGATTGGGCGCGATACTGGTCACAGAGTCTTGCCCGATGAGGATTTCACCGGTCGTCGGTGAGAGGAACCCTGCGATCAGCATCAGCAGTGTCGTCTTGCCGGAGCCGCTGGGACCCAACAATGCGAAGAACTCCCCATCCTGAATGTGCAGGTCAAGCTTTTCGAGTGCGTGTCCACCCCGCACATACTGATGTGAAACGCCTTCGAAGGCGACGGTTGCAGGCCGACTGATAGTCATGGGCCGTGTCCGATCAATAGTTGTCATAGGTCATGACCGACCGTGGTATCGGTGAGCACCTCAAACCCGCCGTCGGTGACCAGAACAGTATCGCCAAAGCGTGCAGAAGTGATGCCTTCTGCGTAGATACCAGGTTCAACTGCGAAGATCATCCCCGGCTGGAGCACGGTGTTGTCTCCGTGCTTCAGTTCCGGGAACTCCAGTTCCGAACTGCCGAGGCCTCGACCCGTGCGGTGCCGAAGGGCGTCTACGAGGCCGTGCCTTTCGACCACTGCAAAAGCTGCTGCGTGGACGTCGCCGGCGGTCTTGCCGGGTGCAATCGCGTCCAGGGCAGCCGCTTGGGCTTCCTCAGCGACATTGATGATACGGCGGACGTCCGCAGGGATTTCCTTATCGCCCGCGAGAAGCGGACGGTCGAATCCGACGCTGTGGCCGAAGAGCGGCATACCGCACAAGCACAGCTGAACGATGTCGCCGTTCTCAATGACGCGCGTGGAAGCGAGTCCGTGGGCGTGCGATGAGCGATCACGGCCCGCTTGGATCAGCGGAGTGGCGAAACCGACCGGGGTGTACTCCCACTCGTCCTTCAGCCAGTAGGCTGCGCGGTCCATCCCCGAGGTGCGGTGGATTCGAGATACTTCCCATTCCGTCATGCCCGGAGTCAGCTCTGCCTTGATGGCGTTGTAAGAGTGGAGAGCGATGTCCGCGGCACGGCGAACGACACTGATGACTCCTTCGTCCTTGATCAAGCGTGCAGCGACCAGCAGGTCGGAGACGTCCTTGACCCGTTCCACTCCGAAGCCCCCGCGCAGCGTGTCGATGGATGCTGCGCTCGACTGGTAGAAATCGGCTCCGATTACGGCGGTCTTGTCCGGGGAGAGTCGTTCTAGGACCCGGTTCAGTGCCTCCAGATGGGTGCGGGACGGGAACGCGGGATCATTCCATTCGATCCATTCCTCAGTGACGGGAATCCAGGACTGGAAACGGATCTCCGCGGTTTCAAGGCGGGGTGAAACGAACTCGGGCTCCCCGTTGGCGGGGAGTACCAGCCAGAGCGGCCGGATCCCTGCCAGCCCGTCGACGCCGCCCAGGTAACGGCGGGTGTCCTGCCCGGAAGCGACAAGAATGTCGATGCCGTTGGCGCGGAGTGAGGCCTGAATCTCGCTCGCACGGCGGCGGTATTGCGCCTCGCTGGGGAATGACTTAGCTACCACTTCAATACTCCTTTTGTTACACCCTGATTAACGTGTGCTACATACAATGCAACCATATGTCGCAAGTCACGTCAATCAAAAGTTGTACTGGGTGTAACCTTTGGTACATGGATGAGACGCTGGGCGATGGCCATCTGGAATTGGATGCGGAAGACCTCAAGATTGGCGCCCGGTTGCGTGCCGCCCGCAAAGGCAGCGCTTTGACACTGGAACAGCTCGCCCAGGCGACCAACCTGAGCAGGGCGTTCCTCAGTCGCGTTGAGAACGATACGGCGCTTCCCCGGCTGCCGACGCTGATTGCCATATGCAGGGCCCTGGCGCTTCCTGTCGGTTCTCTCTTCACGGCAGCTGAAGAGAGCCTCGTCCGTTCTGGCGAAGGGCTGCCCATCGTTCCGGTCGCCGGCGGAGAGGTCGTCGAGTGGCTCGTCACGCCAAGCTCGGAGCCCAACGTTCAGCTCCTCCGGGCGAGCTACCCGCCCGGCGGCGGTTCCGGAGAGGACCTGCATGAGCTCGATGCCGAAGTCGAGGTCGTCCACGTTCAGCGGGGTCGTCTCATCATCAGCTTCGCCACCGGTGACGTGGAGTTGAGGGAGGGTGACACGCTCACCTTCCGAGCGAAAGAACCGCATGGCTGGCGAAACCCGGACGCACACGCGACGGCAGATGTCCTGTGGGTCATCGCACCCGCGCCGTGGGGGCTTCGCCGTAGGGCGGCCGCAGCAGAGACCGCACAAACCGATCTGGTTTCAATCGCGGGAGCCTGACTACCTCCACGGGAATTCATTTTGGCTCGGCAAGACCAATCGGAGACTCAAGCGCAGTGAGCGCTTCGCACATCTTCAGTCCCAGCAGTGGGGGGGGTCAACCCATATTGAAGCCTTCCGGCAGATTCGCCAGGCTAGCAACGCCGCGGCCAATGTTGACCACAGGGCGCAGCGGCCCCCTGATCCTCAGTTCGCGCATAAATTCTCGCCCGAACGAACGATAGAGGGCACGAATTTGGAACCCAATTGAATGCGTTCCAGGCCAGCACTGCAGAGTAGCGTCACCCGCGCAGCGCGGCGCTATGGGCGGTCAGGCCGACGTTTCGCTTTGGGCTCCTAGCCTCGGCTCCAGCGGAATCACTCGGGAAAAGCTCACTCGCAGATGCCGCAGGAGTCCAAGCTTCTGCAGGACTACTCCTACCCCCAGTTGCACCCCGCTTGATTGGGTGTGGCTGATATCCATGCTCGGCGCCCGACAGTCGGCCGGCGCTCCGCTGGGCGACGACCATTCTGTTTTTCATGGCATTTCTCCTGTTTTCGCAGTCCACGCCGAGAATCCGACCCTGACGTCAATCGAATGGCGCCCGCGAGAATGACCAACGTTCCGCATCCGAAACCTTCACGTGTTACACACTGATTAACGCGTGATACATACAATGTAACCTTAGATCGCGTGTCGGGTCAATCAAAAGTTGTACTGGGTGTAACCTTTGGGACATGGATGAGATAGTGGGCGACGGCCATCCGGGTTCGAATCAGATGGACGACGTCAAGATCGGCGCCCGGTTGCGTGCCGCCCGCAAGGGCAGCGGCCTGACCCTGGAGCAGCTGGCACAGACGACTAACCTGAGCAGGGCGTTCCTCAGCCGCGTTGAGAACGATACGGCGCTTCCCCGGCTACCGACGCTGATAGCTATTTGCGAAGCCCTCGCCCTTCCTGTCGGTTCTCTCTTCACGGCAGCAGAAGAGAGTCTCGTCCGCGCCGATGACGCCCTCCCCCTCGTTCCGGTCGCCGGTGATGAAGTCGTCGAGAGGCTGCTCACGCCGAGCAGTGAGGCCAATGTTCAACTGATCCGGGCCCGTTACCCGCCAGGCGGTGGTTCCGGCGAAGACCTGCATGAACTCGATGCCGAAGTCGAGATCGCCCATATCCAGCGGGGACGTCTCATCATCAGCTTCGCCACTGGCGATGTGGAGTTGAAGGAAGGTGACACGCTCACCTTCCGCGCCCGGGAACCGCATGGTTGGCGGAATCCCGACCCGCAAACGACGGCAGATGTTCTGTGGGTCATCGCTCCCGCACCGTGGGGACTTCGACGTCGAGCGGCCGCATCAGAGGCCACACATTACGAAATGACCTCTACCCACGGGGTCTGATGTCCCGAGGGTCAAATCAACTAGAGGGCAACACGACCGCCTTAATGCAGTCGGAGGAACCCAAAGCCTCAAGCGCGTGGCCATACTCCCCCAGTCCAAAACGGTGGGTAATCAGCCGGCTGAGGCCTTCCGGCAGGTGCTCTAGATACGAAACGGCGCGGCCAATGTTGAGCGCCTGAGCATAGGACCCCATAATCGTCAGTTCGCGCTTGAATACTTCATAGGGACTGACGACAAGACGGTCAGCCTCTCCCGCCACTCCATAGACCAGGATCGTGCCTCCTATCGAAGCAAGGTCGATAGCCGACTCCAGCATCGAAACCGCGCCGGTGGCGTCAATGACCACGTCGAAACCCTTTGGTGCGATTCCCCCGAGTGCTGTGTTGATGGCCCCGGGGGTCCGGTCGACCGCGACGATGCGATCTGCCCCCAATTCTTTCGCTATTCCCAGCTTGAAAGGGCTTGAGCCGGCGACTGTAACCTCGGAAGCGCCGTTCCGGCGCGCCATGACGGACAGCAGTTGCCCAGCTGTCCCGGTACCGAGAACCAGCACCCGAGCTCCTGCAGGTATGGACAGCCTGTCCATTGCGTGGATGACGCACGCAAGCGGTTCGGCCAGAACCGCTGCATCCAGGTCAAGAGCGCCAATGGAGTAGCACTTGATGGCGGGCACGACGAGTCGTTCAGCTGCCCCGCCAGGCAGTGACACGCCCAAGGCACGTATATCGCTGCAATGGAGGAATCGACCGGCTTTGCATGCAGTGCAGATGCCGCAGTACACGCCATCTTCCACGGCGACGCGGTCCCCCACCGAGAATCCAGATTCTTCCGTTATCTCAATGACTTCCCCAACAATCTCGTGGCCAGGTGTTCGGGGATACCGTGCGCCAAAGTGCCCGTTATGCAGATGAAGATCAGTCCCACAAACCCCGACACGCAACACCGCCAGCCGGACCTCGCCCGGTTCGAGACTGCGGTCAGGGAGGTTATCGAGGGAATACGTCAGGGGCTCGGTGTAAAGGACAGCGCGCATGGGGACCTTTCAATGGGTGATCGCGGGGACGAGCGATGGTCTCGAAGGAGTGGTCGGCGAGACGTCATCCGCCGCAACAGAGCCTCCACTCCGGACTCCAGCCTTTCCAACAGCTCACTTGTATGCAACTCTTGTTAACCTGAGTGTGACACTAATGAGTTTGGTTCCTGCAGTCAATCAATGCACGCACTCAGTTCCCGCGTAAGTGCCAGCTCTCATCACGGATCGGTTGAAGCCAGGCGAAGTCGAGGAAGACGCGTCGTAGTAAACCAACTAAGGAAGAAGGAACAGTGCCAATTCTTGATGGCAAGGTAGTAATAATCACCGGTGCCAGTTCGGGTATCGGTCGTAGCACCGCGCGGCTGCTGGCCGAAAACGGCTCACAACTCGCCTTGGTCGGCCGCTCGGCCGAACGTCTCGAGAGGGTTCGGGCGGAACTGGGCGAAGACGTTCTCGTTGTCCCGGTGGATGTCTCCGAAACGGACGCGGGGGAAAAGATCGTCGCTGCCACCCTCGAGCGATTCGGGCGGATAGACACGGTCATCGCGAATGCGGGCGTTTTCCTTGAGGGAGACGTTGCCACCACCGACGTCGAGGAAATTCGACGGACCATCGATATCAACGTGTTCGCACCATTGGGACTCGTCCGGGCAGCGCTGCCCCACATGATCGAACGGGGCAGTGGAGACGTCATCATTACCAGTTCGATCTCCGGACACCACGCGATTCACTCCGAGCCTGTCTACTCAGCCTCGAAGCATGCCGCCCGGGCCTTCACGCACGCCCTGCGTCAGCAGATCAAGGGCAGCGGCGTACGTGTCGCTGAGGTAGCACCGGGAATGGTCCTGACCGAGCTTTGGGGATTTGAGGAGGGCGACCCGCGGGCGAAAGAACGACTCGATGCTTCCCGCGGGATCCTCCCCGAGGACGTAGCTGAATCGGTGGTATTCATGCTCACTCGTCCGAAGCACGTCACGATCCGGGACCTTGTCATCCTTCCATCTGCGCAGGACATCTGAGGGGGCTACACGCCAATCCCATAGTTGGTCCAAGAACCCTGTTTCCGGGCATTAACCCATGGCAGATCGAAGGGACGTGAAGCCCGGTTCCAACAAAGGGAACCGGGCTTCAAGGGACTGGGATCGCGCGCTGGAAATGGGTGGCGGGCTCGACGAGCTATCCCTATCCGGCCTGCCTTGAAGCTCCAGTCCCCAAAAACCTACGCCTGTCCAGAGACCCTGCCCGTTCGCGCAATCATCAAAGAAGGCTCAGCTCGATGAATACCACCCTCCCCATTCTTGCCGTTGATGCAGGACAGTCATCAATCCGCGCCAGGCTTCATCAGATGGCTGGGCCTGCATTTCAGATGGACTTTCCACCTCTCCTGACTGATCAACCGCTGATGCCGCAACTGGAGAGCGTCATCAGAGAGGTGCTCCTTCAGCGACCTGCCGCGAATGTCCGTGTGGCCGCCGGTTTGTCGGGGCTAACGCCTCTCAATGCCGATGCTGCCGGCGTCCTGGACGCCTCGCGCGACCGTGGAGTCACGGCCGTCTATCTAGTGCACGACTCCGTTTCGGGTTACCTGGGATGCCTCGGAGATCGGCGAGGTTCGGCGGTGGCGGCCGGAACCGGGGTCGTAACGCTGGCGACGGGAACAAGCAGTTACTCCCGCGTGGATGGCTGGGGCAACATCATGGGTGACGCAGGCAGTGGGTACTGGATCGGACGAGCCGGTCTTGAAGCTGCGATGCGGGCCCATGATCGCAGGGGTGTGCACACCGCGATTCTTGATCTTCTTCATGAAGATTTCCCAAATCTGGAGACCGCGTACATCGATATTCAATCGCATCCCGAACGCATAGCGTTTGTTGCCTCGTATGCCCGGAAAATCATTGACTTATCGCCGCACGATAAAGTCTCCGCCCACATCGTCGACCGCGCCACTGACGAACTCGCTTTGTCCGTCGGGGCCAGTCTTCGTAACACATGGTGGGACCCAGGCAGCTGCCCCTCAATCAGTTGGGCTGGAAGCATCCTGTCAAACCCCTTGATGTCAGGTCCCTTACACCTAAAACTCAAACAAGCGTGGCCCAATGCCGAAATCCTCCCCCCTCAAGGTGGACCACTGGACGGAGTGGCACGAATTCCCGACCTACCTGTAGATCACCCATTGCATCCCTTGCTTCACATCTCCACCGCGACTGCTCTGGAGCTCAAACCAGCCAAGGCTTAGCAGCTGGTCAGTCCGGCAGGAACAAAACACTTCCCCACCTTTATGCAAGGACCAAACGTTGCAAACACTAAACGGAGCCCGTCAGTCGTACGACTGGGGATCCAAGACCTCCATGTTCAGATTCCTCGGGAAAGAGCCCGATGGAGAATCCTTCGCAGAATTATGGTTTGGCGCCCATCCTTTGGCTCCTTCCACCATCGACACCGCGACCGGCGCCATAGGACTCGATAAAGCCATTTCCTTGGACCAAACAGCGCACCTCGGCGACAAGGTTGTGGACCACTTTGGCCGTCTTCCCTATCTGGTCAAACTGCTGGCACCATTGCGTCCGCTTTCCATACAAGTCCACCCGGATCCGGCCTTCGCCGCAGAGGGTTTCCAGCGTGAAAACTCCCTCGGCATTCCGACGTCACACCCTCAGCGCAGCTTTAAGGACAAACACCATAAGCCCGAAATGGTCTTTGCCATCACGTCTTTCGAAGGACTGGCCGGCTTCCGCCCTCTGAGGGAAGTTGCTTTGATCCTGGAGGCCTTGGGCAAACCCTCTAGTTTGGCCTATGAGGCGGCCTGTGCCGATCCAAAAGGATCCCTGCGAACGTGCCTTGAGCACATACTTGACCTGAACGCGGAGGAGATTGATCAGATAATCCACACGTGCAGGGAACTGGCCATCAGCTATCCTCACCCAATCATCAAAGCAGCATGTCAAACCGTTGATGAACTCAGCGCTCTCTACCCCGGTGACGTGGGAGCTGTGGTTTCCCTGTTGCTAAACCGTGTGAAACTGCTGCCAGGGCAGCTCCTCTATATCGCAGATGGTGAACCGCACGCCTACCTAGGAGGTTTCGGGTTAGAGGTCATGGCCAACTCCGACAATGTCCTGCGGCTCGGACTCACCAGTAAACACGTCGATGTCCCGTCCACGCTTAGAGCGCTTGACTTCACATCGTCGGGTTACAAAGTCGAAACCGCGCCCCCAGAAGCGGTGACGCACACGTTCAGACCACCGGTAGAGGAATTCGCTCTTTCAATCAGTTACCCACACCGGGCATTCAGCGATGAGGTTGAGTTGCCAGGAACTGGACCCCGTATCCTCGTCTGCCTTCAAGGTTCCCTCAATGTTTGGACGCAGGATCACACGGAAAAGCGACCGCTAGTGCAAGGCGGGGCCTCTTTCGTTGGAGCCCATGAAGGCCCTGTCTTTGTTTCGGGCCGAGGCGCGATAGCGGAGGTCTTTGTCCCCTAACACCCCAGCAATGCCGGCCTCAGACCAAGCTTTGCACAGCCGGTGCCCCCGAATGATCAGAGTGCCATTAAGTCTCCTATCTACCGCACCCTTGGAGGCTTTGGCTTTGGACCGGGGCACTAGCGAGGCGCAGAACACTCACTGCCGTTCTTTTCATGGCTCACATGCTGCGCCTTCATCACGCGTTAATTCCCGAACAGATGCTCCTTCTTGGAAGTCCAGTTCCCGGGCAGATTTGAAAGATCAAATTTTGTGAACATTCAAGGTCTCTTAGACGACCTCGTCATCGAGAACATTGCGGCTCCATCGGAAGGTGCCGTCGCAGATTACATCCCAGGTCTGGAAACAGTAGACCCAGAGCAGTTCGGCATCGCTGTTGCCATGAACTCGGGCGAGACCTTCAGCGCCGGCGATTCGTCGACCAGTTTCTCGATCCAGAGCATCTCAAAGGTCTTCACGCTGGCGTTGGCCATGGCGCTTGATGGTGATGAACTGTGGACGCGGGTCTCGCGGGAGCCATCGGGCACTCCGTTCAATTCGCTTGTCCAGCTCGAGCAGGAACACGGCATCCCCCGGAACCCGTTCATTAACTCAGGCGCATTGGTCGTGACCGATCGCCTTTTGAGCATCACCGGAGACAGTCAAGAGTGCCTTCAAACGTTCCTGCGGCGGCAGAGCTCCAACCCTCTGATTCAGGTCGATGAGGTGATCGCCGCGTCGGAACGTGCCACCGGCCACCGGAATGCATCACTGGCGTACTTTCTGACCAGCTACAACAACATGGTCAACCCTGTTCCTCAGGTACTCAATGCCTATTTCCGGCAGTGCGCCATCGCCATGAGCTGCGAGGATCTGGCGAGGGCTGGCAGCTTTCTCTCACGTGGCGGGCGTGGGGTGGACGGAGCTGTGCTGACCGGGGACCAGGTTCGGCGGCTGAACGCCGTGATGTTGACCTGCGGGACCTACGACGCCGCCGGTGATTTCGCCTACCGGGTGGGGTTGCCCTGCAAGAGCGGCGTCGGTGGCGGGATACTCGCCGTTGTCCCAGGCACCTGCACTATAGCCGTCTGGGGACCACGCCTCGGAAGGACGGGGAACTCCTCAGCAGGGGTAACGGCCTTGGCTGCGCTGACCGCCCGGACGGGATGGTCGATCTTTTGAAAGCGTGCGATGCCGCGAGCTGGAACTCAGAGGCAATCTTCCACGACCCGCTAGCCAACGAGACCGCCCAGCAGCCGCGCCGCACCAACCGAAGAGAATCAGCGAGTGAGCAGAATCCCGACTTAGAACCGCAAAAAACTAACAAGGGTCAACCCAGCAACCGACGTCAGCGGGCACGCCGTGAGGCAATAGAAGCGGTTAGCCGCGACCTTGCCATCCTAGAAGCGCTGAGTGCGCGCAACAGGTCCGGCCGCGCGAAGTAACGGCCGCTTCTCGACCTCACATCAGCCGGGGTGTGCTGCTCTACTGTGGCCAGTAAAGCTGCAACGGATTTCGAAGTTACGTCTTTGTGGGAATTCAGTGTCGACGCAATTTCCCGTGGCAGAGGCATGACTGCAGTTCAACGTCTAGGAACCCATTCCCAAATGAGCCGCCCCCTTCAGACGACGCTGACTCCCTGAGGCTGTCATGTGAAGCGCAAGCCTGAACGCTCCTGAGTGCACCGCAGAGACTCACAACTACGGTGGCCTAGACACTACGACCGTGCGTCCCACTTCCTTAGAACTGGGACAGTCTCAGTGGGACACTCCCCCACCCACCCGAATCCGCGGAATCCCGCGAATGTCCGTCCCGTATGCAGTCCCAAAAGTTCTCCAGCAAGGTCCCTGTTACGGTGAAAACTTTCGGTACGGTTCAGATATGGAGATCGGGTAGGCGAGTTAGTTTGCAATGAGACGTGTCCACGTTGCTGCGTGTTTTTAGCTCCATCCGGCAACCACGTCCACCCGTGGACCGCCTTCTGGTCCTGTTGTCTCGGGAGGCCGACGGTCGTGGTCCGACGGCTCATCCGCGTCCCGTAGGCAGCCTGAAGATATCGATTTCAACTTGTGCTCTCGTTCGACCCACGCGGATCCTAGTTGGGAAGCCAGCCCTTTCTCAACTAGATCCGTCGGCTCCCCAGCTAAACTCCGGGCATGACACTCACAGAATTCCTGCCGTTTGCACCGGTCGTCCTGACCGGGTTGTTTGCCTTTGTTGGCACCTGGGCCGGCAGCAGGTTTTCCCACACCAACGAGCACGCCCAATGGCTGCGCAACGAGAAGATGGCCGCTTGCTCGGACTTTCTGATGGCGGTTGAACGCATCGTGGAGACGGAACTGAAAAGCGGGAATCCCCGAAAGATTAAGGAAGGGATACAGGCCTCCCGCGATCTCAGCCATGCCCGGATCGTTCTCGTCTGCCCGGTCGGAGTCGCCGAATCAGCCATGAAAGTTCGAGAGGACCTCGTAGACCTTGCGACCTTGATTGGCGCCCAACCACCAGGCCCCCAGGATCCTCGATGGTTCGCCGAGATCCAAGCTGCAGAACAGAAGGCTCACTACGCGAAAATGAAGTTCATCCTCGAAACGAGCAAGGACATGAGAAGCGGGTTGTTTCAAAGTCTTCTCTTCCGTCCTTTGCGCGGCGTCATGCTCCCACTTCTCCGGCGACAGATACGCCGCATGAGCCAGGAGACTGCCTGACGGTAAGCACGTACCGCCAGACAGTCTTCAGGCAAAGACGTGCCTGGTGACGACCTTGCCGGGCAGGGTCGTCACCAGGCCGCTCTCAGGCTGCTTGGCTATAACGGGAAGCTACGAACCGGCCAAAGATGTCGACCAGATCGTCGCCAGCACTTTCGGCCCTGAGGGTGACCACGCGGATGGTCTCACGGCCTCGGCGCAAACCCTGTTGGGTCTTGAGGCGGTCCTTCGGGGTCTTGATGACTTTTCCGCCGGCCACGACAGCCTGTTCGGCCTGGGCGTAGGAGAGGACCGTGGTCTCGTAGAAACGCCCAGCATGCATCAACAGGTTGTTCCTGACCCAATTGGCGGGCATGAGGAGCAAAGGCTTGCCGTCGATGAGAGGCAGAGTCACCGTTTTCTGTGCCCACACCCTGTTGGTCGGGTCCCAGACTTGCCTCTGGAAGTCTTTGACCTTGTGCGACGCGGCGGTGAACTCAGGAAACTGCTGAAGCATGTCGGCGGTGAAGTCGGCCAAGGCGCCAAAGCCGATCCGAGTCGTTATGTCGGAGGTGATGTCATAGCCGACGCCTTCCACGAACAGTGGCAACTCCTCCAATCGCTTGAGGACTCCGACTCGCAGAAGCGCGTCGAGGTCCGTGCACATGGCGTCCCAGATCCATCCACCGACGTCATCAGCTCCACCGTGACCGGCAAAGCCTTCCTCAGCCATGCCGAGGCGGTTTTCCCAGGGTTCTTCAAAGTGCTTCAGCAGATCCTCGGCGTGATCCCGCGCAACTGCGTTGGAGGACATGGCGCCGCGGCTGATCGTGTCGAAAAATGTGTCAAAACAGTGAAGTGCGTCCTGGGCGTAAGGCAGTGGTCCGGCCGCCAACCGAATGGCATGGGCGTCCAGTACCTTCCGGTTGTCGCAGTCGACGTCAAGGTCAGCAAAAGGAACAGGACGATTGATCTGGTAATGCTCAGTGATTGAAGTCCCCATTGATGGGCACTCCTTCCCCTCAGCGCGGGCGCTGAGTATCCACACGATGAGTTCCGAAGCCCCGTCGCATTCGAATGCGACAAACTGGGCCAATCTCGTGTAGAGTCGTTAGAGCAGTCCGGCAAGACTTACTCTTCGACCCTGCCCGGGATCGACGCTCATGGGAGCGTTTTTCGGGTGGGGTATTCGTGTTTAATAACCCACTCTCTTAAGACTACACGACCATTTAGTCCCGAATGCAGCTCTGCGGGCATCAGAGGCCCCTGGAAGGCTTCAGGGGGTCCGCGCGGTGGTTACCGCGCGGAACGTGCAAAACGCGCCCAGAAGGCCACACGGGCCCGTTTAAGCCAAGGAAGGCGAATAACAACCCTGTAATTCAGCGGTTTTTGGGGCGCCCGGACTCGTCGGGTGCGCCTCCGCGAAAGGATCAAATTGAACAGCAAACCCCCGCAAATCATCCCAAAGAAATATTTCGTAATATTTGCTAAATTCCGCTGCTCTTCGCCCTGATTCCTGATAGAAGTACAGCCCCGCGCCGATTTGGGGCCTCTCGTGAAGCTCTGTCACATTAAGAGGCAACTCATTGACGGGGGAACCAATGGTCGGAAGCCGGCAGGGGTGCCTGACCGAGACCAGCGATCACACACTGACTGTTCCCCTGGTGCTTGGGTGCCTTCATGCTGTCGTGTGCATGACAACGCAATGGGAGGGCTGGCTTCCGTGTCGCCCGCGAGCCCAGTCGGAACGAGCAGCCTGGCCAGCCCCATCCCATTACGCAAGGATTCGAGAGATTCCCCGCTAGGCTCTAACCACTGGGCAAAGCCCAGGGTGCCGTTAAAGAACAATGGACCCGATAGCCGTCGGGTCCTTGTTCAGCGCGGTGCGCTTATTGGTGCGGTTAGAGGGCGTAGACCTCAACATCACACCTTGAGTCTATGACCCCACGCACGTAGGGCGCAACGCAGTTTGCTCCCCGCTATCGTGCGGGCCGCACCCTGTTCCTTCGGGAGGAGGTGCCGGCATGACTTCCAAACGGAAACGCGAGGAGCCATGGGGCGTCTGGAACCTGGTGGTCAACATCATCCGACTAGTCGTTGATGTAGGCCGCTTGTTCTGGCACAACATCCCCTAAACGGGAGCGGAGGACACCAGCTCTGGCTGGTGTCCTCCGTCTGACTTAGTTCATTCGCCAAGCACGGACAAGCTTGGTCGCGCGCCGGCTGGCAGGTTCATGCAAGAGGACCAGAAGCAAGACGCAAATCCAGGGGTGGGAGACGTCGGTAGCTGAGAACAGGGAAACGAGATCCATCAGGGATCCTTTCAGTCGGAGAAATCCACCACGGCACGGGTTGCCACGGCTTCCTCGCACCATCGCCCAAAACGCCGATCCCATGTGGGACATTCGCGATTTATAAGGGTTGATACGACCCCTATGCGCCAATATCTACGACGGGCCCACTTCTGACGGCACTCTGTCGTACCAGCAACCAATCGGCAGGCCCTAGTACGGCTTATCCACGAAACCCAGCCCGCGCTTGCTGGTGCCTGTACAGGGTCGCCCGACTCCATCCGACGAGCTGGGCGGCTTCATTGGCCGTACGGCCCTTCGCTCTTTCTTGTTTAACGATTTCCAATTTCCCGGCGATCACTGCTGGATCTACAACGGGACGTCCGAACCTGGTTCCGCTGGACCGGGCCGCTGCTATGCCGGCATTCACCCGTTCGGTAATGAGTTCGCGTTCGTACTCCGCCAACGTCGCCAGCATGTTCAGCATCAGCCGGCCGGCGGTGGTCGCAGGGTCGATGCCGTCTGAAATCGACCGGAGTTCCACTCCCCTGCCCCGCAGCAAGGTAACCGTGTTCAGCACGTCGATCAGTGAGCGACCCAAGCGGTCCACACGCCACACCACAACGATGTCCCCACTCTCGGCATAATCGAGCAACTTCTTCATCCCGGGCCGCTCAGCTGCAACCCTGCTCCCCGATGTCACATCAGAAAAGACGTCACGCTTCTGCACGCCCACGGAAAGGAGCGAGTCCAACTGCAGCTTCGCCTCCTGGGCTGCCGTACTGACTCTGGTGTAGCCAAGTAACCTCATTCCCACATTTTGCCTCGAAAACTCCCTCAGGCCCGGCATCTAAGACATTTCACAGTGAGACGAGTTAGCAAGACATCGAAACCAGCTAGAACCCAAGCCGAAAGCTGACACCTCTCCGACGCCGGCCCGTGTCTCATTAACCTTTACCTTGTTGAGACACTCTGGTAACCATCTATCGAGGACGGGAACCTGGCGGCGGATACAAGGCCTGGCCTCTTGGTGTTCGGTTCTTCCTGCCGCTCAGTTCATGGAGAACGTTTCGGCCGGTTTATGTATCTCGTTGTGTTCACGTCTGATGGCGGGATACCTGTGCTGTCCATGTACTGGGCAGCAAAACTCCACGCCGCTCTGAGCTCGTGCTCGGGGCCTCCAGCCTCTATGACTGACCGATAGTAGCGAGCCTGCTCCTCCAGAACCACGTACTCCGCCCGGTCCTCTTGAGAGAGAGTTCTACGAACAAGGGTCAGCCCGGAGTTCCTATGCCACCCGATCTCTACGTACCCCTTGAGTGTCAAGCCATTCACCGCTCGCCGCAGGCTGCTGCTCACCGTACCGTGCTTCCGCAGGACCGACTCCCACCAATCCGGCCATTCAGCAAAGTTCTCCGGTTCCGGGCGGAGGCCCCAGTCCAAGGGAGGACCTACCTCAAGGAGTTCCCATTGCTGGGGCATGCCGACCAGTTCTGCGGCCAGGTGATAGTAGTCAGGACGATACTTACTTGTCGCAGCTTCCAGAGCAGCAAGGAACCCACGCTGCTGTTTACTCAGTCCCTTGGACATTCGATAAGTGTTGCACCGAAGTCGTGCCTGGCCCTAAATGCTGATGACAACGCAGGAGCCACCCAGCAAAATTAGAGAACGGAAGGTGGAAGCCTTCGGGGTTCCAAAGGAAAACCCGGCCTGCCAGGGCCGGGTTTTTCCGAGGAACCTGGTCACTCGGCGGGGCCGTATGAGCAGCATTCCTTGATGTTTGAACGCTTCAAGAATAGCTCATCAGCCCATTTTCCTTAACCCTCTTGGTCAGGGAAAAAGGCAGCCCGCCTCCCTTCGAAAAGAGAGGAGAGAGAAATGGGAAAGCGCAAGCAGAACCAAACCTGGGGCATCATCAACTGCGTCATCGGGCTGTCACGTTTGATCGTGGAACTCGCCAAATGGCTGTGGTGACTCTTGAAGGACAACCCTGACACCAACAACCTCCAGCCGGCCGCCGTGCATACTCAGTGTGCACGGCGGCTTTCGTTTACGGTCCTGCCTAGGGGTCCTTTAGCCTTCGGGCGGGCGAGGACACAACTCGCTGTGATCCCGCCACGCCTGTGTGCCGTCGCTGTACTCCACGGACCACTCACCGGTGCCCGGACGGGCACCGGTGCGCTGGCTATTATCTGGCCGGGCTAGTAACCCAGGACATCCTGGTTCTTCCGGCTAGGCTTGAAACACCAGGCAAAAGCCTGGGGTTCCGTTAAAGAACAATGGACCCGACTGGCATCGGGTCCTTGTTCTGAGCGGTACGCTCATTGGTGCGGTAAGAGGGTCATAGCCTCCAACTTCACACTCTGAGTCTATGGCCCTACGCACATAGGGCGCAACGTTGTTGTGCCCTATGTGCGTGCCGTGCCCTGTCCTCCGGGAGGAGGTGCCGGCATGGAATCCAAACGGAAACGTGAAGAACCATGGGGCGCTTGGAATCTGGCGGTCAACATCATCCGACTAGTCGTTGATGTAGCCCGCCTGTTCTGGCACAACATCCCCTAAACGGGAGCGGAGACCGTCCAACCTATGTTGGGCGGCCTCCGTCGACTTAATAGGCGGCTCGTTTACTCTCCGGTTGCGTCGGATGTTTGCCTGTCTGCGCACATACGTGACTCAGTCGGGCATGGTGCCGATCATGCCGGCGGTTAGTGCCCCTTTGAAGGCCAGTTGCCGGAAGCCGGCGGCCTTGTAGGCGCGGACATGGCGGCTTGTTCTGGCTATGGTGCAGAGATAACGCCAGCCCGGCGCCATGCTTCACAGGCGCCGGCCATTGCTACCTGTCAGGAGCCTCCTGGAGCTGCAGGTGGTTCGCCGAGGCTTCTTCGTGTTTGAAGCCTGCTTCGAGGCTACGTGTCGGCTGCCTTTATCAGGAGTCCCAGGCGCAAGGCTTAGGTGGGCCGCCCGGCCCCGCTGCAACCAAAATAGTTGCGGACCGCAACCTACTTGGTTACCGGTCGGCTTCGCAGTGCCGGCAGGAGGATTTTGTCGAAGACCCACTGGATGCTGCTGGTGCTACTGGTCCGAGGTCCGATCGATGCGCATCTCCTGAAAACAAACCATCGCAGCTGCGACCAGGATCCGCTGAAGAAGTGGCATTTCGGGAAGGGCGGCAGTAATGAGGGCAAGGGTGTGAAGAGCGCTGGTTAGGTTCATGGTTCCAGCTAGCCCCGCCCCCGCCCCGAGGTGTGGGAAGGCGCCTGAAAAGAGGTAGGGCCTACCGGACGAGGCCGCGCGCGCGGGCCGCTGCCTGCTGATGCCGGTACAAGGTCGTCCGACTCCAGCCCACCAAGCACCCAGCTTCTTCGGCAGTACGACCCTTCTCTCGCTCTTGCTTCGCAATGACTTACCGTTCCAAGACACCCCCTCCGGTCAACCCAAGCTGAAGTGGTGGTCTCTAGTGAGCAGAACTGCCTTGCTCTGGGTAGTGTTTCCTGCATGCATCCCTTGGCTCTTCTTCCTTCCGTCGTCGAACGGGCCATGAACATCCCCCTGAAGCTTTCCGACGATGACGTCTTTCTCTCGTGGACCGGCATCGTTATTCCAGCCGTCGCGGCGGTTGCGTCCGTGCTGGTGGCGGCGATTTCGGTTCGGATCGCGGCCAGGGCAAAGAAGATCGCTGAAGATTCCGAGGCGGCTCGACGTGAAGACCAGGCACATAGGGAAGTCTTCGAGCGCACACTTCGGTTCGATGCGGCGCTTAAGAGCCTCTATCTGGGGATAGCTGGACGTATTGAAGCCCTGGTTGAATACAACGCCGTAGTCAGAACGGTGGCTTTTAACCTCGCCCAGTCAGGCAGGCCGGAAATAACGCTTTCCAGCAGACCTCCCGAGTCCTCTCTCCTCGCTCTGATCGCGTCCGCGAGACTGGATGCCGGCAGCGATGACGAACACGAGATGCTTGAGGTGGCCGCATCCGTAGTGATCATGGCCGCAGAAGAAGGCCAGCTGGAACCAAAGCAGGATTCACCTGCTGCTCGTGAGGCACGACTAGGGCAAGAACGTCATAGGCTCGAAGGTCTGCTGTACGGAATCGAGGAATGGCGGCTGTCGAGCCCTCCTCAACGCGTCAAATTGCTGGAAGCGATGCGGCCGGAAATCTAGTACAGGCCACGGACGTGGGTCAGCGGCTGGACGTGCGCCCAGCTGGCTTCGGTAAGCGTTGAGGTTCAGCTTGGAAGCAACCAGAGTAGTTGTGGAGTGCAACCTAGTTGGTTGCACTCCGGTTCTTCAGTGCAGGCAGAAGGATTTTATCGAAGACCCATTGGATGCTCCGGTCTTCTTGTGCCGCTGCGTCCCTGAGTTCGTTGAGGGTGTCCTCGGTCATTCGGAATGTGTAGGACTTGTCCTTGGTGGCCTTCATAGCGGGGGTAGCAAGTTGAGGCCGAAGCTTTCTGGGCTCTGATACTTCAGGCTCTCTCTCCGCTTCAGCCGGAAGCAACGTCTCCGCTTGCTTAGCGAAGGCTGCGATGCGGGCTTCTTCGTCCGGGCTGGTTTCGCGACGTCGACGATTCGGGGTGGGACGGGCATTAGCCAATGTGAATCAGCTCCTGTACGAGTACTTGAATTTCAGCTTTTGCCTTGCCGTCGCTCCACTCCACCACTCCCCTACCCACGGGCATCACATCCATGTATGAGCTGCGTTGGTAGATCGTTGTCTCGAACAGCGGGATCTCTGGGTAGTCACTGAGTATGTCGCGGGACTCGTCCAGGCGCTTGTCCATGGCGTGAGTGGACGCTTGGGTGAAGAGGCCGCGGACGGCGAGTTGTGCATTGAAGTCCATGATGCCTTCGATGACTTTGACGAACTTCGGGAGGGTATCCAGGTCCAAGGGTGATGCCTTCATTGGAACAACCAGCACGTCGGAAGCCGTAGCCGCTGTTCGCAGTTCCTGGGAGTCATAACCGCCAGTATCAACAATGACGAAGTCAGCACCCGCGTCCAGGTCCAAAAGCGTTGCACGGAGATTGCCCTTCTTCTGCACTCCAATGACCGACGGCAGATCTGGGCTGCGCTCTTCCCTATCGGCGATCCAGTTCGTCGTGCTGGCAATGGGGTCAGCGTCCACGACGGTGACCTTCTTGCCCTGGCGCGCCAGTTCGGCAGCGAGGTTTACGGTCAGCGTGGATTTTGAACACCCGCCCTTGAGCGAGCCAATGGTGAGAATCATGGAGACGTGCCTTTCCTGTGAGCAAGCAGCTTTTCGCTTGTGCCCTCATTTGGATGGTAGTTCAAGAGTCCTTCGGTTTCGGTTTCATTCTTGTTGCAAACAAGTGGTGTTGTGCAACAAGCCTAGTTCCGAACTTGTTGCAAACATAACTGAGTTCAAACTGAATTGCAACTAGTTTGGTTGCACTTTGAATGCGCAACCAAACTAGTTGCATTTGATTGGACCGAGAGGTTAGTGCGCGTGGGGTAGGGTCACGTGTCAGGTATTCCTGACACTCAATACCGAAAGGTGGAGCTTTCATGGTCTGGGACCTGGGTGACGGTCTGCACGAGGGCGTGCTGTGCGCTGTAGTACCTGATGGTCGGACGTCATTGCAGCTTGGGGGAGGGGTTCTCCTAGTCGAAGGAGTTTCGGGTGTCTACCCGCGGCATCCGGTCCGAAAGGATCATGAGATCGTCCCTGACGACGAGGTAACGGGCTGGCGGGCCGCATGTTCGTGCGGCTGGTGCGGCCCGATTTGGGTTCGAGTACCAGCTTCCGACCAAGCCGATCATTCGAAACGCAAAGCTTTTGTGCCGTTCCTGGGTGTCGCTGTCCCGTCCGTCGCTGTCGAGGCAGCGCTGCAGCAGGAGTGGAAATCCCACGCGATCCCTGCCAGCGCATTAAGCGAACTCGCAGCAGCAGCCAGGGCGATTGAAGTGGCGCAGGCACGGCTTGACAGAGGAGTGCAGGCGGCACGATCGGCAGGTGTGTCCTGGTCCAGGATCGGATCTGTCGTTGGCGTGACGCGGCAGTCAGCCCATGAACGATGGAGTGCCGGTTGAAAGGGTGTTGGATGGGCGGCGTGCGACGAATCGGTGGACCGTACCCCTAACATTGTTAGGCGTGTTGTACGATCCGGCTATGGCTAAGGTGACGTTCAAACCCGGCGACAAGGTCAACACTCCCCGTTCGCATGGAACGATCATCGACATTTGCGCGACACCCTCCGGGCAGTTCGTTTTCGGTGTCGAGGATGCCTCCGGAGAGGTAACGTACTTCACGCCCAAAGCCCTGGAACACGCAGAGGACTGACTCAAACCGATCACCGTTCGACGCCAGGAGCTACATAGGGTTGGGCACTCCGGGAAGCCACGCGGTTGGTGCCAGAGAGAATCAATGATGCCCGTCCCGGGCGTTGGGTGCGGGCGTAGCAGGACGTCTGCCATCTTGAGCTCTGGGGTCTTGGGAAGATCGGTACGGAGATTCACGCTAAGTGCCTCGCTATAGAAAACGGACGTCATCATTTCGCGAACACGGGCGAAGCGTTCTGGCCACCGAAGTCGAACGAAAATGCCCCTTACCGGCGACTCGGTACGGGGCATTTCGGTGGAATTCGGGCTTACCGTTTCATGACGCCACCATTCGGTGTCATCAGGTCACTGGGAGCGAATGGTCTGGTTATCCGGCTTTTGGTACTGTCCATTGCTGGTTTGCGCCGCCGTGGCAAGTGTAGAGGAGTGCCTCGTTGGTGGTTGTGGATACGTCAAGGCATTTCCCGGTGCCCGGGTTGGTCAGGGTTCCATTGGTGCTTCGCCACTGCTGCGTAGAGCCGGCGTGACAGGTATAGGCGAGGGCTTTGACGCCGTCGGTTGTACCGCCGGCGTCCAGGCACAGCCCTGTTGCCGAGCCCAGGCGGATGGTGCCGTCCTTGGCAACGACCCAATTCTGATTCCCGATGTTGTTCGAGTCGTTCGCCTTGGTAGTGAGGGGGGTGTTGTTTGTTCCCGGACCGCCGTCCAGGACACGGCTGTTCAGACCGATGATCGGTCCCCGGATGCTGTTACCGATAGCGTTGGTCTGAATAGTGGAGGACGGGGTTGTTTCGATCGAACTGAAATCTGTCGGACACGCGGAGCTTAAACTTGTGCTCAGGACCCCGGCGTTTATGGCACCGGCATTGGCCCGGGGCAAAGCGATCTCAGCGCGGGAGTAGGGCTGGTCCAGGCAGGTGGCCTTAGGGTTGTTCCATTCGAAGTACTCAGTCCAGGAGACCATGTTCGTGGATTTGACATAGTCGGATCCTGCTCGGATGCTACCAAGCTTGAAGGACGTGCCTGTCGTGGTGTCTGTGACGGTGACGCCGAACCACCTGTCACCCTCGTTGTTGAGGTTGAATTTGTAGTTATGGCCTTGGACCCATTCAACGTTGATACGGCAACTCTTTCCGACGCCTTCACCGCCGAAGTCCTGGCACCAACTCCCCGCAGCGCCCGCTTTGGCCTCGGTTGCATCCCAAACTGAGAAGATGAAGGTCCGCGCGTTCCCGGCCCCGTTGGTCTGCATGCCGGTGTAGGCGTTCTTTCCATCGCTGAACTGGAACTGGTTGGACCAGAAGACTTTGGCGGACTTACCCGGGTCGGCCGTGACCTTGATACCGAACTCAACATCGCTCAGACCTTGTGCCGGGGCGTTAGCGAATGTGTAATTCGTGTAGGTGCCAGGTGTCTGGCCCAGCGTGGCTGCCGCGATGGTTGCGGTCGGACCCGTCTCGATGTTCGTGGCCGCTAGAGCGGCCGTGGACCCACCGGACAGCAAGCCAAGGGCGATTGCTGGCGTCAAGGCCAGACTGGCCCAAGTTCTTCTCCACGTCATTGTTGGTTTCTGCTTTCAATCATGCACGACAGGCCATGCCTCAGACCGATCACACGGTATGAATACCTCCGGTTAAAGGATTCATCACAAAATAGTGCCAATCCCTAAATTTGTGACGTGAATCACGAAAACGTACCCCCGCATCGGACGGCGTTCGGGTGCACTGGCTGAAATTGCTAAGGGATGGGTGTCAGCCAGGTCCTGCTGTTCAGGGAACCCGAAGGAGCTGGCGTTGCCAAACTTCATCATCGGACGGCGGTATACACCATTCGTCGCGCTCGGCGTCGCTATAGGTCGGTTTCGTCCATTTGGCGGTCCTGGAGGCGGTCGAGGTAGGCGTGCCAGGCTGCGCGTTCGTGTCGGTTGCGGCTGATGTGGGCTTGATAGTCGTCAAGGACGCCACAGCTGTACCGCTAGGTCGTTCAGGTTCGCTGTTGTGATTTTTCCGCGGCGGGGTTCCCCGTAGTGTTCGCCGAAAATCGGGCGGATATGACGTCTTGGTAGTAATGGAACAGGATTGAGCGCTAAGGCACCCTCGGACCTGCGTTGCCGTGTTTCGGATTGACGTGGCCGGTGGCTTCTGCCTTGCCCCCGTACGGTAGCGTTGGCCATCCGAGGACGATGTGGCGCCGTCGCCCCAATACGCTGCGAAGGGGTGGGGGTGCTGGGCGTTGACGAGTACGCCCGTGGGCGTGACGCGACTCATAGAAACCGGCACTGACTAAGGTTACAAACCGGCGGGCACTGAAACCTCGCGAAGGGCTAGGAACTTCACGCCACCGGAGATACTGACTGTCGGCCGTGCCAATAACGTTCGTAACCGCACACCACTCACCGTCGAGCGCGTACAGCTAAATAGTCACCGTCTGACCAGGGTCCTTCTCAAAGACAAGCCGGATGTAGTCGAGACCGGCGCGGAAGACTGCGGTCAGCTCACGGTCCATGTGCCCGTTCGCTCCGTAAACCGCATAGCAGTTCGTGCAGTAGTCGAGTCCGCGGAGATAGCCCGGGAACGAGGCCACAACCTCTCCGGTCTCCGGCCTCCAGCCCTGCGCATCCGGGATCGCATCGTAGGAGGTGACCGACTCGTCGAAGGTGCAAGCCTCGCAGGCACGTCCGCAAACGGACGATTCAGGACCATTCGGCCTGTCCCGTTCAACATATGTACTCATCCTTCAATGCTATGGCGAGGAGTCGAGCATTGGTCCTCAAGCCCCACCCTGTTCTGACCGGCACCGGCAAGAACAGGGTGTCTGTTAGGGGATCGGTGAGTGCACGCGACCTCAATCGGATCGTTCTGATTGTGGCATTCGCTGAAGAATGGAGGTGCTTCTTCGCCGCAGAGGGGAGGCATCGCCGGACTTGACTCTTTTAGTCCGCAGCGGGAGTTTGGGAGGGCTCGTTGCCGCGATCCTTGGCGGAGAGCATCAGGTGGTTGGCAGCACCGGGTCGAATTTGAAATATGCCCGTTGTTGGCGGGATCATCATGGACATGTAACCGTCGGGGCTTGTTTCGAGGTAGACGGTAATCGAGATTCCGTTGGGCAGGACTAGCTTGATGTCCTCGGACTCAATAGCGATTTCGTGACCGTCGCGGATTGCGTACGCTGTAACGCGGTTGGGTTCCATCTGGTCAGTCTATTGAACCGGCCTGAGCGCGACGACGGATGGGCCGTGCTTCCAGCGGAACGAGGCAGTGTGATCATTTACCCGTCCGTTAGCCGATCCCTTACCGGGTACTCAACGTGACAGCGGACGAACCTTGAAAATGATGATTCCGAGGTACTTGTTCATCCACGCCAGCTTGTGAGGATAGCGACGACCTGCGTCCGCGGATAGTTGCGGCTCGACGGCGGCTTCTATCCAAAGACCGGCAGCACTGAAAACGTTGAGTAAGTCAGAAATCGTGTATGCCCGCTTCGTTAACGCAATACGGCTACGCCCGCTGCTCGACCAGCTCTCAGGACCTCACCGACGAGCTCACCCGCAAAGGAGGACGTCGTCGCGTACTTGGTCGGTCTCGTACGCCCAGGATTCGTTCCTCAGCGTCATGATCAAGGACCTGATGACTCTGATGTTTATGGGCAGGGCGTAGAACATCTGAATCGGAACGTCGATTGGTGCTCCCAGCTCGTGGGGATTGCTGGAGATTGAATGAAAGGGGCCTTTCGGTATGACACTCGCTCGCAGGTGGCGGATAGGTCGGAGTCCGGCGGGGGTCCTGTCCGGAGCCTTGACCGTTGTCGTGCCTTATGTCGTTGGTTTCAGTTTCTACATTTACGCGGCAGTCGGGATTCTGACCGGCGCCCTTGAAGAAGGCACCCCGTCCGTGGGGGCTATGGCGATCGTTTGGGGTATTTCTCTGGCTGGCATCGGTCTGGGCTTGCTGTCCGCCAGGGCCGGCGGGATACGCGGACCAGAGCTGGGGTTCGCCCGGGTCCAACCACGGCGCCTCACCGGTTACATCATCGTCGGATGTTTGGCTTACTTCTTCATGTGGGTGGCATTCCGGGCCGCCCAATTATGGCCGGCCATTGAAACGACTGGAGATGGCAAGATCCCTGATCCTCTCACCACGTTTCTCTATGCCACAAACGCGGGTGTCACAGAGGAAATACTGATCCTGGGCATTCCGGTGGCCGTGATGACCAAGCTAAGGCTCTCCGGGTGGGTTCAAATACCTGTCATCACTGTCGGGCGGCTGCTGATCCACTTGTACTACGGAGTTCCGATAGCCCTGACCTTGGCGGTGATGTGGAGCATACTGTGGTGGTTCCTCTACCGTAAGCACCGGACCTTGATTCCTTTCATCTGCGCCCATGTGCTCTACGACCTGGTCGTATCCGCGGGCGCATTCGGATCTGCAGGTCGGATACTCAACATTGCCGCCCTAGCCGTCTTGGGAACCGCCGTAGTTGTCCTGACCCGAGAGGCCGTCATGGCAAAACGAAACAGAACGGCACCATCTCAGAACCGGTCGGGAACGGAGCCCTAATTGACCATCGGTGGGCCGCAACACAGGGGCACTCATGCGGCTTGGTAAATGTGGTGATGCCAGATGGCTGTGAACGGTGGGGAACCAGACTTTGTCTTGTTCGACGTCGCAAAGGTCCTTTGTCGAGAATGACGTCAGAGTACGCTCGCCCCTGGTTTCGATGGTTGTAGGCATACTCTGGCGCCACTTTTACAAGTTTTGTGGGGTTGTTTGCCGCTGATCGGACGCAGTGTCAGGTTCTTCGAGGATTGCTGGCTCCACGTATAGGGCATACCTGTTTCGTCCGATCCGCGTTAGCTGCCGGTATCTGGTGAATTCCTCCAGGAGGTCGTAAAGCTGGGGGGGTCGGGGACGCCACAACTCCCGGTCAAAGTCATCGAGAAAAGAAGAACCGCTCCAACTCCGGCAGTAGCGGACCCTCAAGCGCATAACGCCCGTAAGCCGCCTCCTCGGCAGCCGTCAAATATTCACCAGCCATGCTCTGTCAACGAACGACACCCGCAAACGTTAGCGCCAGTTTTCGGAGCGATGGTCCCCGAGCCCCAGCTACAGCCCAAGAACTTTGTTGAACTCCGCTTCTCTGATGCGTTGCGCTACCGGCAACACGCCGTTGACTGGGAATGGCCCCTTCCCGGACCACACTATTTCTGGCGGCCAGGCCACGTTGCCTCCTTCGGCAAGAACCGGACCCAGGTGGTGACGGCATAGTGGCAGATCAGTGTCAAGGACCCTCGTGACGACGAACTCCGACGGAGCTTCACAGCGTTCTTGACGTTGTTGCGGGTCTTTGAAGGCATCACAGGGAAACGTATCGGGGAAGACGCCATATATCCAGCGCTCTATCGATTCCAGAACGTTGAAAAAATCCTCAGCCTCAGTCATCACAGAACTGGGGTAGTGTGTTCTTTCGCCGGTAGGAGTCAGCTTTAGCTCAAAGCCCTTGGCAGAGGCTTTCGCCTTCACGAGAACGTGCTCCAATCGTTCTGCAGTTTCATCGTCGTGGGGATACCTGAACCTCCAAATGGAAGTTCCGCGATGGTGGCCGAGATATTGCCACCCACGGCGCTCTTGGAGTACAGCATTCAGTAGCTCGAGCTGGGCCGCGGCCTCAACATTGGAATCAGACATACGATCTTCCTTTCAGGCGGATATTTGTGGTTGGTTATAGGTCCGCAAACAGCAGTTGTTGCTGCACTAGGCTTCGAGCAGAAACAGCTTTTGCTGCTCAAAGAGCGGAGCCGGCTTATCCCGATCCTGCGGAACCTGTAATCGGTTTGGGGCGGGGAGCCCGAAACGAGCCCGGTGATTCTCCCATGAGATGACAGCGGACTGCTGCAAAGGTGCAGGCAAAGTAGCGAATGCGTGCGCGCGTTCGGTTGACCGCTGCAGCGCCTCATTGGGTGACAGTCCTTCTCGCCAACTCCTGTAACGATCGGTTTCGTTGATTCCGGCGGCTATGCGCTGCGTTGCGCGTTGGGCTTTGAATGTTTCCTGGGCCGTAAGCGGCAGGCGGTGGAAGGCCTCGGCGTGGCGTTCCTGGCGTGCTGTTCGCTTTTCCGCTGACAGCGCATCCCACCACATGCGATAACGTCGGTGATCCTTGGCCAAAGCCCGACGGCGCTGCGCCTGCCATGTGCCTGCACGCCGCTGCCGGTAGGCCTGGCGCTCATAGTGGATCCCATCTGCCAGCCGGTTCGCTGCCGCGGCAGCAGCTCCAGCATGCTCAGGTGTAACAGTAGTGATGGCGGTCCATAGCCCCTCACTGTCGCACCTCACCAAACCCGCCGCAGCCAGAGCAGCAAGAGTCTTCCGGCCGGTCCGGAGGGTGCTCTCGCTGACCGACGCGGTGAGGTTCTTGGAGAGGGCAGCTGATTGGCAGAGCTGGCGTAGGGGGAGGGACCCGTTTTGGAGGAGGCTCTGCCAGAGGCGACGGGCGGGGCGGGGTAGGGTCAGCCAGGTGGTGGAGCGGGGGAGGGGGGTGTGACTACTAGGTGGGGAGAATTCCAACACAGCTCCCCCCTGGGCCGGAATCAATTCGAACTCAAAACTCCCGGACTCCGGAGCCGCGTGGTCCAATCCGTCCTTGTGCAAGGACCCGAGTTTGCCGTCAATGAAACGCAGGGCCTCACGGATTGCAGGACGGGAAGCGATTCCCGTGTCCAGAACGAGGTTCCTCTCTGGGACCGGAATCCGAAGCTCCCCAGTCCGTTCGATCCTGTCCAGAACAGCGTGCGCAACGGCGGACAAGGTATCCCTGCGCCGCGCCGGGTAATCCCACAGCAGCACGTGTAGGCGCCGCCTGGCAGCATCCACCATGGCCTTCACCTCCGGTGAAGATCGGCTGGTTGACCGGGCAGGTTTCGGCCGCTCGGCGAAGAAGGCCGTAACGTCCGAGACGCACTGGTTCCAAACGTTATTCACCCAGCGTTTCTGGCTACGACAGGCTTTGGGCATGGCGGAAGGGTGGGCAGCAGATACAGCATCCCAGGCCTGCGCGGCCGTGTAGCCGGCGATCACCATTTGCTTTGTTGCGATCAGCTCGAACGTCGACCCCGAATGATCCGTTCCACCAATCGTGGGTCGCTTCCCGTAGGCTATGTAACCCGCCCAGCTGCTTGGCAACGGCCGGCGCCCGGTCATCGGGGAGGGAAGGGCCGCACGTATCCAAGAAGAGGAACGCTCACCCGCAGATAATGCTGTTCCAGAGGAACCCCGCCCCGAAAAGACCGCCGCGCCGGCACTCCGACGGCCTCCGGGGCGTTTCGCCGCCGGGACGTTTGGGCACACCCGTAGTGCGTTCCTCAGAGTCCCCGCACCACCGAGCACAGTCGTGTTGCCGCCAGTTCGGTGCGGGGCGCTCAAAGGACGCACGGCCGAACGCACGTCAATGCTCGAGGAGTTCACGTGGAAGCTCTGCCGGAGCTCTGCCACGTACTCCTGCAGGGCAGGAAGCGTGTCGGCATCGATGTGGACGAAAACGTGGTGACGACCAGCAGCGCCTCCGGAAGGACGCACCAGGTGCCAGCGATCATGCTTGCCCGCCCAATCGGCGACGAGATCCGTCACAGCGTCACCTCGAGCGCCTGCCAGGTCGACGTCCACCACACGGAAACCCGCCCGCAGCCGACCAAACACCGTCGCTACACCGCCGGAACCCACCCAGCCCAACGCGGCCTCTAATGAACCCGCCAGCAAACCAGGCACAACCACGTTCGCCGCATCCAACGCCCGCCACGACCCCGGCTCAAACAACGCCTCATCCAGGCCCCCAAGAGCAGGGTGCCGTGCAGGGGCAGCTGGAGGGACAGACGCCGGTGAAATACCCTCAGTGAACAGATCGCGCCTCAATTGAAAACCTCCACAAAAGTGACGGCGTAGGTAAGTTTCCGGCTCGTGGCAAAGTGTTGCTGGCCACCGCTCTTGTGGCGGGATCCTGGCGGTCGGACGCAGCCGTGGTGGATGTTCTGATGCGGGGTCTTGTCCAAACTCCGGTACCTGGTGCCCAGGGCCTCGACAAGATCACGCGCGGCAGAGCCCTCCATACGTTCGGCCAACGGTATGTACAGGTGGCGTCCGCCGCTGGGGGAGAAGTCCTCCACGAAACGAAGCCCGGCCCCTGAGAGCAGCTTTCCGAGTCCTTCGGCGTCCTGCCTCACGACTGCAGGGGCTGCCTTGGACGTGTCCAGGTCGAGGCATAGTGTGGCCACTGTGCCGTCCACGGCGTGGATCAGCACGGCCGCCGGCTGCTCCGGCAATGTCTTGGTGATCCGTGGCAACGACGTCGGCCGCGGATAAGAGAACTTCCCCCGGATCCAGCGACCAGGCTTGAAAAAAGCCTGACCAGCAATCAAAGGGGCCAGAGCCGCCCAGGCGTCCTCAGGTGGGGTCGTCGAAGTGACACGCGAGCCGGTTACGCGCGCGGTGAATGTTGACGACGGCGAAAGTGCCGGTACGATAGACAGCAGTTGCTCCCTTCGGGGTACACAAAGATCCACCCACTGGGTGGGTGTTGAATACAGTTCAGATCGTGCCCCGCCAAGAACATCGATCTGAACGCACAGAGTTTGGGCCCGCGAAAGCGGGCCCTTTTCTTTTTAACTGGCGCGTGCGATAGGCAAAGCCTCCTGCATTTCAAGCTTGTCCAAGTCGATTGACTCTAGGAAAGCGTGGACAGCACGCGCAATAACGTCTCCACGGTTTTCCCCCGTTGCATCTGCGTAGGCAATGAGCTTATTGGCGTCAGCAACTGGCAGTCGGGTAGGGATGTATCGTCTGTCGCCCTTGTGTGGCTGTGGCATAGCTCCCTCTCCTTCACTAGGTCGATCGAATCGGACCTCACTCCGAGGCTTAGTCACTACAAAACCTGAACCGGGTTCCATTAAGTGGGATGCGGCCCTTCGGCGTGTCGCCAAGCACTAACGCGGGGGTAAAGCAGTGCGACATGGGTCATGGATCCTTTCCTCTAATCTAAGTAAAGTGCAGGAACACCATAAAATACGCAGGACGCTGTATCTACATTACACACTGTGCGACGGAGAGCATCCATCAAGGGATGTCGCAGCTTTATAGTTCTTGCGCCTTGATCCAGTCGCCGATGGCCCCTTCCACCTCTGCGCGAGCGGAGTTCCACTCGTACTGGTGAGGGACAGCCGGAAGCTCCTTTAGCGTCACAGTCTGAGGATTGATCCGAGCGAAGCTTTCAGTGAGATGGAACGGGACGTCCATATCGCCTTTAGAGTGCAACGCCAACGCCGGGATCCGTAGCCGGTTCCGTGATCTTGTCCAGTCCAGCACGCCATAGTCCACAGGGCTTTTGACTGAGCTAAGTCGGCAAAGTATTGGGAGAGACAGAAGATAGGGAACCATCCTGGATAGCGGCCCAGGAAAACCTGCGCGTTGCGCGTTCACCGAGATGACATCTTTGGCGCTGGGGCCCGGTGAGAAGAGAACTAATCCGCGGATGAGGTCACGTGATTCAGAGGTTTCGGTAAGCAGTAGTGAAATCGTGGCTCCCATCGACCATCCGAATAGAAGGATCGACTTCGCTCCGTTGTCTGCGGCGTATTTCAGTGCTCGATCCACGTCTTCCGCTTCGCGTTGTCCAAAGTGGCAGGCTTGCCCCTCTTGATGGTTTTCTGCGTCTCCGAAATAGGATGGGACAACAGATGTCAGTCCTAAACGTGAGGCGATCGCTACGCTTCGCAGCATTGAGAAACGAGAACTGCGGAGCCCATGCACATGGATGGCCCACATGTCTTCCTTTTGACGCGTTGGTTGAAATACCCAGGCGGGTAGGCTCTTCCCATTCTTGCCAAGGTGGACCTCATGGTAGGGCGTTTTCAATGAGGTGGGTGAGCTAAACACTTGACCTGACCAGACTCCGCTGTGCATGCCTGGCTGCAGGCTCCCCTCAACTTCAAGGACCGCACGAGTCACAGCAGTTGCATCCTGAGTAGGGATGATGCCTCCTACCGTTAAGTGAGCCTCATGAAGCGTCAGGCTGTAGGTCCCCAGAGCCGTTGTTTTTTCGTCTCTTTCGAGGGTCACAGTGTCAAGACGCCGCCCTACGGTAAAGCTTCTGGCAGCGGGGGGCCTCCACTTGGTCATTTTGCGGCCGATGACCGCAACCAGCCCGATGATTGTTGAGGAAGGAATGACGATTGAGACTATGCCACTAAAAATCTTGCTCTCCTTTGCTTCTTGGCCTGACTCTGTCGAGGTCTTGATCTGAAGGCGTCCGGCTTGCGTGCCATTGCCACATAGAATCCAAGAGCGAGGCTTCTCGTGAACCTAATTCTTGTAGCGTGAACGTGCAGTGGTCGTGTATCCAAATGAGGTTTCTGTAGCCGACAGCACGCGGATCTCTAAGCAAGTGTGAGGCGCGAGTGGGAATCGAGAGAAGCTTCACCAGAATGACATGTGAAGCCGCCGCAAAGTAAAGGAACCCCAGGTAGTCGACGACAGACTTGATGGAGGCCCGGAGAAACCCGAAGCAGAGCAGAATGACTCCGGAAAAAAAGACTCCCGTGTACATGGAATGTAGTCCTGAAGCCGGCGCAGAGTTCCGCCCTTCGACATGCTGAAGCCACAGCGACATCAGTTCCATCACGTTCCCGCTTATCACTAGTACGAACCCTGCAACAAAGATCTTCTGGGATCGTCGACTCCGCAGGAGAAGCAAGATTGATGACCACGAAATGGCGGAAATTGTCGCTAGATAGAGGCCCAGGTACAGAAGAGCCTGCACTTGGCCAATCGTCGCCGAGATGAAGCCTTCAATTGAGTTCACGCTTGTGTTGACGTCGTGGATCAGAAGAAAGAGCCCGGTGTACGCCGCGATCACGAAGGTAAGCATCAGCCTGTATCCGCGATACTCCTCCGAGGAAGTATGAACAAGTAGGGCCTGATACATGAAGTGGAAAGCCAGGGTCGTTGAAATTGATCCTAGTAGGTTCCAGTACCCCTTTGAACCCATCACGCTGTCAATGACAGCAACGGGTATCACGTATCCAAGGCAGAGGACGGCGATGACCGCACAGAGAACGGCTAGCCACCCTGGGCGAGAAGCTCTGGCCGATAGGGCGTAGGGGGTGCGCATGGTCAGAATCATGAGTGCAAGGACCAGTAGGATCGCTGAAAGTTCCCGCACTAGCTGAAGGCTCTGCTGCTGGCTGTCTTCTGGGTGATTTTCGTGGCAATCTCATACGCTATGTACTCCGCCTGAAGCTCCTCGACACTGTGAAAGAGCGACGAGAATACGGTCGACTGCTCCTGATGGCTTCGAACGCATGGAGAGCCATGTCCACAGAGGAGATGTCCCAGCTCGTGATAGGTGGAGTGGTTCTGGAAGCAGAATGGATCGCTCTGCCTGGTCACGACAATCACGCCGACGTCCGTCTGAGCGTATGCTCCCGTTGCCTTTGTCAGTCGAGGATCCGTAGTGGGTTCGACAAGAATTGGCTTGCCCAGCGCGGCTTCGCACGCACTAATCACTTCGCTGGGTGTCATCCCGGGCGCCAACAGCACTCTCTGAAGAGCTCTTGCGGCCTGATGGTAGGCGCTTTTCGGAAGCTTTGTAGGTAGGAAATCTCCGTGCTTCCGCGCCACCATCTAACCTCGTTCTGTTGTGCCCAACCTCTTCTGGACCAATTCAGCGAGAGCATGCAGCGCGTCGGCGTCGAGAGTCCCCCGCCCACCGAAGTCAGAAACGCCGGCAATGGACAGAGCTACCTCTGCCTTCACCCTGCTTTCAGTTTCGCGAACGGATGACTCGTCCTTGCTAAGCAAGTACGTGCTGTCATCGGTCATTATTTTAGATAGTGTGCTCAGGGTCGAAATACTGACGGGACCACCGCGAAAAACTAGTGAATCCCATGCTTTTGGCCCGAGCTGGAGATCCTTGAAAGCCGGCTCAAACCTGGCAAATGTTCGACGGTGGTCTCCGGCGTCTAGAATGCCAATGATCGTCTGGAGCCTTGTCGCTATTGTCTCCGAGCGACTCGTTTGCACGTCCTGAAGCTGTTCAGCCGCAAGTAGATCCGTAACCGATGTTCTTTGGGCGCCAAAACGGTCCTCCAGAGTGCTGGGCTGCAGGACGACAGAGCTAAATTTGTGCAGGATATTAACTAGATCCGTCGAAGTCGAGGTCGGTAACCTTCCCAGCTTGGATTGTAGAACAGCAAGATCTGCTGAGGAGATCTTCTCCGCAGCAGAAATTCCTTCTTCCGTTAGTGCCCACGTCACTTTGCGCCGGTCTTCTTTGGACCCGCGTTCAACAAGACCCCTTGATTCCAAGGGAGTTACAGCCCGGAATGGGTCGCGGTTGAGGATGAGCAATTCGCTCAGCTCCTGCATGGTGCACGGCCCTGATTCATTTAGGACCAGAACAATTTCCACTTGAGCGCTGGTCAATTCAAGCCCTGAAACCTGTCCAGACAGCTCGCGTTCCCACTCGCGGGAGAGAGCGACCAGTAAGTACCGAAGCTCAGAGGGGGCCAGATTCGGTGGTGGCATAGTTCCTCTACAGTGCGGCGGTCAACGTGATCCCTTGATTCTAGCCGTAGGAGACTCGCTAGCACCCGAGCCACCCTCGACAGCTGCATTTGAGATATAGTGCGCATGCAGTAGACTTTTTTTATTGAAGTGCACAAGCCCTAGGTGTCGAAAATTAGGGGGTACTCGCAAATGACTAAGTTTGAGGAGGCTCTGATCCGTTATAGCGCTGAGAGGACGTCAGCCGAGCTTGCCAGCGCGTCAGTCAAAGGCCTGCCCTTCACCACCGTCGACGTCACTTCTGATCCTCGGGAGCTGATAGTGCGGCTTCGGAATCTGCCTGGAGGAAATGAGGACTCCGAGGCCTTCGGCGCACTGTTTGCCTGCTTGTATGAGCGGTTTCGGTTGTTGAAGCCTGGTAGGCGGGCGGGGGAATGGGCCTTGTTTGATCCTATTGAGCGGTCTCAAACGGAGGATCCTGGGCCTAACCCGGGAAGGTACGGGGCGGGCGAGGTGAAGTGTCGGTCAATTGGACACCGCTGGCCCGCGCGATTCGCCGCACGGCCGAGTCGGAGGTGCGCACGTTGAAGTCGAATTCTTCATCCGCTGCCACCCGAATCAACCCCGACTCCTTGCGTGCACTTTGGTTCACGGTGACGTTGGTCTGCTTCCTCGCAGCAGCGTCATTCATGGTCAGTTTTGCTGCCTTGCATGAAGTAGCTGCATGGGTGGGTCTGCCGGTTTGGATGCGGTGGACGGTTCCGGTTTTCATTGATGTCGCGATCCTGGCGTATTCGTTGGCGGTGTTGATTCACCGCTCCAGGGGTGAGCCGACGTGGGCTTCGTGGGTGAGTCTTGGTGGATTCACTTTCGTTTCTGTTGTTGCTAATGCGGCGCATGCCATGTCCGTTGGATCTTTCGGGCTGTGGCAAACGGTGATTGGTGCCTGTGTAGCCGGGCTTGCACCGTTGGCTGTGTTCGCGGCAACTGAAGAGCTTGGACGCCTGGCTGTCGCGCGGAATGTAATCCGGGAGGAGACGATCGCGGCGCCTGAATTCGTAGACGCCCCCACAGCAAACAAGCTGCTTGCTGTGGCGGAAGAAGAATCTCACCTGGAAGAGGAATCGGGCGCCGCGGAGCCGGCCTCTGTGAGCGAGCCCTTACCGACCGCAAAGCCTTCGAGCACGGATGAGATCGATGTCCGTGAGTGGGCGTTGTCCCAACGACAGGAGGGGCTGCAAATATCCGGGTCGGCTTTAGCTGAAGTTTCCGGCTGGAGCCCGTCCACGGCGAGGCGGCGGCTCAGCACCCTTCGCCGGCAGGAACCGGCAATCTTTGAAACCGAACCAACTCCGGAAGAGGTCAGCGTATGAGCATCGTAGATTCCAATGACGGCGTGATGGATCAGCATGAGGCAAACGAATGCATCCTGAAGCTGAAGAATAGGCTAAGGATCCTCGACGGGCTCTACTCTGACGTGGAAAAGCAGAGCCGGCAAATCCTTGACCGTGTGATCGCCCTCTGGGAAGGCCAGGCGTGGCTGGCCCTCGGTTACGAAACGTGGGAAGACCTCGTCAGGGAGAGGCAGTTGGTGCTCCGGAACCTCCCCAAATCCGAGCAATCCCTTGTAGTGCGCGAGCTGAGCATGAATCTGTTCTCCTCGCGTGCTATCGGAGCTGTGTTGGGCGCGAGCCATACGTTGGCGCAGGCGGAGAAACGGAAGCTAGAGGCCAATGGTGTTGTCTTCCCTACCGAGGTTCGGTCGCTTAATGGAAGCATCCGGAAGCGGACAGTCCCGCATGGGGTCCTAAACGAGCAGGACTCGGCCCCGTTGGAGGGTCAGTTGGTACTTCCCGGGGATGATTTCAGTGCCAACGCGGGAAGCCTGTCTTCAGAGCCTGATTGGGGTCGGGCACCCCTGCAATCCGAGCCGGTTCTTGCTGCCTCATCTACTAGTGGCGCAGCTGGCCCTTCCGTGGTTCCGCCAAGGGTTGCGTTCGATTTCGCTCATTCTCTGGGGGCTGAGGCTGAGGGTACTGCGGCCGCGCTTCACGAGGCGCTGACCGGTGGGATCTTCGATTCGCCTCCTCCTGCGATCTTGCAGCCCATTAAGACACTTGAGGACGCTGTGGAGCGTCTTTCCTCGCTGGTCACCGAGCTACGGCAGAAGGTCGCTACTTCGCTGTAGCGATCCCACATGTCGACTAGTACGCCCTGACCGCTGCAAGCAAAGGACTGAGGATGAGTGTTCCTAACAACACTGCTTTGATGGAATCACCAGCCAGGACAGGCGATGATTCTGAGTTCCTGGCTTTGATCAGGGAGTCCCAGATCAAGAACTGGAAGGGTCCTGCGGCAGAGAAGCTGTTGGGAGAGGAGCTGCGCCGTCGTCTCGGCGGGTTGCGTGCAGAGTTCCAGGAGATAGCGATGGACGACTTGGTTACGGCCGCTTGGGAACATCTTCGCGGGCCGGCCATTCTGGAAAAAGCAAGCCCTTGGGCATGGTTGGCCACCTGCGTCCGGAATTACCTCCGTCGTCAGATCGAAAGCGACCGCAATTTCGTGGCACCCAACGAAGTCCAGTCAGGCAGATGGAGGAACGCGAAGGATGAACTGGGCATCACGGGTAGCAAGCCGCGTGTGCAAAGGATCGACCAGGAACAGCTCGCCCTCCTGCCGGCGGCCCCGGCGGACGTCGAGTCCCTTAGGTGCGATCGTCTCTGGGAATCTCTCGGCACGATCCTAGAGGAAGAATGCAGCTGGCCACGGCCGACGAGCCAGAACGTACTGGCCCGCCTCCAAGAAATCGGTGACAACGAGTCGCTGTTTGCAGAGGCGATCACGGAAGAGTTCGGCTGGCTCGATCCGACTGTCCTCACTGGCCTGACCCGATTGGTGACGGCGCGTCGAGGCTTCATGTGGATGATCCTTCATGGGCACGAGCCACAAGGCATCATGATGCTTCCGGCGGTGAGGTCTGCCGTCGCGGCAGCGCTATGGCCCGACCTGGCAAATTCCCGGTAGACCGCACTCGGTGCTCCTAAGAGGCATTACTGCCTCTCTTGGAAAGTTTGGTGACTCTTATGGCCACAACAACCCTCACTCACACGTGCAAGCACACAGCGGCTCATGATTTGTCCGATAGGTCTGAGCAGGACCGTGACCGGTACGTGAAGTGGCTCGTCAAGAACAAGTGCCCGGAGTGCCGCAGCAAGGCATGGCGACGAAATAGCGACAAAGAACGCGGACGCGAACTGCAAAGCAAATACCAGGCAGCACTGAACGATTCCGCCGCCATGGGCCTGAGCGATCTGACGGGCAGCCCATCCCAAATCTCATGAGGAACCATCACCCGGTTGGCGTTGCTCAGGTCCGCATACGAGTGTCTCGTGGGAGACAAATCGATGACACCGGACCAGTTCAGGTCGGAAGTTTTGGCACCGGCCCGGAAACAACTGCGTGCAGGATTCTGGATGGACCAACAGCACCAAGACATACTCGGGCTCCCGTCTGCGCTTCGAAGCAGCCTTGAAATGCGTTAGGCCTGCCGAGACCCAGTCTTGTCTGTGCTCCCTCCCGTTGTGTCGGCGCCGGCACCACAGGAACGAAAGTGAGCACTCCATGGGCAAGCATGTCCGAAAAAGGAACAAGACCAAGAACAGCAAGACCCGCATGGCGGTGGCCACCGTGTTGGTCACGGGGGCAATGACCGGGCTCAGCGGCACAGCCATGGCCCTGGCCGACGACAACCCCTTGGCGCCGTCTGAAGAATCTATCTCTAGCGCGCAGGGCACTGGCCAAGTATCAGTTGCTCCGGTTTCCACTGAAGTAGCCTCAGTCGATTCATCTGATGGCGCGGCCACCGAAAGCGAGATTGACGTTCTTCCTGGTGCGACCCCGCCCGAAGTACCGGTCGAACCCACGATCCCGCCCGAAGTACCGGTCGAACCCACGATCCCGCCCGAAGTACCGGTCGAACCCACGATCCCGCCCGAAGTACCGGTCGAACCCACGATCCCGCCG
>NZ_JBHUCD010000026.1:58612-76906 GCF_042786555.1 Paenarthrobacter sp. NPDC056912
ACCGAGGTACCGGAGGTGGCGCCGGCTGTGGGGATCCCTGCTGCGCAGGCCCCTGTCTCTGGGTCTGCCAGCGGGGCTCTCACTATGGGAAGTGGCTATCAGCCGGTTGTTCAGGCTGCCCGTGTGACGCCGTCCGTGGCGCCGCAGGTCTTGGCCAATACCGGTTCCGAAGGTGTTGCCGCTGCTCTTGTCCTCAGTGCTGGAGCTGTGGTTGTCGGTGGCGGCCTGCTTGCTGTCGGGCGCCGTCGTAAGGGACGCCATGCCCTGTCCTAGAAGCGCGCTACTGGAAGTGACCTTCCAGTAGGAAGTTCATGGCCTAGTTCCCAGGACCGTCACGGTGGTGGGAACAAGGCCATTTGCGTGTGCTCCCTTCACGCAGGCCCAGACGAACTGTGCCCATCGCGGCCTGGGCCCGGTTGAAGAGAGTAAGGAACACGAAATTGAGTACACGACCATCGGAGCGGGATCCCGGGGAGTTCTCCAGGAACGACGCTTTAGCGAAGGCCGGCTCTCGCCGGATCTCGGCTGGACCAGGCGCGGCCAAACGTACCGGGGCGTTGGCTTTGGCGACGACCATCGCGTTCAGCGGTGTTGGGGCCGTGGCTGTGCCGGCGCTCCTGGCTGTGGCGTCGGCCCCTGCTGCGCATGCAGATGAGCCCGGGACACGTTTGCATGGTGTCCTTGTCCAGGTTCCCCCTGCCGGGGCTTTCGGGGATTGGGGTATGTGGTTGGGAAGTACGTTGGTGCCGAACACTAACGGCAGCGGTTATTGCTTCGAGATGGGTGAGGACGCACGCTTCATCCCTGGTGTGGAAGGCACGGCGGCCATTGATTGGCTGAACGTGGCCATCACCGATAACCAGGCTGATGTCAGCACCCACCCTGCCTTGTCGTATCTTGTGCACGAGGCTGCGGATCCGCGCTTCAACACGCCATGGAACGGTGTGGGTGCCCCGTACCCGAATCTGCGGGACTCCACGGATCCGCAGTTGGTGGCCATCCGTGCCCAAGCCGCGCAGATCAAGGCAGCGGCGTTGGGCAAGACCGGCCCCTACACAGGGTCAGCGGCGCTGGCCATGTCCGACAACATTCACGGCACGGTCACTAACCTGTCCTTGAAGTCCTCTACCGGTATCCAGGTCAATGGTGTGCCGATGACAGCGACACTGACCAACGCGGTCTGGGACGGTTTCGGTGCGAGCATCACCGTGAAATCCGGGGAAACCCTGCCGGCGTTCACCGCCGCAGGCACAGGCCCGGTGTCGGTGGCGTTTGAGGGTACCGGCCCGGCCGGGACGGTCACGACTTACACGATCGACGGTGGTCAGGATGTCCTGACAGGCGGTGCCACGGCCCCGTTTAGTTTCCGCTCGGCTGACGTCCAGGCAGTCCTGGATTTCCAGCCTGTGGCGACTTCCACGGCGCCGGTGTACTTGGAAGAGGACAAAGCACTTACCGATGTCCTGCACGTGAGCACCTCCACGGGAAACGCCAATGACTGGGTCTTCGCGGACGGCCACAACGTTCCCGTCGTCCTGGACGTGGACTGGTACTACAGCCCGGTTGAGCTGGCCCCCTCGGCTGCTGTGCCTGCTACTGCTGTGAAGTACGCTTCCGGCACGGTGACGGCCTCCGGTGTTGGGGATGTGACCGCTACCGCGGCTAAGAAGACTGACAAGCCGGGCTTCTACTACCCGGTGGCCTCGTTCAAGAAGGCGAACCAGCCCGAAGCCTTGCAGAAGTACTTCACTGGCGACTGGGCCGCAGGGTTCAACGACCCGGGCGAACAGACGATCGTGAAGTACCAGCCCCAGGTCAGCACGAAGGCCTCAGAAATCGACGCTGATGGCATGATTCACGACATCATCACGGTCACCGGCAACCAGGACGGCAAAGAACTCGACGTTGTCACGGACCTGACCTTGACTTCGGCCGCGCCGGTCAAGGGCGGAGTGGACGAGGCACCCGCGGACGCGAAGACCATCGGCACCGTCACGACCAAGGTCACCGGTAACGGTGTGTTCCACTCCCCGGGAGTGAAGGTTCCCTGGGAGCTGGTTGAAGCTAAGCAGGACAAGGATCCGACCAAGCCGGCGAACCTGTACTTCTCCGAGAAGATCGCAGCGACGCCGACGACGAAGGCATGGGACGGTAAGGAACTGCTGCCGGATGAGACGGTGTCTGTTGGTGTCCCGAAGGCCATCACGAAGGCCTCCGTCATCGAAAACGGCAAGGTCCATGACGTCATCGAAGTCACCGGCAACCTGCCCGGCAAGGAACTGATGGTATCCAGTGACCTGTTCCTAACTTCGGCGGCACCGGTCAAGGGCGGCACCGATAAGGCCCCGGTAGACGCGAAGCTGATCGGGTCGGTCACGACCAAGGTCACCGGCAACGGCACCTTCAACACCCCGTCGGTCGATGTCCCCTGGGAACCGATCATGAACGGCAAATGGGCCAAGGACGCGGCCGCGAATCTGTACTGGTCCGAGAAGATCGCCCCGACGGACTCCACCAAGGGATGGGACGGCAAGGAACTGCTCCCGAACGAAACAGTGCCCGTGGAGAAACCTGCGGTCAGCACCCAGGCCTCGGCGAACGGCACCGTGCCTGTGACCGTCACTGACAAGGCCACCGTGACCGGGACCGTCCCGACCGGTGAGGGTGTCAGCACCAGCTTGTGGTGGAAGCTCTACAAGTTCGGCGATGACACCACAGACTCGGTCCAGGCCGTGTGCCAGAACGATTTCTGGGCGTCCAAGGCAGCGGTCGATGTGACCAAGGCCGGGGACTACACCTCCGAAGAGACCACCCTGACGGACAAGGGCACCTACGGGTACATCGAAACCCTCGTCACGAAGTACACCGACAGCACGGGCAATGCCAAGACCGCCGTCCTGCACCAGGGCAAATGCGGGGAGAAGGAAGAGAGCGTAGTCGGTTACCCGAAGGACATTCCTCCTGCTCCGGAAAAGCCCCAGCTGCAGGTTCCGGATCAGCCGGCACCTGTCGCTTACACCGGTGAAGTCACCGCGCAGCAGGGCATCAACGCTCCGCTGCTCTTCGGCGGCGCAGCCGTCCTGGTAGCCATGCTTGCCATCGGCGGCGGTGTTTATGTTCAGCGTCGCAAGGCAGCAGCCATGAACGGCGCTGAAGACACCACTTCTGGCGCGGGCGATCTGCTCTAACCCACGACACCACCAGCACCAATGATGCGGGGCACCCGGAACCGGTAACCACCGGAGCCGGGTGCCCCGCACCGTAACCAGCGAAAGGACAAAATGATGAGCGCAAGATCAGTTCGTGCCCTCGGACAATGGAACAGCCCGCAAGCCGAACGCCTGCTCCACGGTCTGCTCGCCACTCCCCGCTACGCGATGGGAGGGCGCCCCTTACCAACATGCCCTGCTTGCGGCCAGGCCGAATGGGAGTGCCTCTGCATGAGTCTGCCGACTATCGCACCTTTCCTCGAACACACCGACCTCTCGCTCCATGCTTTGAAGGTAGGACTTTTCCGATGACAGCGGCAGCTCATCACGCGGATGCAGTCTCACTGCTCGCGGATCTATCCGCCTCTGAACTTCAAGATTTCAAGAATGTCTACCGTCGGAGTTGCGCCGCGGCCGCTGGCGCCAACGACGCGCAGCTGGATGCGTTCTCCACGCCGGAGGAGAGCTTCAACGACCACTACCCGTTTTACCGGAAACGTCCCAATGGCAGCATGGACGTCACCTACACAGGCAAGGAAGCCCTTACGGCGCAGATCTCCCGTGACGGAACCTTACGGATCTGCTCATGAGCCCGGTACCACCGCCGGGAACTCCTGCCGGGCACCGGCAGGCCCAACGCAAAGCGCTGACACGCCGCCGTTTCCTAGCAACGACGCTTGCCCTGCTGGCCGGCGCAGCTGCAGCTGCCATCACCGCCGGATACCTCGGCGTCGGCGTACCCCCGACCTACCAGCAAGCTCCAGCGGTGGAAAAGCCCTTCACCCCAGCGGACCCGGACACCTACACCGGTGGTGACACCCCTCCTGTGCTGGGGCCGATGGAGGTCGCCGTCCCGTCCCTGAACATCCGGGCGGTCCTGGTCGACGTTGGCCTCAAAACCGGCACCAACAACATCGTCATCCCCTCTGCCGAGAAAGTCGGCCACTACACACCCGCTGCCCCGATCGGCGCAGCAACAGGAACCACCCTGCTCGCAGGGCACGTGAACAAAGGCCTCGCACCTGGCGCACTATGGAACCTCTCCAAAGCCCAGAAGGGCGCCCTCGTGTACATAACAGACCAAGTGGGCAAACAGTTCACCTACAAGATCACGTCCTCCCGCACGATCATGCGCCAACCACTCCCGGCCGATACCTACAAAATCGAAGGGACCCCCCAGCTGGTCCTGGTTACCTGCGCCGGAACCCCAGGCCCGGATGGGGAGGTCCTGAACTACGACCAAAACACCATCGTTGCTGCCACACCACTCACGGTCGGGGGTCCGCCATGAGCACGGCATGCCGGGCTACCGTACGGAAAAGAAGCGCTCGTAGCCGAGAACGTGGCCACGAGCGCTTCTTCTTTTTGCGAAGGTCTTAGCTGCAGCGGTAGACGGTCAGGGTGCCGGCTGAAAGAGGCGCGGCGGGATCGGGAGAGTATGTAGCTCCCGTCGTGTTCCCAAAAACACCGCCAACGATGCCCTGGTGCTGAATTGCGCCCTGGGCACCGTCCAGGGACGAACCATAGGCGGCGCCTTTGACGGAGCAAGCGCCCGTGACAGTAACGAAGGCGGGAGCGCCGAGCCGTGCCCTGGCCGCGTTGATCGTTCCCAGGTTCTGGGCGTACGTGCGGTTGTATCCGGAATTGTCGATGAAGGGGCTGACAGGGGCCGGAGCGGGCGCGGCGGCTACTGGTGCCACGGCCGGGGGTGCAGGTGCCACGGCCGGGGGTGCAGGTGCCGGTGCGGGGGGTGCAGGTGCCGGTGCGGGGGGTGCATACGCCGGCGTGCGCGGGGCTGGGGCTTGGGCTGCCTGTTCGCCGGTGGCTGGTGCTGCAGCGTTGACCTCAGCGGCCGGTTGTTCAACGGCGTCCGATGCTGGCTCTTCCTCGGTTGCCGGGCCGGTCTCTGCAGGGGCCGGTGCCTGGCCCGGAGCAATGGACGGGGCAGCTGTCGCAGGCGCCGCCGCGGAGGACTCTTCAAGCGGCACAACAGGCAAGGGCTCCAAAGACTTGGCTACTTCGACCGCAGCAACTGGCTGCTGTGACTGACTGTTGGCGACGGCCACCCCTACACCCCATACTCCCGCACCGGCCACGCACAGTGCCGCGACGCTGGCGGCTACTTTCACTCGGACCTGCTGTGAACGGACTTTGTCTTTCAGTCCTTCGAGCAGGGGGCTCGACTGGTTCTTCATTGGTTCTTCTCGTTTCTTGTTCGGTTCGGGAGGGCTTACGGGCATCGCCCTGGATCACGACGGGAGTGGCTGTGGGGCCGAGTCAGTGCAGTATGGGTGCGTTCTCGCGGCTTGGTTTGGTAGGGAGATTCTCGATTTTGTCTGGTCGGAATCCTGTCCAGTGATCGTTTCCGTGGAAAACGACTGGGGCTTTCATGTAGCCGAGGGCTTTGACCATCTGGGCTGCTTCGGGGTCGTGTTCAACGTTGATGACGCTGTAGCTGATGCCCTTCTTGTCTAAAGCGCGGTAGGTGGCATCGCATTGGACGCATTTGGTGGTGGAGTAGACGGTCACCGGTTCTGGTTCGGTGTCGTGGTTCTGGGTGTGTGTCATGGTGCTCCTTCTCTGGTGGTTGCTGGTTAGTGGGTTGCTGCGGTGTAGGCGTAGGCGAAGAGAGGGACCAGAGAGGTGAGTATTGCCAGGGTGGTGGAGAGCATCACGGCTTTGTTCTTGGTTTTGATGCTCACGTAGATCCCGAGTCCGGTTCCGAGCATTCCGGCGATCCAGTTCACGCCAACGAGGCTGACCAGCGTCAGAGCAAGTCTCGGGCTGTGGTCAGGGAACGAAATGGTGGCCAGGTAGCAAATGGCTCCGGCGCCCCAGGTGCCGGGGCATAGCCAGCCTGCAATGAGTGCGATCTTGGTGCGCTTGGGCATCTTCATGGTGTGGTCCTTTCGATGAGGTGGGGGCACCTGGTGGTTGTCGCGTGCCGTTGAGGCACCGGGCAGGTTATGAACCTGTCCGTTATTGCCCGGGTCGTGCACCGGCCAGAGGCTCCACAGCCAGGCGTGGGCGGGGGACCGTGGAATAGATAGGCGCAGTGACGAAGGAACGAAGACGGTTTATGCCGCGAAAGCCCCCGTCCGGGACTTGTGTGGAGGGGACGGTGCGCAAGCCGGAACGCGACTGCGTGTAGGGATCTGTCGGCCGGCTTGCCGGACGTCCTTTCGTTCTCCGTGTCATGTTCGACTCCTGTCGTGGGTGCTCTTAGAAGTTGGGAATGCCTGATTGATGTGGAAGAGCACGCAAGGAGCGGTTTGTATGGGTCTGCGGTCATGGTTGAAGAATCCGAAAGAGGCGTTTGTCGCCCGGCAGGCGAGGTTGTTTGAGCGGCGCAAGAGGTTCCGTTTCAATGAGGACGGGACGCGGCCGGCCAAATATTGGGTCGCGCTTGTCGGTTGCTGCGTTGTTCTGCTGGGTTTGGCGGCGGTTTTCATCTGGGCAGCCGGGGCCGCGCATGGACCTGAATCTGGGCCTGTCTCGCCGGTTCCGACCGTGACGGGCCCGGTTGAAGCGGCGCCTGGCTCTCCGAGTCCGGTTGTGACGACGATGGCCCCGTCCGCGCCTGCGGTCGCCGATAGGCCCCCGGTTGGTGTGCTCACGGATCCGGGTGCCTTCGGTCAGGCAGTCGCCAAGGAATGGGCGTTGACGGACTACAAGTGGCACTACACCGATGTGGTTAAGCGATCGGTGATGGAGCTTGGTGACGGCGGCGGCGCTGATTTGCGCGGGTACATCAGTAAGATTGCCCCGCCCAGCGATGGGAAGTGCCAGAACCGCACGGAGCATCCGATCCCTTGCTTTTCCGGGGCTTGGCGGACCTTCGCCACGGTCAATTCGGGGTGGGTGGCAAAAACTGTTAAGGTCCAGCCAGGTACCGGCACCCGGTCCGCGGTTGCCGTCGAAGGCGTCCGCACGGTGTGCACCAACACGTCAGCTGGTCCGGGTGCCACACGGGGGGCTAGTCCTGCTTTTCAGGATCTTGCTGCGGTGATCGGTCAGGACAAGCGGGGTTGCTTCGATGAGCCGATTTCCATGACCATCGCCGTCCAGTGCGAAAAGGCTCCCGTCGGTTGCTGGATCAATGATCTGACGTCCTGGAAGGTGGGGGCGATGGTCCCTGGTAGCGCACGTCTTGATGGCGCTGGGGTGTTGGCACCTGCTTTCGCGCAGACCGAAGTGCCCGCGTGGGAACAGTAGCCGCTCGATGAAGAAGCTCGTCGCGGGGATCCTCGCGTTGGTTCTCGCCACACCCTTGCTGCTGGTTGGGATGGTGGTGACAATCATGCCGTCGTGGGCGGCACCTGAAGACGGCAGTGGAGGAGGTCGTTCGGGCAGCAGCTGTGTGATCGTCCCGGCGACGGGGGGAGTCGCTGCCAGCGCAACAGGGGGCAATACCCCGAAGGAGTGGCAGGCCTACGTCCATGAAGCCGCTGCCGAGTCCGGTTTGCCGGCCGGGATCCTGGCCGCTCAACTTGAGGCTGAGTCCGGGTGGAATCCACGGGCCGTCAGCCCGGTAGGGGCGCAGGGGTTAGCGCAGTTCATGCCTGCGACCTGGTCCTCGTACGGAAATGGCGGGGACCCCTTCAATCCCAGGGATGCCATCGCCGCGCAGGGCCGGTACATGGGGGCATTGTTCAACCAGCTCAAGGGTCTTGCTGCGCAGACCGGGGGAGACCCTGTGGCGTTCGCTCTGGCCGGGTATAACGCCGGACCTGGGGCAGTGGAGAAATTTCGGGGAGTCCCGCCGTTTGGTGAGACCCAGAACTATGTGGCCAAGATCAAGGCTAAAGCGGGATCAGGGGATTGGACGGGGTCCTGCAAGGCCACGGCATCCCCGGGTGGCACCCAGGACATTTACCCGCACAAGGATGCACCGTTTTGCAATACGACACCGTGCGCGCCGGGGACAGCTAACCCGGAGAGCGGGATGTATTACCGGGAGTGCGTGGATTGGGTGATCTACAAACTCAATTACGACATCGGTTCAAGGGCCCCGCCCTATAAGTGGACTAACGCCAACCTGCTCAACGGGCAGGGGATGGCGTATCAGTGGAGGAATCAGTGGCAGGCCCATGGTTGGCCGGTGTCCGCTACGCCCGTCGTCGGCGCGGTGGCGTGGTTCGATATCAGCCCGTTGTCACCGATGGGCCATGTGGCCACCGTCGCGGCCGTGAACGCTGACGCGACGGTCCTTCTGGAGGAATACAACCGGTTACCCAACGACCACAGCTACGGGCAGTTCACCATGCCGGCGACGCAAGTTAGTGCCTTCCTGTACCCGCCGCCGGCCTGAGCATGAAAGCGACAAAGATGAAGAACGACTCGACAATGATCGAACATTCCGGGCAGGCCTCGGATGGTGGCCATGACCGGTTCCTCCGGCAATCACGGATCCTGTCCCAGCTACAGCACGAGCTCACCGAGCCCGTGCCGGAAGACCAGAAGGCCAACACGGAGCCGGACACACTGGAGACCCAAGAGCAAGAAGTACCACTCGCCAGTTCAGCCAAGCCTGCCAGTGCCAAGGTTCTGTGGCTGGTGGTGGCCGGGGTCGTTGCCGCCGCGGCTCTGGCAATTGGCGTCGTCGTCACGTCTACCCCATCAGAACCAGCTCCGGTGGCTCCGGCGGTCGCCAGTTCCTCATCGCCTTCGTCGACTTCCGCGTCGACGCCCAGGCAGACAGTATCGCCGAGGACGAAGCCCCTCCCTTCGATGGTCAACAAGGTTCCCCCTTCGATCACCGGTGCGGCGGCGGGGAAGGTCGTGAGTGTTGATTTCGGCAGCTGGGACCCGATGCCTACGACTGCGAACATCCAGTGGTTCGTAGATGGAGCGCCTGTGGAGGGAGCAAACCAGCGGAGCTTCACTCTTCGAGCCGGTGACAAGGGCAAGGAAGTGCATGTCCGGATAAAGGTCAAGCGTTCCGGCTTTGAACCGGTGGAAATATCCAGCGCGCGGGTAAAAGTCCCTTAGCCTCGCGTGCTCCCTTGAGGTGGCTGTCCGGATCTCCCGGACAGCCACCTTTTTGCTTTCCACGAGAGGACAACACGATGTCACCGCATGCCAAAATGCTCGATTCAGTCACTGCTTTGATTCCGCCGAAGGATGTCATCACAGTGCCCGCGCCGGATCCGACGAAACTTCCCGGATGGAATTCGTTTCTTGAACTGCTTTCGGGTGGCATGGGATGGGGAATTGGGCTTGCCGTGGCCGCCATTGCCGGTGGCGGCGCTCTGTGGGGCGTCGCCAAGTTCAAAACCGAGAACAGCAAGCACGAGAAGTTGGGTCTGGCTCTGGCTATCGGCGGCGTGGTAGGTGCCATCCTCGTCGGCGCGGCGCCGACGCTGGCGAACTGGGCCTACGAAATCGGCAGGAACTGGAAGTAACCACCATGCGGATACCCGCCTTCAACCCTCTGGACCCGGTGGGGTCCTCCATCGAAGACTTCTTCAAGCTGATCGGCAAGGGCCTAGGCGACGCCATCACGGCCGTGTGGGATTTCATGCTGCACAGTTCCTCACCCCAGTTCACCAACCAAGGCGTTCTGAGCGTCTACAGCCTCTCTTTTGCGATCGGGATCGCGATCGCTTTGGGACTGTTCCTGGTACAGGTGTTAACGGCGTTCTTCAAGGGTGGGGCTGAAGAGCAGGCCCGGGCAGTTCTTGGTCTCCTTGCTGCGGTGTTCATACCTTTCATCCTGTATAGCTCTGTTGCTGATCTGGACAAGCTCTCGGCGACCTTGGCTTCGGACATCATGAAGGCGACTGCGGCCGAGAATCAGGCCGGTGCCGGGGCGGCTACAGTCGCCGGCGGTGCCTTGTTCGCAGCGGTCTTCGGTACTTTGCTGGCCATGGGGGCCGCTGGCGTGATCATCTGCGGGGTATTCCTGCTGGTTGCGCTGGGCGCGGTCCTCGGAGTGTGGATGATGCTTCAATTCCGATCCGTTTCAATGTACTTCGGGACGGTCATGGCTCCGTGGGCGATGGCCGGGTTGCCCTTTAAGCCGACACGTAGGTGGACGGGCCGATGGGCTACAGCCATGGGCACATTGTTGATGGTCACTCCCGTGACCGCGCTGGTGATGTCCCTTGGAGGTGCGTTGCTTGCCAACTCTTTTAACACCGCATGCCCTGGCGCATTAGAGGGGGGCAAGTGTGACAACCCTGATGTGTGGCAGATGATCGGGGTCGTGATTCAGGCCTGCATCATCCTGGTCATCGCGTGCGTGGTGCCGATGATGGTGTGGAAGATGCTCCATTTCGTTGGTGGGGAAGTCAGCGCCGCCGTGGAAAACCACGGCGGCGCTGCGTTCCAGAAAGCGGCCGACGCGGTCAAGAACCCTTCCGGAGTATGGGAGAACCTTCGGGAGCGCTTTGGCGGTGCCGGAGACGGTGGAGGACCTGAAGGCGGCGATTCCGGTGGGACGGGCCAAAACGGTCGGCCAGGGAACAACGCAGAGGTCAACCCGGATGATCTTCCCAGCGTCAATGGCGGCCCGGAGGGGAACGACCAGGATCCGACCGAACAAACCCCAGTGCCGGGATCGCCTCTGACGTCGCCGGAAGGTGGTCGAGAAGGTCAAGGCTTTGGGGGTGCCGGGCCCGGGGCAACGGGCGCGGGGCATAGCGGCGGGCCGGGGCTGACAGGTGGCAGCGGGGAGGATGGCGGCCTTGGTGAGGATGGAGCTGTTGGCGGCGGTGTGCAGGGAGGAAGTTCCGGTGGGCAGGGCGAGTTGCCCTCGGCTGGCACTTCTTCTTCGGCGGTTGGCACTGCGGGAAAGGCGGTCGTGCTGTGAGTTCGAATCAGGTTGAGTCGTACAGGGCCACGTTCAGCGGTTTGAGTCGGGCGGGGGTTTTGCTTGGTCTCTCCGTGGGTCAGATCGGTTTCCTGTTTGCGGGTGTTCTTGCTGTGTTGATTCCTGCCCTTCCGGGGTTCGGGAACGTGGTGAGCGCAGTGGCGGCTGTCATCTTGTTTTTCTTCGGTATGTGGATGGCGTGGTTGTGCTTTGCCCAACGTTCAGGACGGGCGCTGGTGGTGGCCGTCATTGCTTTGGTTCTGGCTTCACCACTGTGTGGGGTTTTCCGGTGGCCCTTGATCGCGGGGGTTTTTCTTGTGATGGGTGTGGGCCGGATAGAGCGGCAGGCGCTGACGATCATGGTGCCGGTTTGGGTTCAATTTCAAAGGAAAGTGATTATGCGACAGAACCGTTTTCAGCGAAAGCTGGCTCCACTTCTCAGCGATGGGTCGTTGAATCTGCCTGGTCGTGGCGCTGCCCTTAAGCGGCTGATCGATCCTGAGCTTGGATGCGCCTACGTTCTGAATCCGCATGACAACACGTTGTCTGCGGTTTTACGGGTCAGTCATGAAGGCGTGGAGAACATCGAGCCCTTTGAGCGTGATGTGCGCTCAGCCAGGTGGGGGAAGTTGCTGGCTTCGGCTAAGGCAAACCGTATTGCCACCATCCAGTCGATGGTGCGCGTAACGCCTGATTCGGGTCGTGCTGTGCAGGAATGGTTTGAGCAGCGCTCCGTTCCCGGAGATTCCCTGGCGCGCCGTATCTACAGTGTTGGTGTTGCCCAAGCCGGCCCAACTGGCAGCGGGCGCGACTCTCTGATTGCTGTAACCCTGGACTTGGGGTTGGCCAGTAAGGAAATCAACAGCAAGGGCGGCGGGTTTGAGGGTGCTGCGCAGGTAATGCGGACGCAGTTGAGCTGGTGCGAGAAGCAGTCCGGCGACGCTGGGCTCACTCCTGCGGGTTGGCTGGACTCAGAAGGGCTTGCCCTGGTCATTCGGCAGGCGTACGATCCGACCGCTGCTGTGCGGCTTGAAATGTCGGATCGGCTGGGCCGGGACATCGAGATGGCCGGGCCTGTCGCCGAGTTTGAACACACCACTTACGTGGAGACGGAGTCGGGGTTCCATCGGGTCTTTTGGATTGATGAGTGGCCGGAAAACTATGTCAGTTCGACGTTCATGGAACCGTTGGTGAACATCTCCAATCTCGCCTTGACGGTCACTGTCCTTCACCACCCGGTGAAGAAGGAACGAAGTCTGCGCAGAATCCGCTTCCAACGGGGTGCGGTACAGGGTACGAAGGAGAATCGTGCGCGGCGCGGTCGGCTCTCCAACGCCGATGATGACCAGGAAGATACCCAGGCGCAGCGACGGGACCGGCAGATCGCCGGTGGCCATCGTGAAAGCGACTACATCGGTTTGGTCGCGGTGTCGGCACCCACGCTTGAAGCTTTGGAAGAGTCATCATCGACCGTGGTGGAAGCTTCTCCTGTGGGCATGCGGCTGCTCAAATGGCAGCAGTCCCAGGCTTTTCAGATGGCAGCGCTGCCCTTGGGTAAGAAGTTCGTCAGGGGAGGCCAGTCATGAGTTGGGAGGCTGTCCGCGGTGTTTCCACCCTCGTCACTGCTGATGCCGAGGACCGAAGGGCACGTCGCCGGCGGCTCAGGTTGGAAGCTAAAGCTTTGGAGCAGTTGGCTGTTGACCATGAAGAGGCTAAGACGAAGACCGCATCAAGCGCGTGGAAGAATTCCACCGTTCCTGCTGCTGGTCGCGCCGAGCCGTGGTCGGGGCGGTCCCGCCGGAGGCTCAGTATCCGGCACCATACGGAGACCTCGCATTCGCTTGGAACAGCGAACCTGTTCCTTGGTGACACTGGAACCGCCGGGCGCGGGATGCTTGTTGGGAAGTCCGGCGGCGCGGCATGGTCGTTTGATCCGTGGGATTTGGCGTCCCAGCGGGTGGTTTCGAATTCAAGTGTGCTTGTTCTGGGGGAACAGAATCATGCCAAGAGCGCACTCGTGCAGTCATTGGCTCTTAGGGGGCAGGTTTTTGGCTACAAGAGCTTCATTCCTTCGGATTCTCGTGGGGAATGGACCCCGATGGTTCAGGCGTTGGGCGGGAAGGTGCTCAGGCTGGAGCCTGGCGGCAGGCAGCGACTGAACTTCCTTGCCGCCCCGCACAAGCCGGCGTCCGTTAGCGCTGAGGACTGGTTCCCCCGGATCCGTGCCGAACGCATCAAGGCATTGGGGATGGTCGCCGGTGCGATGATAGGCCGCCTGGCGAACTCCACTGAGAAAACTAGTCTCACCTCGGCCCTGGATATGGAGGTCTCAGTCACCGCGGAAGGAGAGGAACCGCTGATTCAGGGAGTGGTCGCTCGTTTGATTGACCTCAAGGATCCCGCCTTGAAAGAACTCATCGATGGTCTTCGCAGGGTGTGCCCTGGAGGGGATCTGGCAGGGATGTTCGACGGGCCTTCCACGGACGTGCCAGACGCTGCGACTCCGATCATGAGCATTGACCTGTCTGCGTTCCTGGGGGACGACGCCACGATGGAGATCGTAATGGCGTGCGGGCTGGCGTGGTTCTCGTCGTGGGCGTCAGACCCGGACGTCGGCAAACACTGGACGTTCTGGGAGGAAGCCTGGCGTCCCCTCCGCTGCCTGGCCATCGTCGAGTTCATGGAGAAGCGGCTGAGGCTGGCCAAAATCTATGGCGAAGTCAACGTCATCATCAGCCACCACCTCGGTGACGGCGACGTGGCCGGCGACGAAGGAAGTAAATTGCGTGGTCTGGCCACTAAAGTGTTCCAGCTCTGCGGGATCCGTGTGCTGTACAAGCAAAAGCCTGACCAGCACGTCCGCCTCGCACAAGACCTGAAGATCAGCCAGACGGTCCTTAACAGGATCCAGAACCATCCCCCAGGTGTGGGGACATGGTTGATCGGCGGCCTGCAACCACGAACAGTCCGCCACGAATACTGGACCCGCGAGGAGCACCGCTTCTTCAAGAAGGACGCCGCGATGACTGGCTAGACGAGTCTGGTTTGTAAAGGGCTGCACCTCTGAGGTGCAGCCCTTTTTCGTGCCGTTCGGTGCTCTCTTAGCTGGAGAGACGCACACCACGGGCTAGCCCGAAATATGAGGAGGAAATGTTGCCTGAAGACCGGGTCCTGGAGATTGTGCCGGGCCAAAGACACCTGGAGCTCGTGGAGTTGCCAGCGGCCGTGCTTGCCCAGTTCGACGTCGAAGAGATCCTCCCGCGAGGCCTGGTGATGCGGTGGTCCAGCATCGGCAGGATCAACATCGGAGCGGCCTGGATCTGTGCCTCCCTCGACAGCAGCGCTGTACCTACAGGAACGGCTCTAATCACCAGGCCTGCAGGGCTCAGCTCAATGGACGTCCAAGTGAGTCGGGACATTCTGGCCCGTACGACGGACGCCGGTACCCGCAAGCTTCGGGAATCGCTGGCCGCAGCCAGGGGAGTGGACGTATTCACCGGACATATCGGCCAGCTGACTTGGGATGACCTGATGAGCCAGTGGGAAAACATGCCGGCATTCGCCGGCAACTAGGAAGGAAGATCATGGCAGAGAAGAAGATCATCTATGGTGACGTCGTTTCCGATGTCACCATCAAGCAAGGTGAGAACGGTTTGGAAGCCTCGTTTCAGCTTGTCTCCGAGCGCCTGCGGATGAGCGAAGGGCGTTGGGTCAGCGATGGCAAAGACCACCGTTGGGTTAATGTGACCGGCAAGCAGGCCGAGATTGCCCGGGATCACTGGGGCAAGGGCGCGGCTGTGGCCGTCTACGGCAACATTCACGGCTATGAAGACAAGGGCAATGTCCAGCGCGAGCGGATCTATGCGGATGCTGTGTTCCCCAGGCTCACGGACGAGCAGTGGCAGCTTGAGCGGATCTCTCGGACACACGAGCGGGCCGAACCGTCTGTTACTGAAGCCCTTGCGGAGAGAGAAGAACCTTTGCCGTCGTCGTTCGATCGGGAGCAGGAAGCGGCAAAGGCTCTGCGATTCGCTGCGGGGATGCGGGCTGCCGGGGTAGGTGCAAAGGATCGAGAGCACCATGAACAGGGGCAGGGAGACGATTTGAAGTTGGATGTAAGAAGGCATCTGGATGTGCTGAGGCTGGATGTGAAAGGCCATGAACCGGAGTCGAACAATCTCCGGTACGAGAGGGCCCGGGACGTGGTCATGGACTTCGACCGACGATCTGACAGGGCCTACGCAGCTGCGGGGCCCTTCTCGGAGCCATACCTGGAACAGCCGCTCGGCGCGCAGCTTCTGGTCAAGCACCTAGGCGATATCGCGAAAGTTGCCGCCGATGCCCGCTTCGAGGATTACGTTGCCAAGGAGCTTGGACTTTCTCCGTATGAGCAGAAGCAGTGGAACGGGGACGAAGAACAAACCGGGCGGGTCTTTCCGGCGGACACGGCTGAAGGCCGGGAAAGGATTCAGGAAGTGACGGCCGGGATACGACAGAGCCTGGACGAGGAACTCCAGGCAGGCATCAGATCGCGAGAAGTGAACGTTCCTCCGCAACCTGGCCGTTCCCCGGCCCCTAGTTTCCATCACGGCAGATAGCGCGGCGGGCTATTGGAACAAGCCTTCCAATAGCCCGCCCGTTTCTATTCAGGGCGCCGGTCCGAAAGGGCCGGCGCCCTTGGTGTACACAGCAGAGAAAGACAACGGCAATGAGTGAAAGTTCTTCAAACGGCCCCAGCCCGAAAGTGGTTCTGGGGGTGGTCCTCACTGTGGGCGGGCTAATGACGTGCGGGGCTGCAGCGTCGTCCATCGTCGGGCTGGCCACCAATCATCCACCAGCAAGTGGACCGTGGTCCACGCACCGGCTCCTGGCGGCTGTCCCCGATCCGGTGTCTGCTTTCGGTTTGGCGTCTGGTACGGCGGTGGGATTTTGGATTTTGTTCGGCGTTTTCGCTGTGTCCGGTTTCATCGCTGCGGTCCTGGCTTGGGACAAATTCAGTAAACGCGGGAGCAAGGACGAACGGACAGACAAGCGCAAAGGTCTGGGCGGGCGCAAGGAAGCCAAGGCTCTTGGTGATAAAGCCGTACTCGCGCAAGCGTCCTTTCTTCGCCCTGACCTGGACGCCAAGGAAGTTAGGGTCACTGACGTCGCCATTGAATTGGGCAAGGTGCGGGGAGTTCCTGTCTACGCTCATGCCCGCGACACGGTGGGAATCGAAGGCGTGCCGGGCATGGGCAAGGGCTTCTATTTCGTGAACAACGCCATCATTAAGGCTCCGGGGGCTGTGTTGACCACGATGACGGGCAGGCCAGACAACCTCGCCCTGACGTTCAAAGAGAGAGGGAAGGACGGGCGTCCGGTTGCGGTCTTGGATTTGGAGGACTTAACGCTTGGTGTTCCGGGCGGGACCAAGTGGTCGCTGACCGAAGGGTGTGAAGATCACGAGGTGGCTGATAAGCGGGCTGCGGGCTTGGCCGGTTCTGATGGTTCGGAATCTGAAGGATCGGCAAAATTCTTCTCGGCGATGACTCAGAAAGTTCTTAAGGTCATGTTGCACGCCACTGCGTTTTTGCCGGATGGAGTGGAACACCTGCGCCGGTGGACGGTATCCACGTCGGCGGCGTCGGGTGCTGTTAGCACTATCCGGAAGGCCGGAAAGCTCGCTCATCAGGACTTCGCTGATGAGCTTGAAGGACTCCTGGCGGGCGATGCCGGCCCTACTCTCCAGAACATATGGCTGGACCTGCAAAAGACCACGGGGTGGCTTTCCTCGCCCCATGTTCGGGCTGCTTTGTCACCAGCTGAGGGGGAAGGGATCGATGTGGAGGAACTGCTTGAGCGTAGTGGAACTCTGTATATTATCTGCACTCCCAATTCAGCCGCCGGGGCTGTGGCAGCGGCAGTGATCGAGGACGTGTGGCTGACTGCCCAGCGGCTGGCAGCGGTGTCGGAGAACAGCCGCTTGTCACCCCCATTGACCCCGGTGCTGGACGAACTTTCCAACTTCCCGAAGATCCCTTCGCTCCCGGAGATGCTTTCTGCCGGCGGCGGAACGGGTGTAAACACGTGGATGGTCTATCAGTCGCGGTCCCAGATGCGGAAGATTTATGGAGACGAGACTGAACAGACCTTGTACTCGTCGGCGACGGTGAAGCTTCACTTGGGTGGCAACTCCGATACGAAGGACCTTGGTTCCTTGAAGACTCTGAGCGGCATGCGAACGGAGGAGAAGGAATCGACAAGCGTCGATTCCATCGGCCGCCATTCACGTTCGTATCAGGATGATGAGAAGTCAGTGTTGACCGAGGCTGAGATCTCGCAGATCAGGCCGGGTGAGGCATGGCTTGTGAGGTCCGGGCACAAGATGATGAAGCTGCACGCTTCGACGTGGAAGGAGCTTCCCCAAGGCCCAGCTATGGAAGTAGCCAAGGCCGACATTGAAAAGCAGCGCAAGCTAGTTGCAGTGTCCCGTCGAAAGGCACGCAAGCAGCGCCGCCGCGACGTGGCCGAATTCCGGCACCTTCAGACGCTTCAACAGGCTGAGGCGGGTACGGATGTTGATCCTTCAACGCTGCCGTCCAGCGCTGTCGTTCTCCCTGCCGGCACGCTTCGGGGTGAGGCGCGAACTGATGCCCGCCCTGCGGTGCCCTCTAGTGCCGTTGAAGCTCCTCGGGGTCTGCCCACCGGGTTGGTCCGTTCGGCCGCGGAGCGTCCGGCGGCGCCGGAACAAAAGCCCAAAGGCGTGGAGGATGTCTCGGACGAAATGCTGGAGAGCATTCTGGGGAGCGGCACGTGAGGGCCCGGCAAACGGGGCAGCCAACTTCCCTTCGCGAGACTGTACGCCGACGCAGATACAAAGCGTGGATGACCTCGGAGCAGTGGCTGCAGTTGAGAGTGGCTTGGTTTCTGACGTTCAGGGAACGAAAAGGCCGTGAACCTCAGTGTGCCGTGTGTGATAAGCCTCTGACGCTCCGGTCCGCGCATTTGCATCACGTGGCCTACGACCGCTTTGGGGGTAAGGAGCGATTCGAAGACCTCATGCCTTTCTGCCCCGCAGATCACGAGCTCCTCCACGGCGTCTTTGACCGCTCCTCCGGGTATCAGCGTATGAGTCGCCGCGCGGCCACCCTTCAGCTTGTATCCAGGCTGAGGCGTCTTCGTTCGAGTGCGCCGGCAACGAATGACCATGGATGACGTACTGGTCAGCACCAATAGGCTGATGCCTATCCGGGCACTTGTGCAGCGGCGGGGGGGGGGAGTTTAGGAAGACCC
>NZ_JBHUCD010000027.1:0-70408 GCF_042786555.1 Paenarthrobacter sp. NPDC056912
TGGCCGGTCATTCCCACACCGGGGAGGACCTCGGCGGCGAGGGCGAGTCGGCGGCGTGCTTCGCTGATACTGATCCGGAGCCGGGCGCGGAGGAATTCCGCGGCGTTCCGGTACCCGTCATCGGCCGGGTTGACTACTGATTCTTGGCCGGGCGTCGTCGTCGTGCTCCATCCGGTCTGCCACCCGGGCGCGGCGCCAGCGCCGGGGACAGGGGTCCCGTTCCGGGCTTCGCGGCGGGTCCGTTCGACCGCCTGGGCTGCGATGATTTGCAGGTATTCCACTGTCCGGGAGATGTCCTCGATCCTGCCCGCGACGTCGGCTGCTTCACTAAAACCCAGCACCCCGGCATCGGTGGCAGCGGATGACCGCAGCGAGGTCAGTGCCTCGGTGGCTTGATCGAGTAACGCGTCCACCCCGGCGGTGCTGTTGGTCCCGGCGGCTGGCAGCACCCGGATTCCGTGGGTGGACGCTGAACTCCTGGCGACCACCGAGGCGCGCGAGGCTGCGCCGCCACGAGTTTCGGTGGTGAGGCCCCCGAAACGCCGGGACGCGACGAAACTCATGGCGGGCGATATAGCCCGACGTGCCACGAATTGCCCCATGCCTTCCATGAATCAACCCTGTCACCAGGCACCGACAAAATAGGGCCCCATCGAGCCAGTCACCAGACGTGAAAGAGCGTCGGGGAAAAGGGTGTCGGGAAGTGAGAGACGGTCGGAGAAAAGGGCGCCCGGAAGTGAGAGACGGTCGGAGAAAAGGGCGCCCGGAAGTGAGAGAGCGTCGCCGTGGTGGTTAGAGCGTTGGCAGCACGTAGGCCGGCTCGGGACGGTGGACGCCGCGGGGGCGGTAGCCCAAAGCTTCAGCGCATCCGAGGAGATCGGCGAGATACCAGATGATCGCGAGCCACATTTCGGTTCCCTGGAGGCTTGGGAGGTTCCTGCTTCCGCTTTCGGCAGCAACGCTGAATGCCATGCCTTCGCCGCTGTGCCACCAACCCAGCACTTGCTCCAGCTGGATCCGTGCCCAGGCAGTGGTCTCCGGCCGACGTTGGTCCGTCTGCTTGGCCGCGAGCCAGAGCGGGTGAACGACGTCCAGGACGTTGCACGCGTTCTGCCGGCCTGGGGCGAAGTATCGAGGATCGGCCGAGTGCTTCAGTACCGTGTCCACCAGCCGTTCAACGTAGGGCACGGGCAACCCGAATTGCGCGAACGTTCCGCGGGTTAGCCGGTAGTAGCCGTTGACTATCTTTAGGCGGGTGTCCTCGGATGGGGAGCCCCACGTTCCGGAGGAGGCATTGGCATGGGTCAGCAACCATCCGAAGAGGGCGTCAAGTGACCCCGCAGAGTTCGCGTGGCGCTGGTCGAGGTTCCAATACGCAGCCGTGCCCCAGGCGTCCACCCAGGCACCGGATTCCCAGGCTTCCTTGGTCCAGGGGAGTTCGTCCAAAACAGCGGTCACCAGAGCCGGGCTCATCGCGGCCACGGCGTGGATAGGATGTGCGAACCGGCTGCCCAGGAGATCCAGTGCATAGCCCACGGAGAGCACGTGGTAGGTTTCCGGACCTCTGCCGAAGCGAAGTTCACCACTGCTGCCGGACGTATCGAACTCCGGCACCAAACCAGTGACCGGATCCTGCAGTGCCAGGAGCCGGGAGACATGTTGTGCCCGGGATAGCTGCTCCGGCACGGTGCCCAGAAGCAGGTCCGCGATCTCAATTGCGTCGCAGTGCGCCCTCACTGTCGGTGCCGTTCCGGACTGGTCTACGAATCGGCCGTCCCGGGAAGACCAACTCCTCGAAAGGACGGCCGGGGCGTCCCTGCGTGCCGCCTCGGCAAACGCAGCAAGCGCGGACCGCAGACCGCCGTCGGGCACTTCCTGGGAAGCAGCATCACGCCGGTCCCGGATCCGCCGCGCAGGGTTGCCGCCCACTATGGACCATTCCGGGACGTCTTTGGTGACCACCGCGCCCGCCGCCAGCACGGCGTGTGAGCCTACTGTGACCCCGTCGAGGACCACCACGTTGGAGCCGATCCAGACGTCGTCGCCGATGCTGATTCCCTTGCTGGTGAGTGGTTGCTTGAAGACCGGCGCCGAGGGGTCCATGGAGTGGTTGAAGCCGAGGATGGACGTGTGCGCGCCGATCCGGACACCGTCGCCCATGACTACTGTGCCGCGGACCACGGTGAAGGCGTTGACCGTGCAGTCATCACCTATGGCGATGGAACCGGTGACGTACGCATGGGCGGCGATGAAGGAATCTGCGCCAAGGGAGAGAGTGTCTGCAGTAACGCTGGCAAATGGGGACAGGAATGCCCGCTCACCGATGGTGACGCCGTCGCGCTGGGCGAGTGCCTTTTGGTGCTCGTGCTGGGCTTCACGTTCGGCGTCCGATGCCGAGTTCCAGAACGTCCAGGGGGAGTAGTCGTAGCTGAGGTCGTGCTGGGGGTTCACGTCGTTGTCTCCGCAGTTGGTGGTCAAGCCCTGAACACGGGGCGCGATGGAAAGCGCTTCCCCCATTATTGTGAAGACAAAACAACCGGTCAATGCATCGACCGGAAACGATCACGTTCGATCATCCCGGGTGGCCGTATCCTCATCGGTGACGTGCAGCCGCCCCGTTTCAATCCCGGGCAGGCTCCCTTGCGGCAGGAGTGCTTTGCGTCGTCGCAGCCCAGCTGGCAAGCAGCTGAAAGGCGTCTGCGGTGGGCGTTCCGGGTTCGGCGTTGTAGACGGTCAAGGTCAGTCCGGCGTCGGCCGAGAATTCCATGGCCTCATACAGCATGTGCAGTTCCCCCACGATCGGATGCCGAAAGAATTTCTGGCCGGTGTAGTGCTGCCGAACGTTGTGCGCGGCCCAGCGCACCCTGAATTCCTCACTGCGGGTGGAGAGTTCGCCTACCAGATCGGTAAGGCCGCGGTCGTAGGGATCACGGCCGGCTTCCGTCCGCATGATGGCCACGGTGTCGTTCGCGGCGCGTTCCCAGTCAGGGTAGAAGTCGTGGCTTCGTTCGTCGAAGAACAGGTACCGGGCCAGGTTGGGAGGCTCGGCTGAATTGCCGCCCTGGCCGGAATAGATGTCCGAGTACAGGGCTCGTCCCAACGCGTTGATCGCGAGGATGTCCAATCGTCCGTTGCGGACAAACGCCGGTGATTGTGCAATCGCATCCAGGGTGAGTTGCACACCTTGGCGGATGGCTTGCTTGCGAACCGGGCGGCGCCGCTGGCGGCCGCCATCATTGGCAGCACGGGCGAGGTCGTTGAGGTGGTCCCTTTCAGCCTCATCGAGCTGGAGCGCGTTGGCCAGGGACTCCAGCACACTTTCCGAAGCGCCGGCGAGGTTTCCACGTTCCAGCCGGGTGTAGTACTCCACGCTGACACCCGCCAGCATCGCCACCTCGCCGCGGCGAAGGCCAGGCACCCGTCGGTTGCCGCCATAGGCGGCGAGACCGGCCTGTTCTGGCGTGATTCTGGCCCGCCGCGTAGAGAAGAAGTCGCGCGTTTCGGTCCGGTTGTCCATGGTTCAACCGTAAGACTTTTCTCCAGCTAAGGGAGTCCCTGCCATTACCCCTAACAGCAGTGACTCCTTCCTGTTTCCGAAACAGGGTTAGATGGAAACATCCAACAACGTTCACCACGCAGGAGAAACATGCCTACCGCTACCGCTTACGCTGCCCCATCGGCCACGGGCGATCTTGCCCTGACCACCATCGAACGCCGCGAAGTTGGCCCCAACGATGTCCACATTGACATCAAGTTCGCCGGAATCTGTCACTCGGACATCCACACTGTTCGGGGCGATTGGGGACCGCAGCAGTATCCTCTGGCCCCTGGCCATGAAATTGCCGGCATTGTCACCGAAGTTGGCCCGGAGGTCACCAAACACAAAGTGGGGGACCGTGTTGGCGTCGGCTGCATGGTCAATTCCTGCAAGGAGTGCGCCAACTGCCTGGCGGGCGAGGAACAGTACTGCCTCAACGGCAACGTCGGCACGTATGGTTCCGTTGACCGGGACGGCACCATCACCCAGGGCGGCTACTCCAGCAGCGTTGTGGTGAACGAAGACTTCGTCGTCACCATCCCGGAAGGGCTGGATCTCGATGTCGCCGCACCCCTGCTCTGCGCGGGCATCACCACGTTCTCCCCTTTGAACCACTGGGGTGCCGGCCCCGGCAAGAAGGTCGCTGTGGTTGGCCTGGGCGGACTGGGCCACATGGGTGTCAAGATTGCCCACGCCATGGGTGCGGAGGTGACCGTGCTCTCACAGTCGTTGAAGAAGATGGAAGACGGCCTCAAGCTCGGCGCGGACCACTACTTCGCTACCAGTGATCCGTCCACGTTCGAGCAGCTTGCGGGCACTTTCGACCTCATCATCAACACTGTCAGCGCGTCCATCGACATCAGCGCCTACCTTCGCTTGCTGAGCCTCGACGGCACGCTGGTCAATGTGGGGGCTCCCGCCGAGCCGTTGCCAGTTAATGCCTTCGCCCTGATTGGCGGCCGCCGTCGCTTCGCAGGTTCAGCGATCGGCGGCATCCGCGAAACGCAGGAAATGCTGAACTTCTGCGCCGAGCACGGCTTGGGCGCCGAGATCGAGGTCATTCCTGCCAGCAAGATCAACGATGCCTACGAGCGCGTTCTCGCCTCCGACGTTCGCTACCGCTTTGTCATCGACGCCTCCACTATTGGCTAGGAGCAACACCCCAAAAGGCCACACGCCCCCTCGACTACCGTCGGGGAGCGTGGCTTTTTGTGTGTCGCCCGGCAGGGAGAATGGTCTGGTGACTTTCAGACTGGACACCATGGGGACGGGGCTGGTCTTTGCCGGTTCCCTGGATAACCTGGCGGGCGCCCTGACAAAGCAGGGCGACGGCGGTGCAGCGGTGGTGCAGGCACCTCCCGGCACGGGCAAGACCACATTGGTCCCTCCGCTGCTGGCCAACGTGGTTTCCGCGAGGCGCCAGGGACAGCCTCGTATCGTCGTTACCCAGCCTCGACGTGTTGCTGCCCGCTCTGCGGCCTGGCGGCTTGCATCTCTGGATGGCAGCCAGCTTGGCCGCAGGGTGGGCTACACGGTTCGCGGCGAAAGCAAGACCAGTAAGGACACCGTGATCGAGTTCGTCACGCCGGGTATTCTGGTGCGGCGTTTACTCACGGATCCGGGCCTCGACGACGTCCATGCCGTTGTCCTGGATGAGGTCCACGAGCGGGGCCTTGAGTCGGACCTTTTGGTGGGAATGCTTGCAGAGGTCCGGGAACTTCGTGGCGACCTCACCCTTGTGGCAATGTCGGCCACCCTTGATGCCGCGCAGTTCGCCGCCCTTCTGGGACAGAGCGGCCAAGACGACGGCGACCGGCCGGCTCCGATCGTCGACTGTCCTTCAGCGCTGCACCCGTTGAAGGTTGAATGGGCTCCCGCCAGGGAGCGCCGCCTCGACGGCCGCGGCGTGGCCCGGAGTTTCCTCGATCACGTGGCACATACGGCCGCTGCCTCGCATGCCGAAGCCCTCGCAGCGAGCACGGACGTTGATGCCTTGGTCTTCCTCCCGGGCGTGCGTGAAGTGTCCGACGTCGCTACGCGCCTTCGCAGCTTGGTTCCTGCCGGGATTGAGGTGCTTGAGCTGCACGGGCAGATCGGTCCGGATGCGCAGGACCGTGCTGTATCTGGCCGCGAGCCCGGCGGTGGGCCCAGGATCATCGTGTCCACGGCGCTGGCGGAGTCGTCCTTGACTGTTCCCGGCGTGCGGTTGGTGATCGATTCCGGCCTTTCCCGCGAACCGCGGCGCGACGCCGGCCGTGGCATGTCAGGGTTGGTGACGGTGTCTTGCTCAAGGGCATCGGCCGAGCAGCGGGCGGGCCGTGCCGCACGCCAAGGTCCGGGCACTGTGGTGCGTTGTTACGACCAGCAGGCGTTTGCTGCTGCCCCCGCGCACCAAACTCCTGAGATTTCAGTGGCGGACCTGACGGGTGCGGCGCTGGTGTTGGCTTGCTGGGGCGCGCCGGGCGGCCAGGGCCTGGCCCTTCCGGATACTCCTCCCCGCGCTGCCATGGAAGATGCCGTGGAGATTCTCCGTGAGCTCGGTGCAGTGGATGCAGCGGGAGCCGCCACTGAGCTGGGCAAGACCCTGGCCCGGATACCCGCGGATCCACGGCTTGCCCGTGCTTTGCTGGACGGTTCAGCCACCGTGGGCCTCCGGGCTGCAGCCGAGGCAGTCGCCATGGTGGCCGGCGACCAGCGCGCACCAAGCGCCGACCTGACAAAGCTGCTGCAGTCGCTGCGTTCGGGATCGGACCCAGGGGCACGGCGTTTCGCGGAGGACGTCAAGCGAATGGAGTCGATGGCACGGCAGGAGGCCACCGCCGTCGTACATCCGGGGCCTTCGAGGCCACTCACGGCGGCGGAGGCCCTTGGTTTCGTGGTCGGTTTGGCTTTCCCTGACCGCGTGGCCCGGAGGGTCCCGGGTGCAGGGTCAACGACGTACCTGTTGTCGTCGGGAACACGGGCGGGCCTGCCGGCGGGAAGCCCGCTCACGGGGCAAGAATGGCTCGCCGTCGCAGAGGTTTCGCGTGCGCAGGGCCGTGACGCCGCCGGAACAGGTGCCGTCATCAGGGCTGCGGCCCCCTTGGCGGCCGAGTTGGCGGAAGCGGCCGCACCGGAGCTGTTGACCCAAGAGGTGCAGGCGACCTTTGACCAGGGCAAGGTGACGGCAAGGCTCGAACGGCGACTAGGCGCCATCGTCTTGTCCTCCACACCTGTCCGCCCGAGTCCGGAAGCCGGTCGTCGTGCTGTGGCCGAAGCCTTGGCGCGAGCTGGATTGTCCACGATCGGCTGGTCGGCCACAGCAAATTCTCTACGGCGGCGGCTAGCGCTGCTGCACAGGGAAATCGGCGATCCGTGGCCCGATGTCAGCGATGAAGGGCTGGTGGCACGACTGGAGGAGTGGCTGGCGCCCGAACTCGACGCCATGTCCACCGGAACCCCTGCCAACGGCATCAGCCTGACCGATCCGTTGCGGCGGTTGCTCCCTTGGCCCGAAGCCGCCCGCTTGGATGCCCTGGTGCCCGAGCGGCTGGCGGTACCGAGTGGCTCGCTGGTGCGTATCGACTACCCGGAGACCTCCCGTCGCAGCGATGACAACGACGCCGGCCGTCCGGTGGTGGCGGTCAAACTCCAGGAGTGCTTCGGCTGGGACCGCACGCCGCGATTGGTGGACGGCCGGGTGCCGGTCCTGTTCCACCTGTTGTCCCCGGCGGGGCGGCCCTTGGCGGTGACTGACGATCTCGCGTCCTTCTGGTCGGGACCGTACGCCCAGGTCCGGGCCGAGATGCGTGGGCGCTACCCCAAGCATCCCTGGCCCGAAGACCCTTGGACGGCGCAGGCTACGGCCAAGACCAAGAACCGGATGTAGCCCTTCACCTCCGGCTGCGCCAACGGTCCTGCTATGCCTGCCGGTCAAGCATGAACTGGATCTCGCCGTCCACGAACGTTCCCAGCACGTTGCTCGCGGCAAAGGCATCGGGGGTCGTCGCCAGCGGATCAAGTTCCAAGGCCGTGAAGTCGGCCCGCTTCCCCACGGTAATCGACCCCGAGACGTCCCATAATCCCGCCGCCTTGGCCGCGTGGGACGTGTAGCCTTCCAGGGCCTGGCGTGCGGTGAGGGCTTGGCTGGGAGCGATCGGTTCCTGTTCCGGGTGACCTGAGCGGCGCCGCAACTGCGCGTCGGCCATGATCGGCAGGGGCTGGTAGGGGGCGATTGGCCAGTCCGAGCCGATGCCCAGAGTGACGCCGGCAGTGCGAAGGTCCCGGCAGCGCCACGCCCTGTCCGCACGTTCTGCGCCAAGCCGGGTGGACCAGTTGTCGCTCTGGTCCGCCAAGGAGTAGTGGGTGCAGTGTGTCGGTTGCATGCTGGCCACTACGCCCGATTTCCGGAAACGCTCCACCAACTGGTCCGGGACGGTCTCGATGTGCTCGATCCTGTGGACAGTCCGACGGAGTACATCTGACGGCACTGAGCCCTGCAGCGATTCCAAGGCGTCAAGGACGTGTGCCACTCCAGCGTCGCCGATAGCGTGCGTGGCCGTGGGGATGCCTCGGGAGGCGAAGTAGTTTATGGCCTCGGTGTATTCTGCGGGCCGTGGCCAGAACGGGGCGGTGGACTGGCCGTAGAGGTCCGGTTCGTACAACCAGGCAGTTCCGTTGTCCACGGTCCCGTCGACGAACAACTTGATGGCCTCGATGGACCAGCGGTGTCCGCCCGTCCCGATGCTGTGGGCCAGCTCTTTCCACTGGGCTTCGCCAGTACCCGGCATGCACCACGGCGCCGTCCGAAGCCGCAACGGCAACTCGCCGTCGGCCTCCAATGCCCGGAATAGGGCGGATGATTCGTCACTGTGGTCCATGACGTGGCCTCCGGTCAGCCCTGCCCGGGCGAAGTCCAGCAGCAGGGCACCGAGGCGGGTCTTGCGCTCGTCGAATGACTCTTTGGGGATGTGGCGCTGGACGAGGTCCATCGCCGCCGCCTCGAGGAGCATGCCGGTGGGCTTTCCGTCGGTGTCGCAGACCACCTCTGCCGTCTGGTCGAATTCCTGTTGTCCTTGGATGCCGGCGATCTCCAAGGCCTTGCTGTTCGCCAGGCCCGAGTGCCCGTCGAACAACCGGATCATCGCCGGACGGTCACCGGTGATGTCATCTATGGCGTTCCGGTGCAGGGGGACTGAGCCAAAAGCGTTCGGGTTCAGCCCCCAGCCACGCAGCCACCCGCCGTCGTCGGGGGTTTCATCCCGCAGCAACGCGCGGACCTCAGCCAGGGTTCCGGCGCCGGACAGATCGCAGCCGATGGTGAGGTCCAGGCCGAACACGGGGTGGATGTGGCAATCCACCAACCCCGGGGTCAGCGTCGCGTTGCCGAGGTCCACTACCCGCGTACCGGCCTGCCGCCAGTTCTCGGCGTCCTGGCGACTTCCGACGGCGGTAATGACGCCTCCGCGGACAGCGACGGCCTGGATTATTTCGCGGTTTCCAGTGCCGGGTACGTCGTCGAGGGTATGGATGGTGTCCGCAAGGACGATGAGGTCAGGAGTCATGGGTTTCGAAGGTTCCAATCCGTGCGAAGACGTCGGGGCGGGTGGTGCGCAGGCTGCGGGCGATCAGCAGGCCTGCCAGGAAAACGACGGGTGCCACCAGCAACAGGATGGTGTTGGTCAGGGCGTCGGCGAAGGTCAGCAATTCGATGTTGATGGCGATCAATGCCACTACTCCGAACAGCAAGACGGCGGAGGCCACACTCAAGGGGATGAGGAGTCGGTGGGTAACCGCTGCCGGATTGCGGCGCAGATAAATGAACGCTGCTACCGAAACCAAGCCTTGGAGGGCCACGATTCCAAAGATGCCGGGAGTGTTGACCCAGATGAGCAGTTGCTTGTAGGGATCGGCGCCTGCGATGGCACAGATGATGATGACGACGGCGGCCAGGACAGTCTGAATCTGGCCGGCACGGTGCGGTGATTTGTACTTGGGGTGTGTCTTGCCGAGGAATGCGGGGAGCACGCCGTCCTTGGCGAGCATGTAGACGTAGCGGTTGATGGCGTTGTGGAAAGCCAGTTGCGATGCGTAGACGCTGGTCACGATCAGGACGTACATGACTACCTCGGCCCAGGGACCGACATAGTGGTTGATGGTGGCGAAGAACATCCCGTCGGCGAGTTCTCCGGCGGCGGCAACCACATCACCGTCTCCGTAGGCCTGAATAACGGTCCACACAATGAAGGCGTAGAACACGGACATGAAACCGACCGCGATGTAGGTAGCCCGGGGCACGGACTTGTCCGGATTCCGGGCCTCACGCCGGTAGAGGACAGTGGATTCGAAGCCCATGAAGGCGGCGAAGCAGATGGCCAGGATGGCCAGGACGCCTGGCGTAAAGGCGTGCTCCGGGGCAAACGAGGCAAAGCTGATGCCTTGCGCGCCACCGGCGGCCAGGATTCCCACGCCCATGATGGCCAGGATGGCGGTCTCGGCGATGAGAAGGACACCCAAGACCTTGGCACCAACATCGATGCCGCGGTATCCGAGGAACCAGACAGCGGCTATCGCGGTAAGTGCCACCACAGGCCATGGCACGTCCAGCCCGAAGAGTGTACGGAGCATGGCCTGGGTCTGCACCGCGAACAGCCCGTAGACGCCGATCTGCAGGCAGTTGTAGGAGACGATTGCCAGAACCGCGGAGGCCAGTCCCACCGTCTTGCCCATGGCCAGTGTGATGTAGGTATAGAAACCACCGGCGGCCTTGACGTGCTTGGTCATGGCCATGAAGGAAAGCGCGAAGACCAGCAGGACCGCTCCGGCTATGAGGTAGCCCATGGGGGCGCCAATGCCCCCGATGCCAATGGCGACAGGTGCCACGCCAGCCATCACGGTCAAAGGAGCCGCAGCGGAAATCACCAGGAAGGCGATGCCGCCGGTGCCCAGGGCATTGCGTTTGAGCCCATTGCCGGCGTCGGCTGCCGGCGGTCGGGTTTCGAGATCAGACATGGGGGTCCTCTGGGGTTGGATAAGGGGAAATTTTCAGGGGAAGCCACGTTGTAAGCGAAAGGCTTTCGTTTATCGTAGATCCTTGTGATCCGCGGCACAATACGTCTGCGCAAAGTTCTGGCTAGAGTCGTAACAACAACCTGGAATGGAGACACCCGTATGGCACGCCCGCTGGTCCCGCTGATATCGATCGATGCACTCGTCACTGCCGCCCTGGAGCTGGTGGACGAGGCAGGGGACTTCAGCCTGCCGAAACTGGCAAAGCGGATCGGCGTCAGCCAATCCTCCATTTACAACCACGTCAGCGGCCGCGAGGAGATCCTTGAGCTCATGCGTGGCCGGATCATCTCGGAAAGCCCTTACGTCCTGGGCGACGAGCGGGACTGGGAGGCAGCGCTCCGCGCCATCGTCCGGAGCTATCGTGACGCCTTCGCACGGCATCCGCGCCTGGCACCACTGCTGGTACTCCAGACCGTTCAGGATGACCAAGTCCTGGCACTCTACGAGAATCTGGCTGTGGCCCTCCAAGCGGCGGGATTCCGTGGCCGGGACGTCGTATCCGCCATCTCTACGATCGACAGCTTCGCCCTTGGCTTTGCGCTGGACCTCGCTGCACCGGATGTCGTCTGGGCACCCCCCGCCCAGGGCTACCCAACGCTGACCAGCGCCCTGGCGCACGCCGGTCCATCCGGGGAGCGCGGCGAAGCGGCCTTTGAGTTCGGCTTGGAAATCCTCATCGCAGGCCTGCATTCGCGCCTCAAGTCGACGGTACTGTGAACCTCCTCGCAACCTGGTGGGACGCCGTTCTACGCGGGTTCACCGATGTCCACACCACAGCGGTGCCGCTTCCTGCGCTCTTGGGCATCCTCGCTTGCGCCGTTGTCCTCAGCATTCCGCGGGTGACCTGGCGGTGGTTCGGACTCTATGTCACGTTCGTTCACGAGCTCGGCCACGCCTACGCCGCCCTCATGACCGGACGCTTTGTCCATAGCCTCAGGATCGGACTTGACCATTCGGGCCGCCTCGTCAGCAGTGGTCGGAGCACTTTCGGTGCCGCTTGGTCCGGATTCTGGGGCTACCCTGCACCGGCCGCTGCAGGCCTTGCCCTGATCGCCGCATTTGCTGCCGGACGATCCGGTGCGGCCATGTCCGTCGGAGCACTGGTCCTGCTTGTCTCGTTGATCTTCCTGAGGAACCTCACCGGAGTCCTGGTGGCACTATGCAGTGCCGCCATCGCCCAGCTCCTCATCCTCTTCGGGTCACCCACCACGGTCAATTACGTGGTCCTGGCCCTCGGTATTGCCCTCTCTGTGGGCGGCGTGCGGGATCTTTTCAAGCTTGCCGGCGTCCACATCCGGCGACGGGACCGTTTGCCGTCGTCGGACGCCTTCATCCTCGGCCGCACCACAGGCGTGCCCGCATTCGTGTGGTTGACGGGTTTCACTGTTGTCATTGCCGCATGCGCGGTGACGTCCGTGTGGCTGCTCTGGGGGATGCTCCCCGTTTAGCGCTTTTAGTACCTTCTGACCCTTGCCCTGTAGTCGCTTCAGGGTGTCCAATCCTCTTTAACGTTCGAACCTTTCCGTCGTTCGAACTCCGTGCCGGGATACAACACCAGGAGGTGCCCATGTCCGCGAAGGGCACGCGCGAAACGGCAAGAGGAACCGGAACGGGGACGTCCGAGGCCAAACGAAGTGACAACGGCGCGGCCCTGGCCGCAAGCGATCCTGTGAATATCCGCAACGTGGCACTCGTGGGACACTCGGGGTCCGGCAAGTCCCTCCTGGTGGAAGCGCTGTTGGCGGCCACCGGCGCCATCGCCAGAATGGGTTCCATCAGCGATGGCACTACAGTCAGCGACTCAGATCCCTCGGCCATCCACCAACAGCGGTCCGTGACGTTGTCCGTCGCGCCGATCCTGGTGGGTGATATCAAGGTCAACCTGATCGACACTCCCGGCTACACGGACTTCACGGGTGAGTTACGCGCTGGGTTGAGGGCCGCTGATGCGGCCCTTTTCGTTGTGTCCGCCATTGAGGGGATCGACGGCGCCACCATCGCTTTGTGGGGCGAATGCGAGAAGATCCGAATGCCCAGAGCGGTGGTGGTCAGCAAACTTGACCACCCGCGTGCCGACTTCAACGCCGCCGTCAGCCGTTGCCGGGAGGCCTTCGGCGAATCGGTGCTTCCGCTCTATCTCCCCGCGGGCGACGCCTCTGATTCCCACCTCGTGGATTTGCTCGACGTCACCGCGCAGTCGGATGCCGCGGGGACAGAGTTCGATGACGCCCGCGGTTCCTTGCTCGAGGGCATCATTGCCGAGAGCGAAGACGAGACGCTCATGGACCGGTACCTTGGCGGCGAAGAGTTGCCGCTGGCGGACCTCGTCAAGGACCTGGAAACTGCCGTCGTCAGGGGCAGCTTCTTCCCTGTCATGCCGACCTCGGCTGAAACCGGCCTGGGTCTTCCCCAGCTCATGGCCTTGTTGACCGATGCTCTGCCATCTCCGGTGGAGCGCACCCCGCCGGCCGCCATGAAGCTGGATGGTTCCTCCCTGAAACCGTTGGAATGTGATCCGGCCGCTCGTCTCGCGGCCGAGGTAGTCCGGACCACGGTGGACCCGTTCCTCGGCCGGGTGTGCTTGGTCAGGGTGTTCTCCGGAACTCTTCGGGATGACTCCTCCATCCATATCGGCGGAAGGGGATTGGCGGACAGGGGCCATGCGGACCATGACGCCGATGAACGCATTACGCACTTATACTCACCGGCCGGATCAAGCCTGAAAGCTGTCCCGCTCTGCATCGCGGGAGACATCTGCGCTATCAGCAAGCTTGCCAGCGCCGAGACCGGTGACACCATTTCGGACAGGGATGCGCCGCTGCTGATTGAGACATGGAATATGCCGGAGCCACTGATGCCCATCGCCATCGAAGGTGCGTCCCGCAGCGATGAGGATGCCTTGGCCAAGAGCATCGGGAAAGTGGCAGCTGCCGATCCCACGCTTCGCTTGGAGCGGAACCAGGACACGCACCAACTCATCCTCTGGTGCATGGGTGAGGCGCATGCGGACGTGGTCCTGGACAGGTTGCGCGGTCAAGGAGTCAAGCTCCAGACGGTGGACGTGATCACGCCCCTTCGGGAGACCTTCGCCACCAAGGCCGTGGGGCATGGGCGGCATGTCAAGCAATCCGGTGGCCATGGCCAGTTTGCCATCTGCGACATCGAAGTAGAACCCTTGGCGCGAGGAGAAGGGTTCGCGTTCACTGACAAGATTGTGGGTGGTGTCATCCCGGGGACCTTCGTCGCATCCGTGGAGAAAGGCGTCCGTTCCCAGATGCTCAAGGGCGTCTCGGCAGGTTTCCCGGTGGTGGACATCAAAGTGACATTGTTGGGCGGAAAGACACACAGCGTGGACTCCTCTGACGCAGCCTTCCAAGCGGCCGGTGCATTGGCGCTCCGGGAGGCTGCAGCTGCCGCCAGGATCCAACTGTTGGAACCGGTCTCGTCGGTAGTGATCAGTGTTCCGGACGAGTATGTAGGGGCGGTGATGAGCGACTTGTCCGGCCGGAGGGGACGCGTGACCGGCACAACCGCTGCCGATGGCGAGGTCACGGAAGTCAGCGCGGAAGTGCCGGACCAAGAACTGCTTCGGTACGCTATCGAACTCCGTGCCCTGACCGCCGGCACCGGCCGTTTCCGGCGGTCGTACCTGCGCCACGAACCCTTGCCGAAATAGCTTCTAGGCGTTGTCCCGGAGGAACGCGGCAACGGCTGGCGCCAAGGACGCACCCACTTCGCCCGCGCTCCTCTTGATGCCCTTGACTCCGAACGAATGGTCCCCATCGGGGGTCCACTGGAGCGTCGCCGTCGGCCCTATCCTGGCCAAGACGCCCTCCAGCAGGTCCGGGGTTGCAAAGGTGTCGCGGGTTCCTTGAAGGAACAGCATGGGCACGGTAATGCCATAGAGGTGCTCATCGCGCAGCTTCTCCGGTTTGCCGGGTGCATGGAGGGGGTAGCCGAGGTACACGAGGCCCCGCGCGGGCATACCTTCGGCCACGGCCATCGAGGCCATCCGTCCGCCGAAGGACTTGCCGGACGCCCACAACGGCTCGCCATCGGCAAGCTCCTCAGCCTTCTCCATGACAGCCCGCCATGTTGCGATTGCTAGCGGGGGACGGTCCGGGAACCGCCGGCCCGCCTCACGGTAAGGGAAATTGAACCGCAGCGTGGCCACTCCTTCGCCTGCCATGGCTTCTGCAAACCCCTGAAGGAAGGGGTGCTCCATTCCGGCGCCCGCGCCATGCGCCACTACCAACGTAGCGAAGGGCTGATCCGGCCGGAGGTAGAGGGCGGATACTTCGGTTTCGCCGACGGTGATGGTTGCTGAGGTTTCAGAGTTTGGCATATATCCATCATGGCCTACCCTTGGCAGCGCACGTTTCACTTTCGGAGCACCTGAAAAAAGTCCTGTCAGAAACACGACATGTGGCGGGTGCTGACGAACGGGCCCTCAACGGGGTAGCTTGTGGCCATGGCGAGCGAAGCAACCACCGTTACTGTGCCCGGTCCCAACGGCCCCCGGGAGGTGCGGATTTCGAGTCCCGGGCGCGTGATGTGGCCTGCGGCGGGACTGACCAAGCTGGACCTCGCCAACTATCTCATCGCGGTCGGTGACGCCTTTGTCACGGCCAACGGAAACCGGCCCATCAGCCTCCAGCGCTATTCAGGCAACATCGACGGCGAGATGTTCTTCTCGAAGAACCCACCCAAGGGTGCTCCTGACTACGTCCGCTCGGTCCCGGTCACGTATCCGAGTGCGCGGTCGCATCCTCAGCTGGTCATCGACGAACCGGCGGCTGCCGTATGGGCCGCCCAAATGAATACCGTGGTGTTCCATCCTTGGGCTTCGAGGGCCAACGATCCGGACAACCCGGACCAGCTGCGGATCGATCTCGATCCCCAACCAGGAACGGATTTTGGTGACGCCATTCCCGCAGCCCTGGAACTCCGTTCTGTCTTAGAGGAGGCCGGACTAACGGCGTTCATCAAAACGTCCGGGAACCGGGGCCTGCATGTGTATGCGCCGATCCATCCCAAGCATGAATTCCTCGATGTTCGGCATGCTGTCATCGCAGCAGGCCGGGAACTGGAACGGCGCATGCCCGAGAAAGTCACTACGGCTTGGTGGAAAGAGGAACGAGGAACCAGGATCTTCGTGGACTTCAACCAGGCGAACCGGGACCGGACCATCGCTGGTGCATACAGCCCCCGTGCCGTGCCGCAGGCACAGGTTTCCTGCCCCTTGGAGTGGGACGAACTAGGCAACGCCGATCCTGCGAAATACACCATCGCGACCGTTCCGGAACGTTTGAAGCTGACCGGCGATCCGTGGGCGGCCATGCACGAGCACCCCGGTGATATCGATGTCCTTTTGAAGTGGTGGGAACGCGATGTCACCAATGGCCAGGGCGAAATGCCCTTCCCGCCGGAATTTCCCAAGATGCCGGGCGAGCCCATGCGCGTGCAGCCGAGCCGGGCCCGCAAGCCGGAGGAGTAAACCGGGAGCTCGTGTGCATCGCCCGCGGACAGCGCTAACTGCAGCCGCACTCGCGTGCGGTCTGTGCCTCAGTGGCTGCACGGGCGAAGCGGAGCCTGAGCCCACCGTGATAGTGCCGCCCTCCGTAGTATTCCCGACGACGGTCCCTCCGCTTGCGCCGACGCCTTCCGAGAGCGCGGCAACGCCGGCGTTCCAAGAGCTGAAGGCTGCTTTGGAGCTCTTCAGCCGCGAGAAGCTGGAGGAGGGCGCGTCCGCTGTGCTCATCCAGGCCAGAATCGGCAGTCAGGAATGGTCGCATGCTGCATTCAGCCGCGATGCCGGTGCGTCGGTCCCTGAGGACGCCCGGTTCCGCATCGGCGCACTGGCCCGGACCATGGTGGCTGTTTCTGTCATGAGGTTGGTTCAAGAGGGCCGGCTGAGCCTGGACGATTCCATCACCGCACACTTGCCTGGTGTCGACGGCATCCCGGCGGGTATCCCTCCAACAATCCGCCAACTCCTGGGTGCACATTCAGGGCTGCCAGACGCCGCGAGCCTTCCTTCGCAGTCCGTGCTCGGGCTTTTGGTGGAGCGGCTCCGCGGAGCTCCACTCGGTGAGGTCCTGCGAAGCGAGATTCTGGAGCCGCTTGGCCTTGCGTCCACGGGGATGTTGGGAGGGTCCCTGCGCGATGGCATGTACTCCACGGTTGAGGACATCAACGCTTTCCATGCCGCACTGCTGAAAGGCCAGTTGCTGGCTCCGGAGAGCCTCATCGACATGAAAGGACCGGTTTCCGCCAGCTATGGCCTTGGTTTGGACCACTGGGATGATCGGTGCACCAACGGCTACTACTACGGTCATTCCGGGGATGTTCCGGGGTATGGAAGCATTGCCGTCAGCAGCGCTGACGCCCACCGCCAGCTGGCAATATTCGTGTCGTACGCCACGGCATCCACATCCGCGCAGCCCTCGGCCGTGGCCTTGGAATTGACGGGCGTGGCACAGGTGGCTTTGAACTCGGGGTGCAGGTTCCAATTCCGCTGAGGACGGCCCGGGTGTCCTATTCGAAGCGCGAAGGATCACCCGTACCAACACGCACTACCTCGGCCACGCCACTGGAAAAGTCAATCACTGTGGTGGGCTCAGAGCCGGTATCACCAGAATCAATCACGGCATCAACCTCGTTGTCCAGCCGTTCCTTGATCTCCCAGCCTTGAGTCAGCGGTTCCTCCTGGTCCGGGAGCAGCAGTGTGCTGGACAGCAAGGGTTCGCCCAATTCGGCCAGAATCGCTTGGACCACTTTGTGGTCCGGAATGCGCACACCCACGGTCTTCTTCTTGGGATGCAGGAGTCGCTTGGGAACTTCCCGCGTTGCCGGCAGGATGAAGGTGTAGCTGCCGGGAGTGACGGCTTTGATGCTTCTGAAGACGTCGTTGTCGATCATGACGAATTGCCCCATCTGGGCGAAGTCCTTGCATACCAAGGTGAAATGGTGTTTGTCGTCCAGGTGCCTGATTGTCCGGATGCGGTCCAGGGCCTCCCTGTTGCCGATCTGGGCGCCGAGGGCGTAGCAGGAGTCGGTGGGGTAGGCGATCAAGCCGCCACTCTGCAGCATGTTCACCACTTGGCCGATGGCGCGTGGTTGGGGATCTTCAGGGTGCACGTCAAAGAATCTGGCCATGGAAAGAGCCTACGACAAAGCTAGGACAAGACGTCCTTGTTCGAGAATTTCGCGTAGGCCAGCGCGCCGCACACAGCGACATACCCGGCCTGCAACAAAGCGTTGTCCCCGAATGAGGCCCACGAGACAGGCTGCCTGAGCAGGTCCGCGAATCCCAGCCAGTGGTGGCTGAACAGCCACGGATGAAGCCATTCCAGCTGCGGCAGGTTATCGAGCACCTGCGAGACCACGGACAGGACAATTGTCGCAGCCATGGCACCCACCGGTATATCCGTGAAGGTGGAGATCAGCATCCCGATCGCGGACAACCCCAGCAGCGACACCGTGATGTAAGCGGCGATCAGCAAGGATCTCACGGCGGATTCACCCACGCTGATAGTGTCCCCGGACAGCAACGTCACCGGACCGACGGGAAAGAGTACGACGCCGGCCAGCGCACCTGAGGCTGCCACCGTCGCCGTCGCGGCGAAACAGAAGGCAACGGCACCGGCGTACTTGATGATCAGGAGGCGAATGCGCCCGGCCGGTGCCAGCAGAAGGTATCTCAAGGTTCCGAGGTTGGCTTCTCCTGCAATCGTGTCTCCGGCTACCACTCCGACCGTAAGCGGCAGGAAAAGGGGCACGCAGACCACTAATGCAGTCACGGCGACGAACAGTCCGTTCTGGGTGATGCGGTCCAGGAACAGGGGCCCTCGCCCGGGGGCGGCCGGCCGCGAAGAGAGCTTCACGGCGACGGCAATCAGTACCGGGACGGCGGCGAGGGCGATCAACATTGCCCACGTGCGCAGCCGGCGGAACAGGACCGACAACTCCGATCCAAGGAGCGACCACCCGATCCCGGGGCGGTGAGCGGGTGCAACGGTTTCAGCCGACAACGTCGAACCCCTCCCCGGTCAGGGACACGAAACGCTCCTCCAGGCTCGCATTCTCCACGGAGAAGCCGCGGACGCGCACTCCCTCAGCTACCAGTGCCGCCACAATTGCCTCAGGTTCTACTCCGTCGAGTCCGGTTCCCAGCACCGTGCCTGTGCTTTGAAACGGCGAGGAACCATGCGCTTCGCCGGGGACCAGCCCGAGTCTTGCCAAGACGCGGGCTGCGCGGTCGACGTCGGGCGTTCGAACCAGCACGTGCGCCTGACCGGCGGACCGCAGCTCCTCCAGCGGGCCCTGGGCCACCAGCCTGCCAGCGCTCATGACGCCCACGTGAGTGCACATCTGCTCCACCTCAGCCAGGAGGTGGCTGGAAACGAACACGGTGGTTCCACCGGCGGCGAGGGATCGGACCAGGCCGCGGACTTCACGGGTGCCTTGGGGGTCCAGACCGTTGGTTGGCTCGTCGAGGACCAGCAGTTCCCGTGGCCTCAGCATGGCGTTGGCAAGCCCCAGCCGTTGCTTCATGCCCAACGAATAGGCGCGGACCTTTTTCCCAGCGGCATGGCTGAGCCCCACCCGTTCCAAGGCGTCATGGACGCGTTGGCGCCGGGATGATGCGGAAGCGTGGCGGTCGGCGGCGTCCAAACGCATGAGGTTGGCAGTGCCAGAAAGGAAAGGATAAAAGCCGGGTCCTTCAACCAGGGCGCCAACGTCCGGCAACACCAAAGCCAGCGCCTGGGGCATTTCGCGTCCGAGGATACGGACCTGGCCGCTGTTTGCCGAGGCCAGGCCAAGGAGAACCCGGATGGTGGTGGTCTTGCCCGAGCCATTCGGTCCAAGGAACCCGAACACGGAACCGCGCGGCACCGCCAAGTCAATCCCGTCAACGGCCGGGCGCCGACCGAATCGCTTTACCAGGCCGTGCGTTTCGATAGCGAGGGATGCATTCAAGGCGCCGGACCCGGCGTGCCCGGGCAAGGGTTCAATCACTGCGCGGCAGCGGCTGACTGAAGCCGATCCAGAGGAACCATGCCCGCGAAGACACGGCCGTCGTCGAGAACCAGGACGCTCAGCAGGGAGGTCGTCAACGCGCGGCCGCCGTCGACGGGCTGCAGAAGCTGTGCCAGCTGCGGGTTGGCAGTGAACCCGTCCGGAGCTGTTCCGGCCGGCAATGCGATGATGCTAGCCCAGCCTTCGCCGGTGACGGACACACCATGATGCGGTTGGACGGCCTGATCCGGGGTCTTTCCCTCGGGGGCGGGGACGGTCGAATCAGGGACTGGCATGGACGGTACAGCCTGTGCCGGAATGGCTTTCTCCGTGACGGTGGCCCCTGGCGGAGGCGTGAAGGCGAACAGCGCCGCATCCGGCGTCGAGAGGTTCAGTTCGGTGTAGGCGAGGGAGAAAGCAGGCTCGGACTGGCCCTTGGCGCGCACCTCCACGGCCAGTGGCAGGCCGGTTTCAGAGTCAACGTCGATAGCCACTGAATCCACCAAAGTCGTGGTGCTCCGGGGGTTCAGTTCCAGGCGGTAGGCGCTCCTGCCCGCCACGGAGGAAGCCTCGCCCACCGTCACCTCGGTGCTGGCATCAATGGCCGCAAGGAAGCGGGCGGCCAGGGCTTCCGGGGTTGGTGCCTCGGGCCGGGCGCCCTTGGCAGCAGGCGGATTCTTCAGCTGGGCAATGGATGGCACGGGGGCCGTCACGTGCGTTGCACTGTTATCAGCCGAGTTGTAGAACCAAGCCTCGCCGCCGTTGATCACGAGGTCACGTTCGGCCAGCTGGTCCATCACCTGCAGCCGGGCCTTGAAAGGGCCATCCACGTAGATCCGGGCCGTATGCGAGCCCGTCAGCAACTCCATGGCCGAAGCGGCACCCGGCACTACGCCGGGGCCGGTGGTGGGGAGTTCAGGAAGTCCAAGTCCGGCGGTTTGCTCCACCGTGCCGGACAGCGCACGTACCTCCGTGCGCGCGATCATGGCAAGGATTTCCTCGGCCGTCCTGGGCGGAAGGGAAACGGTGGCGCCCGCTTGGACGGAGCCGAACAGCACCGCCACTACCAAGGCAAGGGGGATCAGCGGGGCTGGCAGCCATCGCTGTTTTGCCCGCGCCATTGCTACCGACCACCGCACGTGAAAGGCATGAAACCAGACTACTCCCGTTGCCTGAACGGATCACCAGCCCGGTGGCTGGATGCGGCCCCGGCAGTCAACCCGGAACCGCACCCAGCCGCGGGGGAGTGGGGACCTACCAGGTCTCGGTGACTTTCAGCAGCCCGCGCGGGGCATCGGGGTCGTTGCCGCGCTCCACGGAGAGTTGCAGCGCCAGCAGCTGCAGCGGGAGTATCTGCAGGATGGGGGAGAGTTCTTCGGGAACTTCAGCCGGCAGTGACAGTACCAAGCCGCCGGGAAGGGCGGCGGAGCGGTCACCCACCACGCAGACATGGGCGCCGCGGTCTGCCAGCCGTTCCAACACCGGGCGCATGGCGGCTCCGCCAATTCCCTCCGGAACCACGGCGATCACGGGGTGTTGTGAGTCGATCATGGCGAACGGTCCGTGGAGCAGATCCGCACCGGAGAAAGCCTGGGCCGGCAGGTACGAGGTCTCCATGAGTTTGAGCGCCCCTTCCCTCGCGGTGGGATAGGAGTAGCCGCGTCCCGTGGTGATGATGCGGTCGGCGAACCGGTACCTGCCGGCAACGTCCACTACGGCATCGTCCTGCAGAACGGTCTCCGCCCACTCCGGAAGCCGCCTCGCGTCGTCGGCTGAACCATTGCCCCATGCATCAATCAACAGCCAGAGCGCCAGCAATTGAGCTGTGTAGCTCTTGGTCGCCGCCACAGCGGCTTCTTTTCCTGCATCGATGTCCAAGTGGTGTTCCGCCGCTTTTGCAAGCGGGGACTCCGGCGAGTTGGTGACGGCGACGGTGAGGGCACCCAGCCGGCGGGCTGCCGCCGTCGACTCCACCAGATCCGGTGAGCCGCCGGATTGGCTGACCGCAAGCCACAGCACGCCGTCCAGATCGGGCGACGCGCCATAAGCGGTAAGGGTCGACGGCGATGCAAGGCCCACCGGCAGGCCAAGCTTGATCTCGATGAGGTACTTGGCGTAGAGAGCCGCGTGGTCGCTGGTGCCCCGCGCCGCCAGCAGCACAAAACGAGGTGATGCCTGCTGGATGATTTTGGCCATGGTCCGGAACTGTTGCACTCCGGAGTCAAGGAGTCCGGCGAGCACCTGAGGCTGCTCACCGATTTCGCTGGCCATCAGGAAACCGGGCGTGGAGTCCAAGGGCGCGGGGGAGTCGGAAGTGATGGTCATGGGTTCCTGTCTGGGGTGGGAGGGGCGGAATCAGTTGTGGAGAAGTTGACGGGCCAGTTCCACCGCACCGTGAACGGGGGCCTGCGTCAGGATCCTGACCGAAGATGGATCTTCCAGTGACACTTTGCGGGCAACTGCGCCGGCCAGTTGCTGGTGATTGACCAACAGGCCGCCGGCCATCACCAAGGGGAGGTCCAGGCCCAGTTCGCCAAGCACCTGGCGGGCCAGCGTAGCGAGTGAATGCGCTGCCTCCGCCTGGATGCGCACGGCGGCGGGGTCGCCCTCGGTTGCGAGCTCCAACACCAGCGGTGCCAGCTTGGCCCAGTGGTCCGGCTCCGGCTTGGCATAGAAGAAGTCCATCAGCTGCAGCGCATCCGCGCTGGCCGTGGCCGCCATAAGGGCCTCGACCAGGGTTCCGGGTTCCAAACCGGCGTAGTACTCACGCAGTGCTTCACGGACGGCGTCACGCACCACGGAATAGCCGCCGCCTTCATCGCCCAGCAGGTAGCCGTAGCCTCCGCTGCGGGCCTCGCGACCGTCCGCGCTGCGTCCCCAGGACACCGAGCCGGTGCCCGCAACCAAGACGGCCCCGGCGTCGAGACCTGCAGCGGCGAGCACCATGCGGGTGTCATGGACAACTTCCACCCGGGCGCCCGGAAAATGTTCGGTCAGAAGGGCGGACAAGACAGCCCGGCTCGCCGGTGTGTCGGCACCGGCAGCTCCGGCGCAAACAGCCTCGACTCCGCCGCCAACACTGGCGGCGATCCTCCGCAGCACGGCATCGGCGCCCTGATGTCCTACGGAGGACAAGTTGGCGCTGGACTCGGTAATTTCGGTTCCGTCGGCTGATGCTCCCCGACGGCCTTCGTCTGAACGGACGGCGTGCGTCTTGGAACCGCCGATGTGGAGCCCCAGAACTGCGCGCGTCATTTGACTGCCGCCTGTTCGGTGTTCCCGTGTGATGGTGTGGCGCCGGCCCCAAGCTCGGGCCACTTGCCACCGTTTTCCCAGAACTGCTGTATTTCCTCCAACTGACGTCCCTTCGTCTCCGGTGCAAACTTGCGGACAAACATAAAGCCGAGGATAGCCAGTACACCGAACACAGCGAAGGTTCCGGCTCCACCGAGTCGCTGGAGCATCGTCAGGAAGAACGCGGCCACCAGCACGTTGGCCACAAGATCGGAGGTCAGCATGGCGCTCGCCCCGAGGGAACGCAGGCGTGAGGGGAAGCTCTCGCCGGCATAGACCCACACCAATGCACCAAAGCCGAAGGTAAAGCCCACAGTGAAGAGGAGGACGCCGAGGAAACCAAGGATCGTGAGCAGGCCGCCGAAGTCCTGGCCTGCCATGAAGACGGCCACCAGCAGGATGTTCGCTACCACCATCATGCCGATCCCGGTCAACAGCACGGGCCGGCGTCCCAAGCGATCCACCAGGGACAGGGAAACGAACACGGCAACCAAAGCGGCTACCTGGACCGCCGCTGGAAGCAGCAGCAGCGCCGCGTTGCCACTGAAGCCCATGGCCTCGAAAATCCTGGGGCTGTAGTAGACCACGGCGTTGATTCCGGTGATTTGGATGAAGAAGCCCAATCCCACCACAAAGACGGTGGCGCGCAGATAGGGAGTGCGGAGCATTTCACGGATTCCTCCGCCGCGTTCCTCGCTGATGGCCCTTTGCATTTCAGCCAGTTCGGCATCCACGTCCGTCTCGGGTTCGATGGCAGCGAGCGTGCGTCGGGCCTCTGAGGTTCGTCCCCGCATCATGTACCAGCGAGCGGTGTCCGGGAGCTTGATCACGATCGCCAGCACGATCACCGCAGGAACGGCGGCCAAGCCCAGCATCAAGCGCCATGACCCTGTGCCTGCCAGTGCATAGGCGGCCACATAGCCAACAATGATGCCGATCACCGTGGCCACTTGGTAGGCAACGAGCAGGGCGCCGCGGACCTTGGCCGGCGCGGACTCCGCAACGTACACGGGGACCACCACCACGGAGACTCCGATTGTCAGGCCCAGCAGCAGGCGTGCGATCAGCAGCGTGGGGACATCGTTGGACATGGCGCTGAGAACGGCAAAGAGGGCATAACCCACGGCCAGGCCAACCATGCAGGACTTACGGCCCAGCCGGTTGGAAAGCCAACCGCCTGCCAACGCACCCAGGACTTCTCCGGCTACGACGGCGGTGGTCACCAGTTCCTGCTGGGAGGTGGTCAAGCTGAATTGCTTGGTGATGAACAGCAGCGCTCCGGCGATGTTGGACATGTCGTACCCGTAGATCACGCCGATGGTGGCCGCGGCTCCGCCCACCAGGAGGCCGAGCTTGGGGGTTTGCCGTAGGTCGTGCAGGATCGACATCTTTGTCCCTTGAATCTGTGGAAAAGTAGGGTCATGACGGAGTGTTTCCGCAATTGGTTTAGACCAACCTGCACAAGATTGGCATAGACCAATCACCTTGTCTACAAGTAGGATGTCCAATATGTCCACCGATGTCGGTCCTGCCACGCCCAAGTACTACCTCCTCAAGACCGAGGTACTTGCGCTCATAGCAGGATTGCAACCCGGCACGCTTATCCCCACGGAACGGGCACTGGCTGAGAAATACTCGACATCCCGCACCACTGTCCGGCAGGCCATCAGTGAGTTGGTGGCCGAAGGGAAGCTGGGCCGAATCCAAGGGCATGGCACGTTCGTGGCTCCGCCCAAGGTGACGCATGTCCGGCAACTGACTTCCTTTTCGGATGACGCCCGCACCCAGGGGCTCCGGGCGGATTCGGAGCTGCTGGCCCTTGACGTCGTCAAAGCCAATGCGGACGTCGCAGCACATCTGGGGCTGGATCAGGGCGGGCCTGTTACCCGGCTGGAGCGAATCCGTCTGATTGACAATGAGCCATTGGCGCACGAGATCGCGTGGCTTCCCGGCAAGCTTCCGCGTTTCAAGTCCAACCTGGCCAAGGTCGGTTCACTGTACGCGGTCCTTGCCGACGTGTACGGAGTGCGCATTGCCGACGTTGAGGACACGGTGGAAACGGCATTGGCCGGTCCCGGGGATGTCAGGCTGCTCGGCATTGAGATGGGCGCACCGCTGCTGGTGGTTCACCGCCTGGCCCGGGACGCGGCCGGCGCGCCGGTGGAATGGACGCGAAGCGCGTTCCGCGGGGACAGGTTCAGGTTTGTGTCCAGGGTTAAGTCAGACGGCTGACCTTGCGTCACGGTCCGCAGATCGGCCAGTGGTTACGTCACGGGGACCGCTGAATTGACGCCCAGGGTGCGGGCCACGAACTCCGCACTTGGTTCGGCATAGGCGGCCACGATACGGCTGAACAGCGCCGCACCCTCGGCTCCAGGCCAGTCCTCGGGCAGGAATGACGGCGGCAGCCCGGGGTCGAGATACGGAATGATCCGCCACCGGTCGATGCACTGGACGTACGCGGAAAAGGCGGCAGCGGAGGCTTCCGCGGAGGTGCCGTCAAGGTCTGCAACTGCGTCGCCCTGCTCCTGGATAAAGTCCCTGTGCAGTCTCGCCACAACATCCAGGTCCCACCACTTGGACGCAGCCTCCTCCAAGCTGCCGCCCACCAGCGGAGTTTCCGTCACGAAGATGGTGGCCATGTCCCTTAGCTCCAGGTCCGCCAGGATTTCCTCCACCTCCACCCGGAGGGAGTCCGGGCAGATCCACAGGCCGGCTGCTACCGTGCCGCAACCGATCCAATGAAGCCTCCGCCGCAGTTGATGGCGTTTCTCGCGCTCCGTCTCCGGGATGGAGAAGGAGATGAGGCACCAAGGATCCGTGGGCGACATGCTTCGCGGGGTGAAGATCCGCCGGTCACCCCGGGCCAGCATCGCCGACGCGCCCGGGGTGAGGGTAAAGCCGGGGGCGCCATTGCGTGTCTCCTGAAGCACTACGTCCTTTTTGCGCAGCCTGCCCAAAGCCGTCCGGGTGACAGTTGCCGACGTGCCCAGGGCTTCCATGAGCGCCACGATGTCTTTCGCGCCCATCCATCCACCGGCATCGCGCAGATAGAGGCCGATGACGGTACGCAGCAACGACGTTGTGCTCCCTGGACGGGAGTCCATATCGTCAAGGACGGCACTCACTGGAGCTCGGACAGGGCGTCGCGGATGGCTGTCACTCCAAACTCCACCTCCGCATAGCTGGTGCTCAAGGGGGACAGGCCAATGCGGAGGCCGTGGGGCGGACGGAAATCGGGTATGACGCCCTTTTCCCATAGTTTGGCGGTGACATCCGAAAACAGCGGGTGGTCCACAGTGATGTGTGAGCCGCGCTCCGCATGGTCCCTGGGAGTCACGATTTCGGCGCCGAGGGGCACCAGCAGTTCCTCGGCCAGGGCGATCGCGTATTCAGTGAGCTTGATGGACTTTTCACGCACGGCGTTCATGCCTACGGACGCGATCAATTCCACCATGTCCTTGAGCGGTTGCATCGCCAGTACCGGGGGAGTTCCCGTGATGAACCGGCGCATGCCCTCCGCGGGACGGTATGAGTCGGTCATCCCGAAAGGATTGTCTGCCCCCATCCAGCCCCAGATCGGCTGCTGCAAGCTGTCCTGCCGGGATGCGTTGACGTAGGCAAAGGCCGGTGAGCCCGGGCCGCCATTGAGGTATTTGTAGGTGCAGCCCACTGCCAGGTCAACTCCCCACTCGTCCAACTCGAGTGGCACGGAACCAACAGAGTGGCAGAGGTCCCACAGCATGAGGGCGCCGGCCTGGTGAACTTTGGCGGTGATTCCCTTGGCATCGGCCAGGAACCCGGACCGATAGGCCACATGGCTGAGGACCACGACGGCGGTCCGCTCGCCGAGCAGTCCGTCCAGGTCCGAAGCGCGTACACCGCTGGCAGGGTTTGTTGCGATCCACTTGATGCTTGCCCCGCGTTCCTTGGCAATGCCCTCAATGATGAAACGGTCCGTGGGGAAGTTGTCGCGGTCAATGACGATTTCGTCCCGGCCAGGCTGGGAATCCACAGCCGCACGGATCAGTTTGTACAGCATCACCGAGGTCGAGTCACCCACCGTAACCTGCCCGGAGGCGGCCCCCAGCGTCACTTCGCCGATGCGGTCGCCCACCACAGTGGGTTCGTCCATCCATTGCTCATCCCAGCCGCGAATGAGCCGGCTGCCCCAGGCGTCGTGGATGAAGGAGGCGAGGTTCCCGGCGGAGACCTTCAGGGGGCGTCCCAGTGAGTTCCCGTCCAGATAGGAGGTGAGTTGATCGGCGTCGGGCGTGTAGAACGCGTCACGCTGGGAAGCGAGGGGATCTGCGGCGTCCAATTGGGCCGACGTTGGCCGCTCGGTTTGCTGTGCGGTGGTCATGGTTCCTCCTGTGGAAGGGTAGGGCAGAACAGTGTGCTTAGTTGCCGATTTCGGTCCGGACGGCGTAAAGCTCGGGGAAGAATGTCAGGTCCAAGGCGCGCTTGAGGAAGTCCACGCCGGAGGAGCCGCCGGTGCCTACCTTGAAGCCGATGGTCCGCTGGACCGTGCGGAGGTGGCGGAACCGCCACGCCTGGAAGTTGTCCTCAATGTCCACAAGGTCTTCGCACGCCTCGTAGAGACCCCATGGAGTGTCATCCGATTCGTAGATGTTCTGGAAGATGGGGACGAGGTCCTTGCGGAACGCCCATGGTTCGCTCTTGTCCCGCCCGAGGATGTCCTCCGGGATCTCGTAGCCCGCACGTGAAAGAACTGCCAGGAATGCGTCGTAGAGCGTGGGCTCGTCCAGGAGCGTGCTGAGCAGGGCGTGGGCCTCGGGTTCGCTTTCGAAGACGCGCAGCATCCCGCGGTTCTTGTTCCCCAGCAGGAATTCGACGGCGCGGTACTGATAGGACTGAAAACCCGATGAGCTTCCCAGGAATCCCCGGAACTGGGCGTACTCGCGCGGCGTCAGGGTCCCTAGGACCGACCATTGCTCAGTCATGGTGCGCTGGATGGCTTTGACGCGTGCGATGCATTTCAGGGCTTTGCCAAGGTTGTCCGCGTCGAAAAGCCTGCGCGCTTCCAGTAGTTCATGCAGGACCAGCTTGAGCCACAGCTCGCTGGTCTGGTGCTGGATGATGAACAGCAGTTCGTCGTGGTGCTCGGGTTCACTCAGCGGGTGCTGTGCGCTGAGCAAGCTGTCAAGGTCCAGGTATCCGCCATAGGACATGGCATGCCGGAAATCCGTGCGGACGGTGTCCTCGATGTGGCGGACACTCTGGGGGGAATGGACTGCGGGTTTCTCCATGTTTCGAGATTATCACTTACATGACGAACGTCAAGAGATTGATTTTCCTCGAAGTAGGCATTTCGATGTCACCGCCTTCCCGTACGCTGATCTTGAACCGTCGGGGAAGGGGTTAAGCCATGGATGCCAGCAATCACACCGCTGCCTCGGTCTCGATCTATCTTGACGTCGACGGCGTGGTGAACCCGTTCAGTCCCAGGGGAACCACCGATTGGGGCGGCGAATGGGCGATTGCCGATGCCGGCATCCTGGACGTCGCCTTTGCGCCGGAGGCCGTTGCCGAACTCAATGAACTCGCCGCCCATCCTGCAGCCCGCTTCGTGTGGCTGACCACCTGGGAACGCCTTGCCCCTGAGTTCCTGTGCCCCGCCATTGGCTTGAACGGTCAGGATTGGCCCGTGCTGTCCAGTCAGGGTTGGGACCAGGCCCCTGAATGGTGGAAGCTCGTAGCGCTGCAGAAAGATCTGGCGGCTACGCCGAGCGAGCGGATCGTGTGGCTCGATGACCAACTCAGCGAAGATTACGATGCCCGGTCGTGGGCCGAGTATCAGCGGGATCGTGTGCTCTGCATCTCACCCGATCCCCGCAAGGGACTGTCACGGCGCGACCTCGCGGCAGTTCGGTCGTATTTGGGCTGAACGCGGACTGCTGCACGTTTGTCCGCCACGGGTATGGCACGTAGGATTCTTAAGGTTTCAAGCCCGCCAGATTGAATCCCGCAAGTCGAGTCAGTTGAACATCCGCTGAACTATGCTGTGGATGGCAGGTATGGGGAAGTGAAACTGCTGAACGTCGACTCTGCAGATTGGGCAACAGGTGGAAATCACCTTCATGGTCGCGCTGGTAATAGCGTTGGCCCTATTTTTTGACTTCACCAACGGGTTTCACGACACAGCCAATGCGATGGCCACGCCTATCGCTACGGGGGCGATCAAGCCCAAAACGGCCGTTGCCCTGGCCGCCGTGCTCAACCTTGTAGGCGCGTTCCTTTCCACGGAAGTGGCCAAGACCATTTCCGGAGGACTGATCCGGGAAGGCTCGGACGGAATCCACATCACACCGGACATCATCTTTGCCGGGCTCATGGGGGCCGTTCTCTGGAATATGGTCACCTGGCTCAAGGGCCTCCCGTCGAGTTCTTCGCACGCCCTGTTCGGTGGCCTCATCGGCGCCGCGGTAGTCGGCATCGGACTGCACTCCATCAACTTCGAAACTGTATTGATGAAGGTGATCCTGCCCGCGATCTTCGCGCCGCTGATCGCCGGCGGCGTGGCCTACCTCTGTACGCGCCTTGCGTATGCGCTGACCTCGCGGCACGATCCGGAAACCGGCGACAAACTGACCCAGAAACGCGGCGGTTTCCGTACCGGACAGATCTTCACCTCCAGCCTGGTGGCCCTGGCGCACGGTACCAATGACGCCCAGAAAACAATGGGCATCATCACGTTGGTGCTGATCGCGGCGGGCACCCAGGCCCCCGGCTCCGGACCCCAGTTCTGGGTAGTCACTGCCTGCGCGCTTGCCATCGCCATCGGTACGTACGCCGGCGGCTGGCGCATCATCCGCACCATGGGCTCGGGCCTGACCGAAGTAAAGCCCGCCCAGGGCTTCTCCGCTGAGACCAGCACGGCCTCGGCCATCCTCGCCTCGTCCCACCTCGGCTTCGCGCTCTCCACCACGCAGGTGGCCTCCGGCTCCGTCATTGGTTCCGGACTGGGCCGCAAGGGTACCTCCGTCCGCTGGGGTACTGTCGGCAAGATTGGCCTGGGCTGGCTGTTCACACTTCCTGCTTCCGCCATTGTGGGCGCGCTGACAGCGCTCCTGGTGAACATCGGCGTCGTCGGCGTCGTGATTGCCGCTGTTGCCGGGACAAGCGCGGTGGTGTTCATGTTCGTGGCCTCACGGAAGTCGCACGTTGGGCACCACAACGCAGTCGAGGTTGAGGAAGCCGGCCATGCCGTCCGCTTCCGCAAGAAAAAGAAGACCCGAAAGACCACCAAGAGCGAGGATGTGCAGCGATGAAATGGTTGGAATTGCTGCAGGTGGCCGGAGTTACTTTGGTGTCCGCCGTAACGCTCGTGGTCCTTTACTCCCTGGGTGTCCGCCTCACTGCCATCGCAGGCGACGCTCAGCAGAAGTCCCCGGCCTTGGTCCGATCCCTTGCCTACCTGTGCTTCGGCGTCTGCGGAGTGGCTGTGCTGTTCGGTATCTACCTGATCGTTCCGTACTTCGGCAAGTAGCTTTCTCTGGCAGTAAAGTCCATTCGGGAGAATAATCAGCAGTGTAGTTATGCACATAGCTGCGTGTTCGTGATCCGGCAGATGTGGGGCTGTCATGAAGTGCCAATCCCGAAGCCATCTCATCGGACTGGCGCTGGTTCCGGTCCTGGTGCTGGGAGTTTCTGCCTGCCTGCCTCCTTCAACTGACGGAGCTTCCCCGAGCACTTCGTCCGTTTCCCCCGGGTCTGGCTCCCCGGCGAGAAGCCAGCCCACCGCCGTCGAGCCCACCGCCAACCAACCCGTTGGCCCGGCGGGTCCCGGCGCTCCCCAAGCGGACGCACCTGTGGTGCGATGGGTCCCCATAGGACCGGTGGGTCCCAACGATCCCACCTCAGGGCAGCGGTACCTGCTGCTTCAACAACGGCAATGCGATGCCCTCGCCCAAAGCGTGGAAGGCGCTGACGACGCCGCAGTCTGGCAGGCAGGCGCGGCAGTCTGCAGCGCCCTGCAAACCGGCAGCCGATCCGACTGGCAACGCGCCGCGGCCGCGGTAGCCGCTACTCCGCGGATACCGCAAACCCAGTGTCTCGAATACGTGGTTGCCTCCGCGTCCGCTTCCTTGCTTGCCCAGCACCGCAGCAACCCCGGCGCCGTTTTTGCGGTTGAACCAGGCCAGGGAGAGGCGTGCCCGAGGCACCTGGACGGACTGACGGTGGTCAATGAGGATTTGCAGCCCGTGGCAACTACGGCCCGAGCGACTGGTCCCAGCACCGGCGGCACGATTGTCCGCCTGGACGGATACTACGTACGGGTGGGAGACATCCTGTTTGACGGCGTCCCCGCTTTCCCCGAGATCGTCTCCGGCGGAGGGGATTATCAAACTCTGTATCTGCGGATGCCGGCCTCCGAGGGACGGCAGTCACTCCGGATCTCCATCACCGACACGGTGGACATCGCTGGAACTGTGACGTTCTTCTATGACGATTCCGGCACCACCTCCAGCCCAAGCCCATCGGAGTCCGGCGGAACCCTTCCTGCCACCGGGCAACCTACCGGACCTTCAAGCACAGCGCCGGCCAGCGAACTGTCCCCAACGGCCGCCCCGTGAGCGACCCGCAGGAGTCCGACGAACGCAGCCTCATCAACACCAGGTGGCAGAGGACCTTGGAGGTCCTCTCCGTCATCGGTCCGCCCCTGACCGTGGCAACGGCATTGCTCGTCTACTTTGGCTGGGCCCGCACTGACGCCCAGTCCAAAGCCATGGGCCTAGATGTCAGCCTTTTCGGTTACACCGTCCAGGACTTCATTCTCAGGAGCATCCAGTCACTGTTCCAGCCATTGGCCTGGCTCGTAGTGATCGGTTTGCTGTGGCTGATGCTGGACCGGGCGGTGTCACGGCTCCTTGAGGCCGCCCGGTACAGGAAGCTCATCCACACTATTGCCACCGTTGTGCTGATCCTGGGCTTCGCCTACGCGGCCGTGATGTGGATTGTGATCGTGACACGTCCAGGACAGACTGTGCTCTATGCGCCGTTCCTCATCGCGGCCGGCCTCCTCGTAGGAGCATGGGGACTGAGCGTTCGACGCCGGGCAGCCGAACCCGCAGCGAGGGCGCTGCGCATCACTCCGAGGGCCCTTGAAAGGGCGTTGGTGTTCACCCTGGTCACGTTGCTCCTGTTCTGGGGGACGTCGGATTTCGCGCAAGCACTGGGACGGGGCGCTGCACTCGATTACCAGGAGCGCTCCCATCTCCTGCCTACAGCGGTCGTGTACAGCAAGGAACGCCTGGCGGTCACGGCACCGAATGTCCGCGAGGAATCGGCAGGAACGGAGTCGGCACCCTTGTTCCGTTATACGGGCCTGCGCCTTCTGGTAGTCAGCGGCGGACGGATCTTCTTGCTGAACGACGGCTGGACCCTTGCCCAGGGCCGCGTCGTGGTCCTGCCCGATAACGGGAGCATCCGCGTGGAGTATGGGAACCCGGCCGCGGACTGACTAGTCTGGGCCCATGCCGATCTTCCAGTACTACGTAGCTTCCACCGTCGACGGCTTTATCGCCTCACCGGATGACGACCTCGGCTGGCTTCTGCAGTTCGATGAGGTCGAAGGTGTGAACGAGAGCATCGGAGCCTTCATGGCCGGAGTCGGGTGCATCGTGATGGGCGGGGACACCTACCGGTGGCTCATTGAACACGAACCCGGCAAGTGGCCATATCCAGGTACGCCGTGCTGGGTCTTCACGCATCACGAGTACTCAGCGCCCGCCGGCGCCGATATCACCTTTGTCCGCGGTGACGTCCGCGAATTCGCTCCGGACCTGCTGGCCGACGCCGGTGAGAAAAATGTCTGGCTGGTGGGCGGAGGCGACCTCGTGGCCCAGTTCGCCAACGCGGGACTGCTCCACGAAATGATTGTCACCATCATCCCGGTGGTTCTCGGCGCCGGAAAGCGGCTGCTGCCGCTTGATGGTCCGACGCCGCCGCTCGAGTTGGTCTCGTCCCGCATCCTGGGTGGAGCCGCAGCAGAGCTCCACTACCGGCTTCCGCAAAAGGGCAGCTAGCCTTCAGCTCAGTGGCGGTTGTCCCGGATCATGTTAGTGATCCGGGCCGTGGACAGCCTGCGACCCTTCTCGTCCGTGATGACGATCTCGTGGGTGGCCAGGGTTCCGCCAAGGTGGATGGCCGTGCAGGTCCCGGTCACGGTGCCGGCCGCAACGGAACGGTGGTGGGTTGCCCCCACCTCGATTCCCACGGCATGGCGGCCTTTGCCAGCGTGGAGGGACGCCGCAAAGGAGCCCAGGGTCTCCGCAAGGACCACATGTGCCCCGCCGTGGAGGATGCCCGCCACTTGGGTGTTTCCTTCCACCGGCATGGTGGCCACGATGCGTTCGGCGCTCATCTCGGTGAACCGGATGCCCATTTTGACCACAAGGTCACCAACGCCGTGCGCGGAGAGCCAATCGTGGAATTCCTCCGGCACACCCGCCTTGTTGAGTTGGTCGACAAACCGGTTCGGCGTGAAATTGTCCATCATGCCAACTAGGCTGACACCTGTGAGTGAAACAACCAAACCGGACCAGGTTCCAACGGCCCAAGCTGCTGCCATCGCTACAGCACCCACCCCCACTGCCACGGCATCCACCAGCACCGCAGGGGAGGGGCGGCCCAGGTTGCTGGTCCTGGACGGCCACTCAATGGCCTTCAGGGCCTTCTACGCCCTTCCGGCAGAGAATTTTTCCACTGCCAGGGGGCAGTACACCAATGCAGTGCATGGCTTTACTTCCATGCTGATCAACTTGATCAAGGACCAGAAGCCCACGCACGTGGCTGTGGCTTTCGATGTTTCGGACGACACCACCTTCCGCAAGGCGGAATACAGCGAGTACAAGGGCGGACGCAACGCAACCCCCGCCGAGTTCGCCGGGCAGATCGGCCTGATTTCCAAGGTCATGGACGCTTGGGGCATCAAGACCATTGCCCTTCCCGGCTATGAGGCGGATGACGTCCTGGCCACGCTGGCTTCCCAAGGTGACGCCGCTGGCTTTGAAGTCCTCTTGGTTTCGGGGGACCGGGACTCCTTCCAGCTCATCAACGACAACGTCTTTGTGCTCTACCCCAAGCAGGGCGTGAGCAACATCCCCAAGCTGGACGCCGCGGCCATCGAGGAGAAATACTTCGTCAAGCCTGAGCTCTATTCAGACTTGGCCGCCCTGGTGGGCGAATCGGCGGACAACCTCCCCGGCGTCCCGGGCGTGGGTCCCAAAACAGCAGCAAAGTGGATCAACCTCTACGGCGGCTTGGAAGGCATCCTGGAAAACCTTGACTCCATCGGCGGCAAAGTCGGCGGCGCGCTCAAGGAAAACCTGGACAACGTCAAACGGAACCGCAGGCTGAACCACTTGCTGCGCGACCTCGAACTGCCTGTCTCCCTGGAGGACCTCCACCAGCCGCGTCCGGACCGGCAGGCCATTGAGGAACTCTTCGAGGAACTCGAATTCCGGACCCTGCGCACGCGCTTGTTCGATCTCTACGGCGATGACACCGCCGGCGCAGCTCCGGACTCCATCGATGCCCCGGAGTTCTCCGTACTCACGGACGCTGACGGGCTTGAAGCCTTCTTCGCCGCAGGTTCCGGTGTTCGCTCCGCCCTCGCCGTACAGCCTGTCCCCGGCCGCATCGGTGAGGACGCCAGTGCCCTTGCTGTAGTCCGGAACAACGGAGCTGCCTACATCGAACTCGCCGGGCTGGATTCAGCAGCCGAGTCCGTTCTGGCGCGTTGGTTGCAGGACCCCGAAGAAGCCAAGGTCCTGCACGAATTCAAATCGGCTCTCAAGGCGCTGCACAACCGCGGGCTCGGACTCGAAGGCGTTGTGGATGACACCTCCATTTCCGGTTACTTGATTCAGCCTGACCGCCGAAGCTATGACCTCGCTGAGCTCGCCCAGGTACACCTGAAGATTTCCATCGCTACGGCCGCCACCCAGTCCGGCCAATTGGAACTGGACCTCTCCGGTGAGACGGACGAAGTTGCCGCAACAGCGCTGGTCCAGCATGCCGCCGTCGTGCATTCCCTCAGCAAGCATTTCGAAACGGAACTCGCCGAGATCAAGGCCGATGCCCTCTTGACCACGCTGGAACTTCCGGTGGCGCGCGTATTGGCGCAAATGGAACTGACCGGCATTTTTGTGTCCAGGGACCGCATGGATGAACAACTGGCCGACCTCACCAAGGTGATCGAGAATGCCCAAGAGCAGGCATTTGCAGCGATCGGGCATGAGGTTAACCTTGGTTCGCCCAAGCAGCTTCAAACTGTCCTGTTTGAGGAACTCGGGCTCCCGAAGACCAAAAAGATCAAATCGGGCTACACCACGGATGCTGCGTCGTTGAAGGCGCTGCTGGAAAAGACCGGCCACGAATTCCTGGTCCAGCTCATGGCCCACCGTGAATCCTCCAAGCTGGCCCAGATGGTGGAAACACTGAAGAAATCCGTGGCCGATGATGCGCGGATCCACACCACCTATGCCCAGAACATCGCAGCCACCGGCCGTATCTCCTCCAACAACCCGAACCTGCAGAACATCCCCGTCCGCAGTGAAGAAGGCCGCCGGGTTCGCGGCATTTTCGTGGTCAGCGAAGGATACGAGTGCCTTCTGTCGGCGGACTACTCGCAAATCGAAATGCGCATCATGGCTCACCTTTCGGGTGACGAGGCACTGATCCAGGCCTATCGGGACGGCGAAGACCTGCACCGCTTCGTGGGTTCGCGGATCTTCAATGTCGCTCCTGCCGAGGTCACCAGTGCCATGCGCTCCAAGGTGAAGGCCATGTCCTACGGCTTGGCCTACGGCCTGACGTCGTTCGGGCTCTCCAAGCAATTGGAGATCTCGGTTGACGAGGCACGGACCCTGATGAAGGACTACTTCGACCGCTTTGGCGGTGTTCGCGACTACCTGCGCGGCGTGGTGGACCAGGCGCGCGTGGATGGCTACACGGCCACCATCGAGGGCCGTCGCCGCTACCTCCCTGACTTGACCAGCACCAACCGTCAGGCCCGTGAAGCAGCGGAGCGCATCGCGCTGAACTCACCCATCCAGGGTTCGGCCGCTGACCTCATCAAGCGGGCCATGCTCGGCGTCGCGGCGGAACTCGCCAGCCAGGGCCTGAAGTCGCGGCTGCTCCTGCAGGTACACGATGAACTTGTCCTCGAGGTCGCCCCAGGGGAAAGGGAAGCCGTGGAGAAACTCGTGGTGCAGCAGATGGGCTCGGCCGCTGAGTTGTCGGTACCTCTGGACGTCCAAGTGGGCGTCGGCTCGAGCTGGTACGAGGCCGGACACTAGCCCAGGCAAGCATTCAATGGATCGCAAGAGGGCGCGCCGCCGGGAAGGTGGCGCGCCCTCCGGCGTCTGGCTAGGCTCGGTTCGTGGCTGATCCCAATGAAATACGCTCTGAGAAGTACTCTGTCCAACGGTTCCCTGTTGTGGAGCAGGATGACCCCGGCTTCAGCCGATGCAGCACCTGGGTGCAGGCGGTTACCCACGGATTCCACCAGGATCGGCGCAGCCCGGAATATTTGGCCAAGACCCTTGACGCGTACAGGCTGGACGGCCGGGAGCTGACCGGCGTCTACGTCAACTGCGGCGTACCCGAGCACTCGCTGGCCGCCGACGTTCCCGTGGGGACGTATGCCACTATGCGCAAGCCCCTCAACATCGGATTCGGCCGCCAGCTGGATGCCAACCTTGTCACGTCCGTGACTGTGCGGGGCACGCACCGACGCAACGGCATTCTTCGTGGCATGATCACGGCGGACCTTGAGGGCGCCAAGGACGACGGCCTCGCCCTCGCCGCCCTCACGGCATCCGAAGGCTCCATCTATGGCCGGTTCGGGTTTGGTGTGGCAACTTTTGAACGCAGCATCACTGTGGATACCGGCCCGCGTTTCCGGCTTAGGGGAGAGCCATCGGGAACGGTGGAAGTCGCCGATCCCGCTGTCCTCCTCGAAATAGCCCCAAAAGTCTTCGAGCGGGTTCAGCGCGCGGCGCCGGGATCAATTGACCGCCAGGAATATTACCGGCTGGTAGCGTCCGGATCCATCGGGCGCGACGGCAAGCCGGATGCTGCCATCCGCAGTGCGCTGCACTATGGTGCCGACGGCACGGTTGATGGTTATGTCTCCTACCGCTTCAAGGGGTGGGACACCAAGCCGTACGTCATGGAGATCGTTGACTTGGTGGCGGCCACGAACGCCGCCTACCTGGATCTATGGCGCTTCCTTGGCAGCATCGATCTTATCGACCAGGTGATCTGGGCCGAAGCCCCCGTGGACGATCCCCTGACTTGGGCCTTGGAAGACCCGCGCTGCGTTGATTCCTCAGACATCCGGGACATGCTGTGGCTGAGGATTCTGGATGTACCGGCCGCCCTGCGGGCGCGCGGGTTCGCCGCGGCGGGACGCCTCGTCCTGGAGATTGCAGATCCTTTGGGCTTGGCCGGTGGCACCTGGGCTTTGGAAGCCGACGGCGGTGCTGCCGCCGTCGTCGATGATGCCTCGGGTGAGGCACCGGACTTGACGCTGGACATCGCGGACCTCGGTTCGATGTACCTTGGCGCCGTATCGCCAGTGACGCTGGCTGCCGCCGGACGAGTCCGGGAACACACCCAGGGTGCCGCTTTCCGAGCACAGCAACTGTTTGCCGTCGAACGTTCCGCGCACTGCCTCACACATTTCTAGTAAGAACCACCAACTAAAAACAGTCACAACCAGATAGGGACATCCATGGGGGATTCCAAGCGGCGGCTAATGGCCGGCCGGCGATCAGTGCTGCTCGGGATGGCGGGTTTCGCGTCCGCTGCGTTGACGTCATGCGCACCCAACGTGCCGGGCGGCAGCCCGCCTGGTTCGCAGGCCCGCCCGCCGGCGCCGCAGACTGGCCCTGCCACTCCGCCGCCCTCCATCGCTGCCCTTTCCAGCGAGCAGGCGGCAGCTGCCCTTGCTCCGTCCGCCCCGGCGTCAACGCCCCGAGATGCGGTGCCAGGCAAGCAGCAGATCGTGGCCGAGTTCTCCGGGCGACGGCCCAAGGAATGGGGTTTGCACGTCACGGGCGTGGTGAACAGCTCTGCGTCCAGGCATGTGGCGCTGACGTTTGACGCCTGCGGTGGACCCGGAGGCACGGCCTGTGACCACGCCTTATTGAAAGCTCTCCGACGGCTAAATGTTCCTGCGACTCTCTTCATCAACAGTCGCTGGATTGCTGCCAACCCTGCCCTCTCGGCGGAGTTGGCAGCGGATCCGCTGTTCGAACTGGCCAATCACGGCACCCTGCACCTTCCGCTGTCCGTCACCGGGAAATCCGCGTATGGGATCGCAGGTACGGCCAGCGTCCCGGCGGCCTACGACGAACTGATGGGCAACCAGGCCGTCATGCAGGAGCTGACAGGCAAGGCTCCGCGCTTCTTCCGGCCGGGTACTGCCTACTATGACGACGTAGCAGCGGAGATGACGCACAGGCTGGGTATGGTGCCGGTCAACTTCACCGTCAATGGCGACGGCGGTGCCACCTTTCCGGCGGCAACAGTCGCCACCGAGGTGGGGCGGGCAGCACCCGGCGACATCGTCATTTCGCACTTCAACAGGCCGGCGGCCGGAACCGCGGAGGGCTACGTCCGGGCTTTGCCCCTGTTGTTGGATCGCGGCGTCAGCTTTGGACGGCTATCGGATGTCTTGCCCGCGTGAGGCCAAGGGGCCACCCTTTTGACCCTGCTTTGCCAATGCGACTAGAATAAACGGGCGTGTACTACGTGCATGCATCCATTTTGTATTAATCCACAAATCAGGATGACCCGGCGCTTTGCCGTGTTCTGCCGTCCGGACCCGGACGGCAGCGGTTTGCCTGACCGACTCACTATCCACAACGGAGCCCCTACTACATGACCATCACCTCCACCGAGAAGCCCGGTACCCCCGTAGTCGCCATTAACGACATCGGTACCGCTGAGGACTTCCTCGCAGCTGTCGACGCCACCATCAAGTACTTCAACGACGGCGACCTCGTCGAAGGTACCGTCGTCAAGGTTGACCGCGACGAAGTCCTGCTCGACATCGGTTACAAGACCGAAGGTGTCATCCCTTCCCGCGAGCTTTCCATCAAGCACGACGTTGACCCCGGCGATGTTGTCGCCGTTGGCGATCAGGTCGAAGCTTTGGTTCTCACCAAGGAAGACAAAGAAGGCCGTCTGATCCTCTCCAAGAAGCGTGCTCAGTACGAGCGCGCCTGGGGCGACATCGAGAAGGTCAAGGAAGAAGACGGTGTCGTTACCGGTACCGTCATCGAGGTTGTCAAGGGTGGCCTCATCCTGGACATCGGCCTGCGCGGCTTCCTGCCCGCATCCCTCGTCGAGATGCGTCGTGTCCGCGACCTCGCTCCGTACATCGGTCAGCAGATCGAAGCCAAGATCATCGAGCTGGACAAGAACCGCAACAACGTTGTGCTGTCCCGCCGTGCATGGCTCGAGCAGACGCAGTCCGAGGTTCGCTCCACGTTCCTCAACAAGCTGGAAAAGGGCCAGGTTCGTCCCGGCGTTGTTTCCTCCATCGTCAACTTCGGTGCATTCGTGGACCTTGGCGGCGTAGACGGCCTCGTTCACGTTTCCGAGCTGTCCTGGAAGCACATCGACCACCCGTCCGAGGTTGTCGAAGTTGGCCAGGAAGTCACCGTCGAGGTCCTCGAAGTGGATCTGGACCGCGAGCGGGTCTCCCTGTCGCTCAAGGCTACGCAGGAAGATCCGTGGCAGACCTTCGCCCGCACCCACGCCCTCGGCCAGGTTGTTCCGGGTAAGGTCACCAAGCTGGTTCCGTTCGGTGCGTTCGTTCGCGTCGAAGACGGCATCGAAGGCCTCGTGCACATCTCCGAACTGGCTGTCCGCCACGTGGAGCTCGCCGAGCAGGTTGTCTCCGTTGGCGACGAACTGTTCGTCAAGGTCATCGACATCGACCTCGAGCGTCGCCGTATCTCCCTCTCCCTCAAGCAGGCTAACGAGGGCGTTGACGCTGACAGCACCGAGTTCGATCCCGCTCTGTACGGCATGGCCGCTGAGTACGACGAAGAGGGCAACTACAAGTACCCTGAGGGCTTCGACCCCGAGTCGAACGAATGGCTCGAAGGCTACGAGACCCAGCGCGCCGCTTGGGAGCAGCAGTACGCTGACGCCCAGACCCGCTGGGAAGCTCACAAGAAGCAGGTTGCCCAGCACGCTGCTGACGACGCTGCTGCTGCAACGTCCGGTGAGTCCGATTCCGGCACCACCAGCTACTCCTCTGAGCCGGCTGCTTCCGAGGCTACCTCGGGTGGCACCCTGGCATCCGACGAGGCTCTCGCAGCACTGCGTGAGAAGCTGACCGGCAACTAATTCCGCCGCCCCTCACGGGATGCGCTGAATAGCCACAAAAGGACCCCTGCCTCACGGCGGGGGTCCTTTTTGCATGGTGTTGCCGCTCCGGCAGACTCCGCACCCCTTTCCGCCGTTCGCGCCAGTTAGGACTGGTGCGGCGGGCGGGAGCGCGTGCGGCGACAGCGAGGAGCTCAGCGACCAGTTAGAACGGGACGTCTATCCATTCGGTTCCCTCCAGCCGCAGCTCTGTCTTGCCGGCGGTCATGGCGGCAACACGGGCGTGTGCTTCGGCGAGGTCCGCCGGCTCGTCCCGCAGGGCTACCGTCAGCACAACGTGCTGCGGTCCGTAGGCCGTCCCGGCCATCACGAACCCGGCACTGCGGAGTTCGTTTTCCACGCGTCCGGAGTCCGCGTGCGGAACATCAAGTGCGCAAAGCCGCAACCGGCGGCGCTGCACCAACGTCGAAAGATCCAATGCGGCCGACACCGATTCGGAGTAGGCCCGGACCAGGCCGCCGGCACCCAGCAGGATCCCGCCAAAATAGCGCACGACGACGACGCTCACGTCGCTAAGGTCCGTCACCCCTGGTGTCGTCTCACGCTTAGTGAGGGATTCCAACATGGGGATGCCCGCGGTGCCCGAAGGTTCACCGTCGTCACTTGAGCGTTGGATCATCCGGTCTGGTCCAATGACGAACGCCGAGCAATGGTGGCGTGCATCGTGGAATTCCCGCCTCAGGTCCGCAGCCAGCGAACGGGCCGCACCCTCATCCGGCGAACGCCGGAGGACTGTGATGAACCGCGAACGGCGGATCTCCAGTTCATGGCGGAAATCAGGGCCGGCCGCGAGCGTCGTGTAGGTGTTCGCTTGGCTGTCGTCCTCAATTTCCACCGCTTCAGTTTAGTGTGGAGGGGTGTTGAAGATCGGGCTGACGGGCGGCATCGCCTCAGGAAAATCGCTGGTGGCATCCAGATTGCAGGAATTGGGGGCAGTGCTTGTCGATGCTGACCTCCTTGCGCGGCAAGTGGTAGAGCCTGGCACCCCTGGCTTGGAGCGTGTCGTGGAGGCCTTCGGATCCGGCATCATTGCCCCGGATGGCCGGCTCGATCGGGCCGCCCTGGGCGCCATCGTGTTCCAGGACCCATCCAAACGGTCAGTGCTCAACGGCATTATCCATCCCTTGGTTCGTGAGGCAGCCGCCGCAATCGTGTCGGGGGCGGCCACAGGTGACATTGTGGTGCAGGACATCCCGCTCCTCGTGGAAACCGGACAGGGAGCAAATTTCCATCTGGTAGTGGTGGTGGACGCACCGGATGATGTCCGTGTCCAACGCATGGTGGAGCACCGGGGCATGACGCCGGAGGAGGCCCGCTCCCGCATGGCTGCACAAGCCGGCCGCGACGAGCGCAACGCCGCCGCGGACGTTATCTTGGCCAACGACGGAGACCGGGCGGAGTTGCTCGCCAGGGTTGACTCCCTGTGGACGCAGCGATTGGTTCCGTTCGCGGACTACCTCAGCCGGGGTGCCAGGGCCGCGCGGAAAGCTGGTCCTGTCCTGGTGGGGTCCTCGTCGGACTGGCCCCGCGTGGCCGAACGGCTCGCCGGCCGCATCATGGCGGCAACTCCCGGGAACGTCCTGGCAGTGGACCACATCGGTTCAACGTCGGTGCCAGGGCTGGCGGCGAAGGATGTGATAGACCTGCAGCTCACCGTCAGAGATCTTGAGGTGGCAGACCAGATTGCACCCCTCCTGGCGCGAGCGGGCTTCCCTCCCGTTCCCGGAGTCAACCAGGACACTCCAAAACCAACCCATCCTGACGACTCTCAATGGCAGAAACGCTTCCACGCCAACGCTGACCCCGGGAGGGCAGTAAACCTGCATGTTCGTGTTGCCGGCTCGCCGGGCTGGCGCTATGCGTTGCTTTTCCGTGATTGGTTGCGGGGGGAGGAGTCCGCACGTGCGCTGTACGAGGCGCATAAACAACAGCTCGCCGAGCAGCACGCGGGAGATCCCGGCACTGCCGCCTATGCCGATGCCAAAGAGCCATGGTTCACCGAAGTCGCCTGGCCCCTCATGGATGAATGGGCAAACCGCACAGGCTGGCAGCCGCCGTCGTATTCGTCGTCCGCTGCCCGCTAAAGCGGACAGTAGCTGTCCGTGGGCAGGGGTAGATTTGTTTCATGAGCCTTGCCCAGGAAATCAACCGTGTCGTCGCCCCCTTCGAAGTGATCAGTGAGTTCAAACCTGCCGGCGACCAGCCTGCCGCTATCGCCGACCTGACGGAACGCATCAACAACGGTGAGAAGGATGTCGTCCTGCTTGGCGCCACCGGTACCGGCAAGAGCGCCACCACGGCTTGGCTCATTGAACAGGTACAGCGCCCCACGCTGGTCATGGTGCAGAACAAAACTCTCGCTGCGCAGCTGGCCAACGAGTTCCGGGAACTGCTGCCGAACAACGCAGTGGAGTATTTCGTTTCCTATTACGACTACTACCAGCCTGAGGCATACGTAGCGCAGACGGACACCTTCATCGAGAAGGACTCCTCCATCAACGAGGAAGTCGAACGGCTCCGCCACTCTGCCACCAATGCCTTGCTGACCCGCCGCGACGTCATCGTAGTGGCCACGGTGTCCTGCATCTACGGCTTGGGCACGCCGGAAGAATACATTGCCGGAATGGTCACGCTCCGCAAGGGGGCGGAGATGAATCGTGACGACCTCCTGCGTAAGTTCGTTGCCATGCAGTACGCACGAAATGACATGGACTTCCACCGGGGCACGTTCCGGGTCCGGGGCGACACCGTTGAAATCATCCCGATGTACGAGGAACTGGCCATCCGCATCGAGTTCTTCGGCGATGAGATCGAAAACATCCACACCTTGCATCCGCTGACCGGCGAGGTCATCCGGGATGAAGAGGAGATGTATGTGTTCCCCGCGTCGCACTACGTGGCCGGGCCCGAACGGATGGCCAGGGCTATTACGCGGATCGAGGACGAACTTGCTGAGCGACTCAAGGTCCTGGAAAGCCAGAACAAGCTGGTGGAGGCACAGCGCCTCCGGATGCGCACTACCTACGATCTCGAGATGATGCAGCAAATGGGCTTCTGCAACGGCATCGAGAATTACTCGTCACATATTGACGGCCGTGCCCGCGGCACTGCTCCGCACTGCCTCATTGACTATTTCCCGGACGACTTCCTCCTGGTGATCGACGAATCCCACGTCACTGTGCCGCAGATCGGCGCTATGTACGAGGGTGATATGTCCCGCAAGCGGAACCTCGTGGACTTTGGCTTCCGCCTGCCGTCGGCCATGGACAACCGTCCGCTCAAGTGGGACGAGTTCCTCGAACGCGTGGGACAGACCGTCTACCTGTCGGCTACACCCGGGAAGTACGAGCTCGGCAAGGCCGATGGCTTTGTGCAACAGATCATCAGGCCTACCGGGCTCATCGATCCCGAGGTGGTGGTGAAGCCCACCAAGGGCCAGATCGACGATCTGCTGGGAGAGATCAAGACCCGGACGGCAAAGAATGAGCGCGTACTGGTCACCACCTTGACCAAGCGGATGGCCGAGGACCTCACTGATTATCTGGTGGGCCACGGCGTCAAAGTGGAGTATTTGCACTCGGACGTTGACACGCTCAGGCGCGTTGAACTGCTCCGCGAACTCCGGATGGGCGTCTTCGACGTCCTTGTGGGTATCAACCTGCTCCGGGAAGGCCTCGACCTTCCCGAGGTTTCCTTGGTGAGCATCTTGGACGCTGACAAGGAAGGCTTCCTGCGTTCCTCAACCTCCCTCATCCAGACCATTGGCCGCGCCGCCCGTAACGTCTCGGGGCAGGTCCACATGTACGCGGACAGGATTACGGATTCCATGGCCCATGCCATTGAGGAAACCAACCGGCGCCGTGCCATCCAGGTGAAGTACAACACGGACAACGGCATCGATCCCCAACCGCTGCGGAAGAAGATCGCGGACATCACGGACCAGCTGGCGAAAGAAGACGCGGACACTCAGGAGCTGCTCAATAACAACCGGCTGGCCAAGGGCGCCAAACGCGGAAAATCGGCGGCCAAGGGTGCGGTCACTGTCAGGAGGGATGGCCTGGCCGCGGCCCCCGCTGAAGACCTGGTGGGCCTCATCGAGCAACTCACCGAACAGATGCACGGGGCGGCCGCCGAGCTGCAATTCGAGGTCGCCGCCAGGATCCGTGACGAAGTAGGGGAATTGAAGAAGGAATTGCGTCAAATGCAGGCCGCCGGGCACGCCTAAGGTAAGGTTGAGGTCACGTAGGGGAGTATCCCAAGCGCTACGTCCGTCAGCACGCAAGGCACAGATGCCTCGCCGGATCTAGCGGGCCGCCACATTCGCATTCACCGCACCTGGCAGGCCGGAGAGACTTACACCGCTTTCCCATACCCTGCGAAAGGCATTTTTGATGCAGCTTCCCGTCTGGTTTGAGGTCGGCTCTTTTGTCGTCCTCGGAATCATCCTGCTAATCGACCTCTTGTTGGTCGTCAAGCGTCCCCACGAACCTTCCATGAAAGAGGCCGGCCTGTGGGTCGGCTTCTATGTAGCGTTGGCCCTCCTCTTCGCAGTTGCGATGTTCGCCTTCGCCGGGCCCGAATACGGCGGTCAATTCATCGCCGGCTGGGTCACTGAGTACAGCCTGAGCATCGACAACCTGTTTGTCTTCATCATCATCATGGCCCGCTTCTCGGTGCCCCGTAAGTACCAGCAGGAAGTCCTGATGGTGGGCATCATCATCGCGCTGATCCTCCGTGGCATCTTCATCGCCCTTGGTGCCGTGGTCATTGAGCAGTTCAGCTGGGTCTTCTACATCTTCGGCGCCTTCCTGCTCTGGACGGCATGGAAACAAGCCAAGGATTCCGGCGAGGATGAGGAAGAGGGCGCGGAGAACCCGCTGGTGGCCCGCCTCCGCAAGGTCCTGCCGATGTCCGAGAAGTTCGACGGCGGCAAGATCCGAACCGTGGTGGACGGCAGGAAGGTCTTCACCCCCATGCTCATCGTCTTCGTGACGATCGGCCTGACCGACCTCCTGTTTGCCGTGGACTCCATCCCCGCGATCTTCGGCCTGACGCAGAGTGCCTTCATTGTGTTCACCGCGAACATCTTTGCCTTGATGGGCCTGCGCCAGCTGTACTTCCTCCTCGGCGGACTCATGACGCGTTTGATCTACCTGAAGCACGCACTATCGGTCATTCTCGCTTTCATCGGCGTCAAGCTTGTCCTCCATGCCATGCACGTCAACGAGTTGCCGTTCATCAACAACGGCCAGCACATTGAGTGGGCTCCCGAGATTCCCACCTACGTTTCCTTGGCTGTCATTGTCGGCACCATCATCGTGGCGGTTGTGGCGAGCCTCTTGAGCCCGGCCGCGCGCCAGTCCAAGCTGGACGCCCGCCTGGAAGAAGACGCAAAGAAGAGCCTCACCGAGGCAGAGTAACTACTCTTCGAACGTTGTAGTCTCGTCAAGTGACTACCACCTCAACTACGGCGCTGGACCCCCAACGGGTTCAGCGCCGTACTGTTTTCCTTCTTGGTTCCGCCCAGCTCCTCAGCGGAATCGGCAACGGCGCCACTTTGTCCATAGGCTCGCTCCTTGCCGTCGACTTGTCTGGCTCCGAAGCCTGGGCCGGCTCCATCACCACGGTCTTGACGCTGGCGGCGGCCGTCGCGGCACTGCCCCTCGCCAGATTGGCCGAGGCACGGGGACGCCGCGTTGGGCTTGTGACGGGTCTGCTCGCGGCCATGCTCGGAGCGCTTCTCATCATTGCCTCAGTGACGGCCCAGTCGTTCCTGTTGCTGTTGCTCGGGGCGGCTTTCCTGGGTCTGGGTACCGCCGCCAATCTCCAGGCGCGATTCGCCGCCGTCGACCTCGCTGAACCGGAGCACCGCGGTCGGTCGCTGTCTACGGTGGTTTGGGCAATCACCATTGGTGCGGTCGCCGGACCAAACCTGATCCAGCCCGGGGCGGCCGTTGGCGCGGCGCTCGGACTACCGCTCATAGCGGGCCCGTTCGTGTTCTCAGTGGCGGGGCTGCTGTTGGCGGCCGCACTGCTGTACATAGGGCTAAGGCCGGATCCGCTTCTGTTGGCCCGCCGTTTGGCTGCAGGCCTCTCAGCCGCGGGTAATGACAGCAATCCACCGGTACGGGGCACCATCAGGTCCGGCCTGCGCGCAGTCCGGTCCTCGCCACGGGCCCAGCTTGCCTTGGCAGCGGTGGTTGCTGCCCACGGAGTCATGGTGGCGATCATGTCCATGACGCCCCTGCACCTCCAGCAATTGGTGGGTGGAAGCCACAGCGGCCACCATGGCGGAACGACGGACAGCACTGACGCCCTGGTAATTATCGGAGTCACGATCTCGCTCCATATCGCAGGGATGTTCGCCCTGTCGCCGCTGTGGGGGTGGCTGACCGACAAGGCGGGCCGGCTGCAGACCATTGCCCTGGGTCATGGACTGCTTCTGGTCGCGGTGTTTGTCGCAGGATTCGGCCAGCATGAGACTGCGCTGGTCACTGCGGGATTGATTCTCCTGGGCCTTGGCTGGTCGGCTGCCACCATCGCGGGATCAACGTTGCTGGCAGAGAGCGTCGCCCAGGATGACCGGGTCACGGTCCAAGGTGTCTCGGATACGCTCATGGGTGCCGCAGGGGCAGTCGGGGGAGCGACCTCCGGACTGCTGCTCGCCTGGATCGGCTACCAGGGGCTCAATCTCGCCTCCAGCGCGTTGGCAGCAGCGGTGCTCGTCCTGGCGGTGACCGCAGCCGCCCGCGGTCGTCGCCCAAGAAAGTAGCAGAAGGGGCCCTTCTGCAAGCTCAGAAGGGCCCCCGCCGCTACTCAGATACGGTCAGGTTTAACGGTTACCGCGGACCATCCCGAAGAGTCGTCGGAAAATGCCTTCTCCGTCTTCCCCGATACCATCGTGGTGGAAATCAGTGGTGACCCACGGCTGCAGCCCCCGGACGGCCGCGGCAGTTTCGAGTGAAAGATCGTGGTCCACGTAGATATCGTCCTTGTACACTGCCGCCGCAACGGGAACAGTGTTGATGGAGAGCCTGGTGGTGTCGTAGAGCGGCTTCCAGTCTTTCTTGGCAGCCAGCAACTCGGCGACGTCGCGGAGCGGTGCAAGGGCCGGGTCTTGATCGAAGTACCACGGATACACCATTTCGCCCGTGAGCAGCGGCTCTGTGGCTTCGGGCTTGAACTCTGGAAATTCGTCCAGCACGCGCCAGGCCGCCCAGTTGCTTGGCTCACCTTGGCCGTAGATCGATTCGTGCAGCACCGCATAGAGCGGGTTGGCGGCGCGGCTGACCAGTCCACGTACCTGCTCCAGGAAGGTCTCCGACAACCGTTCTCCGGAAGCCGTCTCGATGAAGGCGTCCTCCAGCAGGTAATGCAGGGCATCAACGCGGGTGTTGCCGCCCAGGAACGAACCCACCATTTGGAAGCGCTCGGTGGTGAGCTGTTCGCCGCTGGCCAGGAACTCAGGCTGCTGCTCCAGGTGGCGGGCAATCCGTGTGACCAGTTCCCGGTCTTCCGGATACCAGGAGAAGTACTCTGCGTTCCGCGCGGCGACTCGGCGGAAGGTAGCGCGGTAGACGCGGTCAGGATGTCCGTGGAGGGGAGCCAACCCTCCGGTGATCATGACTTCACGTAGTCCGCCCGGCGCGAACGACAGGTACGTCAAAGCGCAGAAGCCGCCGAAGCTCTGCCCAAGGACGGACCAAGGCGCGGAACCCAGGACGTTCCGGATGAGCTCGGCGTCGGCCACGATGGAATCTGCGCGGAAGTGCGTCAGGTACTCTGCTTGGGCTGCAGCATCACCCCGAAGTTCCAACGACAGGGGTTCAACCGGCGTGGACAATCCCGTACCGCGCTGGTCAAGCATCAGGATGCGGAAATCCTTGGCAGCTGCCTTCATCCAACCTGAGAGCGACGTGACCCGATTCCCTCGGCCGCCGGGTCCGCCCTGCAGGAAGAGCAGCCAGGGAAGCTTGGCGGCATTCTCCACCGAATGCTCCGTTGACGAATACTCGCGGGCGAAGACCGTGATGGTTTCACCCGAACTGCTTTCTTCCCCAGCCGCTTCGGTGCCATGGACCAGCGGAACCGTGAAGTAGTGCTCGACGGTGCGGAGGCCGCGGAATTCGTGGCGCGCGCGGGTGCTGTGCTGTTCACCCACGGGCCAGGGCCTGACGGGAGTCGCCTGCGGTGGAGCCGAAAGCCTCCAGGGCATCGCCGGTCAACCGGAAGGTGGACCACTCTTCCATCGGGAAAGCGCCGAGGCTCTTGTAGAAGTTGATGGACGGTTCGTTCCAGTTCAGGACGCTCCACTCGACCCTCGCATAACCACGTTCGACGGCGGTCGCAGCCAGATGCTGGAGCAGCGCCTTGCCGTGGCCCTCGCCACGCGCATCCGGAACCACGTAGAGGTCCTCCAGGTAGATACCGTGGACGCCTTCCCACGTGGAGTAATTCAGGAACCACAGCGCAAAACCCTGCACAGTGCCCGATGCGTTCTCAGCGATGGTCGCATACACGCGGGGGTTCTGGCCAAAGAGCACCTCCTTGAGCATTTCAGGGGTGTTCTTGACGGCGTCCGGTTCCTTCTCGTAGATCGCAAGATCGTGGATCATACGCAGGATTGCGTGGACGTCGTCGGCGGTGGCGGGGCGAATTACACTCATGCCTCCGAGCTTACTAGGGGCAGCCCAACCACTTTAACGCCACGTGAGCGCCGACATTCCGTAGCGGACAGGTGCTTCCGTGAAGGTGATCTGCGATCCGTCGGCGAGAATGGGCAGCCCGACAAACCTGAGTGTGCCGTAAGGGCTATCCACCTGGTGGTAATTCGGCTCGCGGAGGGGGACGGCATGCTGGGAGCGGGGGTCCGCGGGCAGGCGGAACAACTCCTCGGCCGTGCGCGCCAACGAGAGTCTGGCCGCGCCGCCGGACCCGCTGCTGAGCCGTTCGGCCAATAAGGCGATGGCTGCAGCCGCGAGGCCATACCCGGTGGCGTGATCCAGTGCTTGGACGGGCAGCGCGCCAGGCTTCCAGCCCTCGTGATCGCGATGCCCATAGTGATCGGCTATTCCGCAGGCCGCCTGCACAAGGCTGTCGAAGCCACGTCGGCCCCGCCACTGTCCACTGTTACCCCAGGCATTCAACGTCAGCACCACAAGGTCCGGCCTCAGGGCCAACAGCGACCCGGGACTGAGGCCAAAACGGTCCAGGGCGCCGTCGCGGTATCCGGTGATGACGACGTCGGCAGTTGCGGCCAGGTGCGTGACAGCCTCCAGGGCGTCAGCTTTGCCGAGGTCGGCCTCGCCGCTGCGTTTGTCGAACCCGGCGTCGACGAATACGTCCGTCAGTTCCGGAATTCCTGGCGGGTCAATACGCAGGACGTCGGCACCCAAAGCGCCCATCAGGCGTGTGGCCGTGGGGCCGGCTATCACTCGTGTCAGGTCGAGGACGCGCAATCCGTCCAAGGGCCGGAGCGGATTCGCGGACGGCACCCAGTCCGACGCGCGAACAGTGCCGGATACGGCCGCAACCGGGCTGGACAGGCTGATCCAAGGACCACTGCCCGCCGTTTCGTGCATGGGCGTGCCCAACCATTCGTCCCGTGTCCGGACTGCGGCCGCCGCTCCGTTCTTGGCCGTAATGACTTCCTCGGCGTCCTCGGACGACATCGCCAGAAGGGCAGCGTCAACGTCCTCGGGAGTGCGGACGGAAAGCGCCTCCAACAAACGCCCGGCATGGTGCGGGTAGTTGGCGTGCAGGCGGATCCAGCCGTTCTTGGTGCGGCGGAAGCCGGACAGCGGAGCAAAGCCGACTGGTTTGCGGCCGTCGATGCGCAGGTAGCTCAGTGAGTCGAAGGATGCTCCCGTGGGCCCCGACGCCACGGAATACATGCCCGCCGAACCAGTCAAGGCGTTGAGCGCTGTTGCTGCCGCCTGGACCGATCCCAACGCGAGTCCCTCGACGTCCAGGGCACCACCCCACCAGCGGCGTGGGCCGGAAACCGGAGCCACCGGCTGGCGGCTCAAAGCAGCGATGCCCCGCAGGCTGCGGCTCAGGTCAGGAACGGAATCCACGGCGCCGTCGCTTACAGCCTGTTGACGTCCGTCACGCGGACCACGGCAGTGCCGGTCTCGTCCGATGCCGGCAGATCCACTTCGGCAGAGATGCCCCAGTCATGATTTTGGGCAGGGTCATCAAAGATCTGCCGGACCTTCCACGTATCTGGTTCCTCGGTGATGATGAGCAACCCCGGTCCACGGGCGTCGGGTCCGGTGCCGATATCGTCATGTTCGTCGAAGTAGTCGTCCAGGACTTCCTCCCATCGCCCGGCGTCCCAGCCGGCGTCGGCATCGAGTTCGCCCAGAGCCGCGGAGTCCTCGTCGGCAAACAGTTCCACCCTTCGGAACATTTCGTTGCGGACCATCACACGGAACGCGCGGACGTTGGACGTGAGCGACGGCGGCGGGGGCGGGGGAGCGTCGTGCGGTGTCGGGGCAAGCCCGGACGTGAGTTCCTCCCATTCGTCCAAAAGGCTGGAGTCCACTTGGCGGACCAGTTCGCCCAACCACGCGATGAGGTCTTCAAGGTCCTCACGGAGGGAGTCCTGGGGAACGGTTTGCCGCAGTGCCCGGAAGCCGTCCGCCAAGTAGCGCAGGACAATTCCTTCGGATCGGGCCAGGCCGTAGAACTGGACGAACTCCCCAAAGTTCATCGCGCGCTCGTACATATCGCGAATGATGGACTTCGGTGCCAGCTCAAAGTCTCCCACCCACGGGGCGGCCTTACGGTAGACCTCGAAAGCCTCACCAAGAATGCCGGCGAGCGGCATGGGATACGTGACTTCGTCGAGCATGGCCATCCGCTGGTCATACTCGATGCCATCTGCCTTCATGGCGGCCACGGCCTCGCCACGGGCCTTCTTCTGCTGCGCCGAAAGGATCTGGCGCGGCTTCTCCAGCGTTGCCTCGATGACGGAGACAACGTCCAAGGCATACGAAGGGGACTCCGGATCCAGCAGTTCCAGTGCGGCCAAGGCGAACGGTGAGAGAGGCTGGTTCAGCGCGAAGTTTGCCTGCAAATGAACGGTCAATCGGACAGAACGCCCTTCAGCTTCCTGCTGGTCTTCCGGGATACGCTCCACCACACCTGCCGCCAACAGCTCGCGATAGATGCCCAGGGCCTTCTTCATCAGTTTCAGTTGGGCCGCACGGTTTTCGTGGTTCTCGCTCAGCAGGCGGCGGGTTGCCTGGAAAGGATCGCCGGGGCGCTCCATGAGGTTCAGGAGCATGGCGTGGGTGACGGTGAAACTGGATGTCAACGGATCCGGGACTGACTCCACCAGCCGGTTGAACGTGGGCTCACCCCATGACACAAAGCCCTCTGGCGGCTTCTTCTTGACCACCTGGCGAAGTTTCTTCTGGTCGTCGCCGAATTTGGCGGTGGCCTTGGCCATGGCCTTGGTATTTTCGACGACGTGGTCGGGAGCCTGAACCACCACGGTACCGGCAGTGTCGTAGCCCGCCCGGCCCGCGCGTCCGGCAATCTGGTGGAACTCACGCGAGTTCAGCACCCGCGTGCGTACGCCGTCGTATTTGCTCAAGGCCGTCAACAGCACCGTGCGGATCGGAACGTTGATGCCGACACCGAGTGTGTCCGTACCGCAGATAACCTTCAGCAGGCCGGCTTGGGCGAGTTGCTCCACCAGCCGCCGGTACTTGGGCAGCATTCCGGCGTGATGTACGCCAATACCGTGGCGGACCAGCCTGTTGAGGGTTTTGCCGAATCCCGCCGCGAAGCGGAACCCTGCGATCAGCTCCGCGATGCGGTCCTTTTCCTCCCGGCTGCACATATTGATGCTCATGAGGTTTTGGGCGCGTTCGATCGCCTCGGCCTGGCTGAAGTGGACCACATAGACGGGAACCTGTTTGGTGGACAGCAGCTCCTCAAGGGTCTCGTGGACCGGGGTGAGGTGGTAGTAGTAGTGCAGCGGGATGGGGCGCTCGGCGGAGCTCACCGTAGTGGTGGTGCGGCCAGTCAGTTCCGTGAGGCCGGTTTCGAACCGGCTGACGTCGCCAAGGGTTGCGGACATCAGCAGGAACTGCGCCTGCGGAAGTTCCAGGAGGGGGACTTGCCAGGCCCATCCGCGCTGGGGGTCGGAGTAGAAGTGGAACTCGTCCATGATGACGGAACCAAGCTCGGCGCCCCGGCCTTCGCGCAGTGCGATGTTGGCCAGGATTTCGGCAGTGCAGCAGATGATGGGGGCGTCTTGGTTTACGCCGGAGTCACCCGTGATCATGCCGACGTTCTCAGCGCCGAAGATATCGCAGAGGGCGAAGAATTTCTCCGAGACCAGGGCCTTGATGGGTGCGGTGTAGTAGCTTCGCTGGCCCCGCGACATCGCTTCAAAGTGGGCGGCTATGGCCACCAGGGACTTGCCCGAACCGGTGGGAGTGGCAAGGATGACGTTGGCACCGGAGGCGAGTTCCATGATCGCTTCATCCTGCGCGGGGTACAGCTGCAACCCACGGCTCTCTGTCCACTCAACGAACCGGGTATAGATTTCGTCCGGGTCCAATGGACCGGTGGCGGTGGAACCGGGGAGCTGTTCAAGAAGTTTCATTGGTTTCCAGCTTAGTGCCCGGACGGTTTAGGCTCGGCCCAGCAATATGGCCAGCTGCGAGGAGGCTTTCGTGAAGTGGGATCCGTCCAAATACGTGGAGTTCGGCAACCATCGGGACCGGCCGTTCCATGACCTCGTAGCGAGGATCCATGCAGACGAACCCCGGAAAGTGGTGGATCTTGGCTGTGGGCCCGGAAATTTGACCGCAACCTTGGCCGTCCGCTGGCCGGACGCCCGGATTGTCGGGATCGACTCCTCAGCAGAAATGCTCGCCAAGGCAGAGCCCCAAGCACGGCAGTTCACAACAGTGGAATTCGAGCATGGCGACATCTCAGGCTGGCAGCCCGACACTGACACCGGCGTTGTGGTGACCAACGCGGCCCTGCAGTGGGTTCCAGGCCACCGTGAGATGCTCCACGGATGGCTTGGGGCAATGCGGCCAGGTGCGTGGTTTGCCCTGCAAGTACCCGGCAACTTCTCCTCACCGTCCCACACCTTGATGCGCGAGGTCGCCGATTCCCCTCGGTGGCAGTCCCGGCTCGGTGGGGTCTTGCGGCACGACGACGCGGTGGGCAGCCCGGCGGACTACCTGGGCATCATGCTCGACGCCGGTTGCCAGGCCGACGCTTGGGAGACTACCTACCAGCAGGTACTTACCGGAGCGAATCCTATTCTGGAATGGGTGCGCGGAACGGGACTGCGTCCGGTTCTGGCGGCACTGTCACCGGAGGAAGCCGCTGAATTCGAGGACGAGTACTCCGCGCTGCTGCGCGAAGCCTATCCAGCCACGAACCACGGCACGGTATTTCCGTTCCGGCGCATTTTCGCCGTAGCCCGCAAGAACGAATGAGCGCGGCTGGCCCTTCGCTTCACGTAGCAATCTGCTTCGTGCGCCGCGATGGCTTGTCCCATCCCGGCGTCGCTGGTCTAATTCTCGGCATGGACCAAGGACGTTTCGAGCAACCCATGCCCCGTTTGGCGCCGGCAAAGCGCCGGTGTTCCCCGTGACCGTCTCGGGGGAGTTCCCAGGCGGTTGGCGTCCTAACACCAACAGCGCCGTTGCCCTCTTTGAACAATTGCGCCTGCGGATCATCGAGCTTGCCGATTCCGGCGTTCTTGCCGTAGGAGCCAAACTGCCCCCGGTCCGGAACCTCGCCGGGGCGCTGGATGTTGCGCCACACACGGTTGCCCGTGCGTACAAAGAATTGGAAGCGGCAGGTGTGGTTGCCACCCGCGGAAGAAACGGGACGGTTGTCTGCGCGCGGGATGACCGCTGGGGTGCCTTGGCAGAAGTTGCTGCCCAATATGCTGCTGCAGCGAAGGCGCAGGGGGCTTCCTTCGCCGAAGCCGTCCAGCTTCTTGCTGCCGCATACGACGCAGACTGATACCGATCAGTAGCATGTGAGGCAGGACATGGAAATTCGAAGAAGTTTTCGATTAGCATTGGTAGGTGCCCAAAGCCTTAGCTGAAGATACAGCCATCCAGTCCCCGAACAGTGTCTCCGTCGTTGCCGACACCAAGCCCGCCAAGCCTGATCTGTCGCGGCTGGTCGTCAAGGGTGCGCGGGAACACAACCTGCGCAACGTTGACCTGGACCTCCCGCGTGACGCGATGATCGTCTTCACGGGTCTCTCGGGTTCCGGCAAGTCGTCGCTGGCGTTCGACACCATCTTCGCCGAAGGCCAGCGCCGGTACGTGGAATCGCTGTCCGCTTACGCACGCCAGTTCCTCGGCCAGGTGGACAAACCGGATGTCGATTTCATCGAGGGCCTGTCGCCGGCAGTGTCCATCGACCAAAAGTCCACCAGCAAGAATCCCCGTTCCACGGTTGGCACCATCACCGAGATTTACGACTATATGCGGTTGCTGTGGGCCAGGGTCGGCCGTCCGCACTGTCCTGTGTGCGGCGAGCCCATCGCCAGGCAAACACCCCAGCAAATCGTGGACCAGCTTCTGGAACTGGAGTCGGGAACGCGCTTCCAGGTCCTCGCCCCCGTGGTCCGTGGTCGGAAGGGTGAGTTCGTTGATCTCTTCAAGGAGCTGACAGCCAAGGGTTACTCAAGGGCCCGCGTGGACGGCGAGCTGGTCCAGTTGAGTGATGCCCCCAAACTCGGCAAGCAGTTCAAGCACACCATCGAGGTTGTCGTAGACCGCTTGGTGGTCAAGGAAGGCATCAGCCAGCGACTCACGGACTCCGTGGAAACAGCGCTTGGCCTTGCAGAGGGCCGCGTCCTGGTCGAATTCGTTGATCTGGAAGCGGAAGACCCCGCCCGTATCCGGGCGTTCTCCGAAAACCTGGCATGCCCCAACGAGCACCCCCTGGCCATTGATGAGATCGAGCCCCGCTCATTCTCGTTCAACAACCCCTTCGGGGCCTGCTCCGCGTGCAGCGGTATCGGCACCAAGCTGGAAGTGGACGAGGAACTGATCGTCCCCAACCCGGAGCTGTCGCTCGGGGAAGGTGCCATCGCTCCTTGGTCGCTGGGCACGGCAACCACCGAGTACTGGAACCGTTTGCTGGAGGGCCTGGCCCACGAACTTGGCTTCTCCATGAAGACATCGTGGGAAAAACTTCCCAAGGACGTCCGCAATACGGTGCTTCATGGCAAGGACCACAAGGTTGTTGTCCAGTACAAGAACCGTTTTGGCCGCGAACGCAAATACAGCACTGGCTTTGAAGGCGCCATCCAGTATGTCCACCGGAAGCATGGAGAAACCGACTCCGATTGGGCCCGCGACCGGTACGAAGAATACATGCGCCAGATCCCTTGCCCTGAGTGCAATGGTGCGCGGCTGAACCCCGCGTCGTTGTCCGTGCTTATCAACGGGAAGTCGATCGCCGCCGTCGCTGCCCTGCCCATGCGTGAGTGCGCAGAGTTCCTGGGCAGCCTTACCCTCACCAACAGGGAAGCCCAGATCGCCAACCAGGTGCTGAAGGAGATCCAGGCCCGCCTGACTTTCCTTCTGGACGTTGGCCTGGAGTACCTCAACCTCGAGCGTCCCTCGGGAACGTTGTCCGGTGGCGAAGCCCAGCGCATCCGTCTGGCTACCCAGATCGGTTCGGGACTGGTGGGTGTCCTCTATGTCTTGGATGAACCCTCCATTGGTCTTCACCAGCGCGATAACCGGCGGCTCATTGAGACGCTGACCCGCCTGCGGGACCTCGGCAACACCCTGATCGTGGTGGAGCACGACGAAGACACCATTCACGAGGCCGACTGGATTGTTGACATTGGCCCCGGAGCAGGCGAACACGGCGGCCAGGTGGTGCACTCCGGGACCTACAAGGAACTTCTGGAGAACACGAACTCCCTTACGGGCGACTACCTGTCCGGACGACGCAAGATTGAGATCCCTGCCAAGCGCCGCAAGTACGACAAGAAGCGCGAACTTAAGGTTGTGGGGGCGAGGGAGAACAACCTCACCAACGTTGATGCCACGTTCCCCCTGGGGCTGTTCACGGCAGTGACAGGCGTCAGTGGATCTGGAAAGTCCACCCTGGTGAACGAGATCCTCTACAAGGTCCTGGCCAACAAACTCAACGGGGCCAAGCAAGTGGCCGGACGCCACCGTACGGTGGCTGGACTGGAGCACCTGGACAAGGTGGTTCACGTCGATCAAAGCCCCATCGGCCGTACACCGCGTTCCAACCCCGCAACGTACACCGGTGTGTTCGACAACATCCGAAAGCTTTTCGCCGAGACCACTGAGGCCAAGGTCCGCGGATACCTGCCCGGAAGGTTCTCGTTCAACGTCAAGGGCGGGCGCTGCGAGGCTTGCTCGGGCGATGGCACCCTGAAGATCGAGATGAACTTCCTGCCGGACGTCTACGTTCCGTGCGAGGTGTGCCACGGTGCCCGGTACAACAGGGAAACACTCGAGGTCCACTACAAGGGCAAGACCATCGCCGATGTTCTCAACATGCCCATCGAGGAAGGCGCGGAGTTCTTTGCTGCCTTCACCCCTATTGCACGTCATTTGAACACCTTGGTGGACGTTGGCCTTGGCTACGTCCGCCTGGGGCAGCCCGCAACCACGCTGTCCGGCGGCGAGGCCCAGCGCGTCAAGCTCGCCGCTGAGCTTCAGAAGCGATCCAACGGCCGCAGCATCTACGTTCTGGACGAGCCCACCACCGGCCTGCACTTCGAGGACATCCGGAAGCTGCTGATGGTCCTCCAGGGACTGGTGGACAAGGGAAACACTGTCATTACCATCGAACACAACCTGGACGTCATCAAGTCGGCGGACTGGATCGTGGACCTTGGCCCCAACGGTGGTTCCGGTGGCGGAAAGATTGTTGCCACCGGCACCCCCGAACAAGTAGCCAAATCGAGCGACAGCCATACGGCAACGTTCTTGGCGGAGATTCTGGGTTAGCCAATCCAAGGACGGCTGAGGGCTGTCAGCGGAATATCTTCGCGACGCTTGAAGTATTCCAGTGGCGGCATGCGAGTTTCAGGCATGCCGCTACTCGTGAGAAACTAACCCGGTGACTCAAACAACGGTGCCCGTAATATTCGATCTGGACGGCACCCTTGTCGATCCAGCCGGCGGTATCACGGGAGGAATCTCCGCGGCCCTGCGCGAAATGGACCTCCCTGTCCCCGAACAAGCCGTATTGAATTCCATGGTCGGCCCCAAACTCAGCGATTCCCTGCTGCATTTAGCCGATGTCCCGGCTGAATTGGTCGATGAAGCCATCGAGCGATACCGGCGCCATTACCGGGAAACCGGCATTGCCCAGAGCAAGCTGTACCCCGGCATCTTCGAACTGCTCGAATACTTCGCGGGAACAGGCCGACCCGTTGCCGTGGCCACCCAGAAGCCGCAAGCCATTGCCCGGCTCGTCCTGGAACACCACAAAATTGCCGATTTCTTTGTCTCCATTCGTGGGGCCGCCGATGACGAGTCCATGTCAGCCAACACGGCGCCGGGCAAGGTGGAGATTGTTGGTGCGGCGTTGGCAGACCTTCACTCCCAGCCGGCTGTCATGGTGGGCGACAGGCACCAGGACGTCGTCGGGGCACTGGCCAACGGCCTGGACTGCATCGGTGTCGCCTGGGGTTTCGCGCCCGAAGGGGAACTTGAGGAAGCCGGCGCAGTGGCTGTAGTGAGCACCGCGCTCGAGCTGCGCACAAAAATTGAAGAACTTGACGCTGTCCGTGCGGCAGCCCTGAGCGAGGTACAAAACGATGGCAGTCTTTGATGCGATCCGGTGGACCACCCGCGGACTGATTTCTTCCACGTGCCGTCCTACGGTCATCGGTCTGGAGAATGTTCCCCAGGATGGTCCCTTCATTGTGGCCCCTAATCACCTTTCGTTCCTGGACAGCGTGATTGTCCAGGCACTTATGCCACGCCCCGTCGCCTTCTTTGCCAAAGCCGAATACTTCACCACCAAGGGCGTCAAAGGCGCTGTGATGAAGTCGTTCTTCGAAGCTGTGGGCTCCATTCCTGTGGAACGCGGCGAGCAAGCGGCCAGCGTGCAGGCGCTGAAGACGCTCCTGGATATCCTCGAATCCGGCAAGGGAATCGGCATCTATCCCGAAGGGACCAGGTCCCGCGACGGCATTCTTTACCGCGGGCGGACAGGCGTCGGGTGGCTGGCGCTGACCACTGGCGCCCCGGTCATTCCCGTGGGCCTGATCGGCACCGAAAAACTGCAGCCAGCGGGCAGGAACGCCGTCCGGCCCCAGCACTTCACCATGAAGGTCGGGGAGCCCCTGTATTTCGACAAGACGGGCCCGGACCATTCCCTGCCGGCACGGCGGGAAGTCACGGACAAGATCATGGACGCAATCGCCGTACTCAGCGGCCAGGAACGGTCCACCAGCTACAACCAGAGCAAGTCAGTCGACTGATTCAAGGGTTCCTTCGGCCTCCGCCAGTGAGCACGATGGCGCTGGTTGTCGTTCCGGTTCACTAGACTGGAAACGTGGCAGATCCAGCAAGTTACCGGCCCCAAACGGGTGAGATTCCCACGACCCCGGGCGTCTATCGTTTCCGCGACCCCCATGGCCGGGTCATCTACGTGGGCAAGGCGAAGAACCTCAGGTCCAGGCTCAATTCGTATTTCGCCAACCCGGCAGGGCTTCTTCCCAAGACCCATGCCATGGTCCACGCAGCGAGCAGTGTCGAGTGGACCGTGGTGGGCAGCGAACTCGAATCGTTGCAGCTTGAATACACCTGGATCAAGGAATTCAAACCGCGCTTCAACGTAGTCTTCCGGGACGACAAGACCTACCCCTATCTCGCGGTCACCATGGGGGAGAAGTTCCCCCGTGTGCAGGTCATGAGGGGCGAGCGGAAAAAGGGCACCAGGTATTTTGGTCCCTACACAGCCGGCGCCATTCGCGAAACCATGGACACGCTCCTTCGGGTCTTCCCTGTGCGCAGTTGCAGCGGGGGAGTCTTCAAGCGCGCACAGGCCAGTGGACGCCCATGTCTTCTGGGATACATCGACAAATGCTCCGCGCCCTGCGTTGGCCGCGTCACCCCTGACGAGCATCGTGTCTTGGCCGAGGATTTTTGTTCCTTCATGGGTGGCGAAGCCAAACGCTTTACGAACCGGCTCGAAAAGGACATGGCCGCGGCGGTAGCTGAGCTCGACTACGAGCGCGCCGCCGGACTCAGGGATGACATCATCGCCCTGCGCAAGGTCTTCGAACGCAACGCTGTCGTCCTGGCCGAAGACACCGACGCTGACATCTTCGCCTTGCACGACGACGAACTTGAAGCGTCCGTGCAGGTTTTCCATGTCCGTGGCGGCCGGGTCCGCGGCCAGCGCGGCTGGGTAGTGGAGAAAGTGGAAGACGCCACGACGCCGGAACTCATCGAACACTTGCTGCAGCAGGTTTACGGGGAAGACAGCGAAGTTGAAGGCCGGATCCCGCGCGAGGTCCTGGTACCGGAAAACCCCAGCAACCATGCTGAGCTGACGGAATGGCTTGGTGGACTTCGCGGCGCCAAAGTCGACATCCGCGTGCCCCAGCGTGGTGACAAGGCCGCGTTGATGTCCACGGTCCGGGAGAACGCCGAGCAAGCATTGAAGCTGCACAAGACCCGACGCGCGGGGGACATCACAGTCCGGTCCATCGCACTTCAGGAACTCCAGGAGGCGCTCGAACTCCCGGTTCCACTGCTGCGGATCGAGTGCTTCGATATTTCCCACGTCCAAGGCACCAACGTTGTGGCCTCCATGGTGGTGGTCGAGGACGGCTTGCCCAAGAAGTCCGACTACCGGAAGTTCTCCATCACGGGTGCAGCCGCCACGGACGACACCGCTGCCATGCACGACGTCCTGACCCGGCGTTTCAAGCATTACCTGACGGACAAAGCCGCCCAGGTTCCTGTTGTTTCCGGCGAAATCGTCAATCCGACGCGGGCCGGCGGCGGCAAGGTTCCGGACAGCGGCGCTGAAGTGCCGCCGTCGGACCCCACCATGCCGGCCCCCAAGGCAAAATTTGCCTACCCGCCCAACCTGGTGGTGGTGGACGGCGGACAGCCGCAGGTCAATGCAGCATCCCGTGCCCTTGAGGAACTGGGAATCGACGACGTCTACGTGGTGGGCCTGGCCAAGCGGCTCGAGGAAGTCTGGTTGCCCAACAGCGACTTCCCCGTCATCCTGCCCCGGACATCACAGGGCCTGTATCTGCTCCAGCGCATCCGCGACGAAGCCCACCGCTTCGCCATCACGTTCCACCGTCAGAAGCGCGGCAAAGCCATGACGGTGTCCGTCCTGGACGGAGTGCCGGGCTTGGGCGAGGCGAAGCGGAAGGCCTTGGTGGCACACTTCGGATCCCTCAAGAAGATCCGGGCCGCGTCCGTGGAAGAGCTCACCGTGGCCAAGGGCATCGGACCGGCCCTGGCGGCGGCCGTGGTGCAGCACCTTGGCTCCAGTGCCGACGCTGACGAAGCGGCCCCGGCCGTGAACATGACCACCGGCGAAATCCTTGAATCTTAGCTAGGGTAAGAACCTGGCCGGTGGCGGCAACAGCGAATGCCACCGGTCACGCGTGCCGTCCTATGCCAGGCGTGCACCACATGCTGCAATGACCACTTCCGAGGAAACGGGGACAACTGATGGATGAGGCAACGGCCGGGTCCGGCAAAGAGCAGGACGGCCTCACGCCTGTGAAGCCACCGGAGGCGGAGCTGCTCGTGGTAACCGGCATGTCCGGGGCGGGCCGCAGTACTGCCTCTGATGCCTTGGAAGACCACGGCTGGTACGTGGTGGACAACCTTCCGCCCCAAATGCTGGGCACGTTGGCGGAGATCGTCTCGCACGCCCCCAAGTCGATTCCCAAGCTGGCCGTTGTGGTCGATGTCCGCAGCAAGGACCTCTTCACGGATATCCAGACGGCCTTGGGCGCGCTCAGCGCAAGTGGCATTACGTTCCGGGTCCTCTTCCTGGATGCCGCTGACGATGTCCTGGTCCGCCGTTTCGAGCAGGGCCGCCGTCCGCACCCGTTGCAGGGCGGTGGAAGGATCCTTGATGGCATCGGCATCGAACGCGAGGTCCTGAGGGAACTGCGCGAACACGCCGACGTAGTGTTGGACACCTCTGAGTTCAACGTCCACGGCCTCGCGACGGCCATTACGGAGCTGTTCAGCGACACCGGACCGGTAACGCTCCGCCTCAACGTCATGAGCTTCGGTTTCAAGTACGGACTGCCCGTGGATGCCAACTTTGTGGCGGACGCACGTTTCATTCCCAACCCGCACTGGGTTCCCCAGCTCCGGCCGCACACAGGCTTGGACGCTGATGTCAGCGACTACGTTCTCGCAGCCGATGGCGTCCAGGAGTTCGTGGACCGCTACGTCCGCGCCTTGGAACCTGTCCTGGATGGCTACCGCCAGGAAAACAAGCACTACGCAACCTTGGCCGTAGGCTGCACCGGAGGCAAGCACCGTTCGGTAGCGGTCGCCGTCGAACTTTCGAAGCGCCTGGCGCAGTACCCCCGGGTGACCGTCACCACCACCCACCGCGACTTGGGACGCGAATAGTGGGAGTCCTGACGGGCCCGCTGCCCCTGATCCCCCCGAAAGGCGTCCCGGGCAGCCAGCAAGGCAAGAGCCCCTCGGTGGTTGCGTTGGGTGGCGGCCACGGCCTCGCGGCATCACTGTCCGCTTTGCGCCTGCTCACGTCCGAGCTGACAGCCATCGTCACAGTAGCGGACGACGGCGGATCTTCCGGGCGTCTCCGCGATGAGTACGGCGTCCTCCCGCCCGGTGACCTGCGGATGGCCCTGAGCGCCCTCTGCGACGATACCGATTGGGGCCGTACCTGGCGCGACGTCATGCAGCACCGGTTCAACGCAGGATCCGCAAAGGGCGGCTCCCTGGACAACCACGCCATGGGCAATTTGCTCATTGTCACGCTGTGGGAACTGCTCGGAGACACCGTGGCGGGCTTGAAGTGGGCCGGCGCACTCTTGGGTGCCCGGGGCCAGGTCCTTCCCATGTCCAGTGTTCCCTTGACCATTGAGGGCCAGGCGCGCGTGGATTTGCCAGGGGGCGATCATGAACTCCAGACCGTCCGCGGACAGGCGAAGTGTGCCGTGGCGGGAAAGCTCGAAGACGTGAAGCTCCTGCCAGAGGATGCTCCTGCATGCACAGAGGCCCTCACGGCCATTGAACTGGCCGACTGGGTCATCCTGGGTCCAGGGTCCTGGTACACGTCGGTGCTCCCGCATTTGCTGCTGCCGGAGCTCCGGCAAGCCCTCGGCGACACGGCCGCCAAGCGATGCCTGACCATGAACCTTGATGTTGAAACCAAGGAAACCTCCGGCATGACAGCGGCCGACCATCTGGACGTTTTGCGCCGTTACGCCCCTGAGTTCAGTGTCGACGTCGTGCTGGCGGATCCGGCGGCAATCCAGGACCTCAAGGCCTTCGAGAAGGCTGCCGGGATGATCGGCGCGGAAGTGGTGTTGGGTAGAGTAGGGGCGTCGAGGCGCCGCCCCGTCCATGATCCACTGCTTCTGGCAGCGGCGTACCACGATATTTTCGGGAACAGTTAGGAATACGCGATGGCACTTACCGCATCGGTCAAGGACGAACTGTCCCGGCTGGACATCAAGAAATCTTCAGTCCGCAAGGCCGAGGTTTCAGCAATGCTCCGCTTTGCAGGCGGCTTGCACATTATTTCTGGACGAATCGTCATTGAGGCAGAAGTTGACCTCGCGTCCACGGCACGGCGGCTCAGGGCAGCTATCGCCGAAGTCTACGGTCACCAAAGCGAGATCATCGTGGTGTCCGGCGGCGGGCTCCGCCGGGGGAGCCGCTATGTTGTCCGCGTAGTCAGGGACGGTGAAGCCCTCGCACGCCAGACCGGCCTGCTGGACGGCCGTGGCCGCCCTGTGAGGGGCCTCCCGTCCGTGGTTGTGAACGGTTCCGCGGCCGATGCTGAGGCCGTATGGCGGGGCGCATTCCTGGCTCATGGCTCGCTGACGGAACCTGGCCGTTCTTCCTCCCTCGAAGTAACGTGTCCGGGCCCCGAGTCGGCCCTGGCCCTCGTCGGCGCGGCCCGTCGATTGGGCATCCAGGCCAAGGCCCGTGAAGTCCGCGGCGTCGACCGCGTGGTGATCCGTGACGGCGATACCATCGCAGCCCTCCTGACCCGCATGGGTGCCCACGACGCACTCATGGTCTGGGAGGAGAGGCGCATGCGCAAGGAAGTCAGGGCGACTGCCAACAGGTTGGCCAACTTTGACGACGCCAACCTCCGCCGTTCGGCGCAGGCGGCGGTGGCAGCGGGGGCACGCGTTGACCGTGCCCTGGAGATCCTCGGCGATGACGTCCCGGACCACCTGAAATACGCAGGGGAGCTTCGTGTTGCCCACAAGCAGGCCAGCCTGGACGAACTTGGACGGCTCGCTGATCCGCCCATGACCAAGGACGCCATTGCGGGCAGGATCCGCCGCCTGCTGGCCATGGCCGACAAGCGTGCCCTGGACCTCGGCATCCCGGGTACTGAGGCAAATGTGACTCCCGAAATGATGGACGAGTAGTTCGCACCCATAGAATCGGGAAAGTATGGAGGAAATACTGCGAGGCTACCGCGGGTTGTTCCCGATGGCGGCGGAAGCAGGGCTTCTTCCCAAGGATTTCCGGCAGGTCCGCCGGCCGGATGAACACAACGAGAGTTACCAAACCGGACTTTGGTCCACTACATTGGAGGATTTCGTGACAGAGTACGTTCTGCCCGAGCTCGGCTACGACTACGCAGCACTTGAGCCGCACATTTCGGCAAAGATCATGGAGCTGCACCACAGCAAGCACCACGCTGCCTATGTGGCAGGCGCCAACAACGCCCTCGCGCAGCTCGCCGAAGCCCGCGACAAGGGTGACTTCGCCAACATCAACCGTCTCTCCAAGGATCTCGCGTTCCACACCGGCGGACACATCAACCACTCCGTCTTCTGGAACAACATTTCCCCTGACGGCGGCGACAAGCCCGAAGGCGAACTCGCAGCTGCCATCGACGACGCCTTCGGCTCGTTCGATGCATTCCGCGCACAGTTCAGCGCCGCTGCCTTGGCCCTGCAGGGCTCCGGGTGGGCCTTCCTGGCTTACGAGCCTATCGGCGGCAACCTGCTGATCGAACAGCTCTACGATCAGCAGGGCAACGTTGCAGTGGGCACCACCCCGCTGCTGATGCTGGACATGTGGGAGCACGCTTTCTACCTGGACTACGTCAATGTCAAGGCTGATTACGTCAAGGCATTCTGGAACATCGTGAACTGGGCAGACGTCGCCAAGCGCTTCGAAGCCGCACGCGCCAATGCCACAGGCCTCATCGTTCTGTAGTTGGTGAACTCCGATTCACGCGAATGTAACAAAAGTCACTTTTTGAGTGAATTGGGACCAAATGCTGGAAAGCCTGCCTCCGCAGTTGCGGGGGCAGGCTTAGTTAAACGTAAGATGGATCACGGAAGGCGGTTTAGCCTTCAGCAACGTGGCTGGTCGCCCTCCGATCTGATAATCACCTCTGCCCAATGACGTGCGGGGTCTGTTAGTTGGAACTCTTGATCCGACTCACTAGGCGTGCTTGCAAGAGCACCAAGGAGATTGACACATAGTGACCACCCGTATTGGTATCAACGGCTTCGGCCGCATCGGCCGTAACTACTTCCGCGCAGCACTGGCCCAGGGCGCAGACCTTGAGATCGTTGCAGTCAACGACCTCACCAGCCCCGAGACCCTCGCCCACCTCCTGAAGTACGACTCCGTCGGTGGCCGCCTCGCCCAGTCCGTGGAAGTTGTCGATGGAAACCTGGTAGTTGACGGCAAGTCCATCACGGTCCTCGCCGAACGTGATCCGGCAAACCTCCCCTGGGGCGAGCTTGGCGTCGACATCGTTATTGAGTCCACCGGTTTCTTCACCAAGGCTGCAGCCGCGCAGAAGCACATTGATGCGGGCGCCAAGAAGGTTCTCATCTCGGCACCGGCCAGCGACGAAGACATCACCATCGTCATGGGCGTCAACCACGAGCTCTATGATCCGGCTGCACACCACATCATTTCCAACGCATCCTGCACCACCAACTGCCTCGGCCCGCTGGCCAAGGTCGTCAACGATGCTTTCGGTATTGAGCGTGGCCTCATGACCACGATTCACGCTTACACAGCGGACCAGAACCTGCAGGATGGCCCGCACGGCGACCTCCGCCGCGCACGCGCCGCTGCCATCAACATGGTTCCCACCTCCACCGGTGCCGCCAAGGCCATCGGCCTGGTTCTGCCGGAACTCAAGGGCAAGCTGGACGGCTACGCCATCCGCGTACCCGTCCCCACCGGTTCCGCAACCGACCTCACCGTCACCGTTTCCCGCGAAGTCACGGTCGAGGAAGTCAACGCCGTGCTCAAGGCTGCTGCCGAGAGCGAGCAGTTCGCCGGCATCCTGACCTACACGGACGCTCCCATTGTCTCTTCGGACATCGTCGGCGACCCGGCATCTTCCATCTTCGACTCCGGCCTCACCAAGGTCATTGGCAACCAGGTCAAGGTTGTCTCGTGGTACGACAACGAGTGGGGTTACTCCAACCGCCTCGTGGACCTCACGGAGCTCGTCGCATCCAAGCTGGGCTAGGGTAGACACATGACATCTCACACCCTCAACGAACTCATCGCTGAAGGTGTCCGCGGGCGGTACATTCTGGTCAGAAGTGACCTGAATGTGCCGCTCGACGGCTCTACAGTGACCGACGACGGCCGCATCAAGGCCTCACTTCCGGTCCTCAAGAAGCTCTCGGACGCCGGTGCCCGTGTGCTCGTAACCGCCCACTTGGGACGCCCCAAGGGCGCCCCTGAAGACAAGTACTCGCTGAAGCCCGCAGCGGCCCGCCTCGCGGAGCTCGCCGACTTCAAGGTTGAGCTGGCCGAAGACACGGTCGGGGCCTCAGCCAAGTCGCTCTCAGCAGCCCTGCAGGACGGCGAAGTACTCGTCTTGGAGAACGTCCGCTTCGATGCCCGGGAAACCAGCAAGGACGACGCCGAGCGCGGCGCCTTCGCTGACGAGCTGGTGGCCCTGACGGGCGAAAACGGCGCGTTCGTGGACGATGCTTTTGGTGCCGTCCACCGTAAGCACGCCAGTGTCTACGACGTCGCCACGCGGCTCCCGTCGTACCTCGGCGACCTCGTGCACACAGAAGTCGAAGTTCTCCGGAAGCTCACCGCGGACACACAGCGTCCCTACGTCGTGGTTCTGGGCGGCTCAAAGGTCTCGGACAAGCTCGCAGTGATCGACAACCTTCTGGGCAAGGCTGACACCATCCTCGTAGGTGGCGGGATGTTGTTCACCTTCCTGGCAGCCGATGGCCACAAGGTCGCGGGCAGCCTGCTCGAGGAAGATCAGATCCCCGTGGTCCAGGACTACCTCAAGCGTGCCGCAGACGCCGGAACGACGTTCGTGATCCCCACTGACGTCGTTGTGGCCAGCCGCTTCTCAGCGGACGCGGACCACGAGGTCGTCAAGGCCGATGCTATTGAGGACAGCGCCTTTGGTGCCTCCGGCATTGGCTTGGACATTGGCCCTGAATCAGCAGCTGCGTTCGCGGCACAGATCGCGGGGGCCAAGACTGTCTTCTGGAACGGTCCTATGGGTGTCTTCGAGTTCGAAGCCTTTGCCGCTGGCACCCGTGCCATCGCGCAGGCACTCACGGAAACTTCCGCATTCACGGTGGTTGGTGGTGGCGACTCCGCCGCTGCCGTTCGAACCCTCGGCTTCGAGGATTCACAGTTCGGCCACATCTCCACCGGTGGCGGCGCCAGCTTGGAATACCTTGAAGGCAAGGAACTCCCTGGTCTGAGCGTCCTGGACCGCTAAGCACCAAACCGGCCGGCGGGACGCAACTGCGTCCTGCCGGCCGTTCCACACTACAAACGCATCCTTTGGAGTTCATGTGACTACCTCTGCCAACGGCAATTTCGTCCGCAAGCCCTTCATCGCAGGCAACTGGAAGATGAACATGGACCACGTCCAGGGCATCACCTTGCTGCAGAAGCTCGCCTGGACACTGTCCGACGCCAAGCACGACTACAGCCGTGTGGAAGTCGCAGTGTTCCCTCCGTTTACCGACCTACGCGGCGTGCAGACGCTTGTCCAGGGCGATGACTTGGACGTTGTCTACGGTGGCCAGGACCTGTCCCAGTTTGACTCCGGCGCCTACACCGGCGACATCTCAGGGCAGTTCCTCAACAAGCTCGGCTGCTCGTACGTCCTGGTGGGCCACAGTGAGCGCCGGACCATCCATAACGAATCAGACGAGGTCCTGAACGCCAAGGTCAAGGCAGGCTTCCGCCACGGTGTCACGCCCGTCCTATGTGTCGGCGAAGGACTTGAAATCCGTCAGGCCGGTACCCACGTTGAACACACGCTGGCCCAGCTGCGTGCCGGCGTTGAGGGCCTCACTGCCGAGCAGGTAGCCGAACTTGTCGTCGCATACGAGCCCGTTTGGGCCATCGGAACCGGTGAAGTTGCCGGTCCGGAGGACGCTCAGGAACTGTGTGCGGCCATCCGCGCTGAACTCTCGGAACTTTTCGAAGAGACCGTCGCTGCCAAGACCCGTCTCCTCTATGGCGGCTCGGTCAAGGCAAACAACGCTGCCGCCATCATGGCCGAAAATGATGTCGACGGCCTGCTTGTGGGTGGCGCCAGCCTGGACCCCGCTGAGTTTGCTAACATTGTCAGGTTCGAGAGCCACCTCGTCACGGACTAGTCCGGCTCCCGTTTTCCGCTTCTTCGAAAGGCCGTCGTGGACGTTCTTCAAGTCATTTTGCAGATCCTGCTGGGCATCACCAGCCTTTTGCTGACGCTGCTCATCCTCCTGCACAAGGGACGTGGCGGCGGATTGTCCGACATGTTCGGTGGCGGAATGAGTTCCGGATTGAGTTCGTCCGGTGTCGCAGAGCGTAACCTCAACCGCTTCACCATCATTCTCGGAATTACCTGGGGTGTCGTTATCATCGGGCTGGGCCTGATCATGCGGTTCACCTCAGGCGGCGACTCCTAGCAGTCAAGAAAAGGAAGGCTCCCTTGTGGGAGCCTTCCTTTTTTGCGGGCGGATCGGCCCATATCCCTAGTGCCGTCGTCGAGCCCCTCGCATAGACTGAGCGTGTCGGCTGCAAAGCCTACGGGCCGTCAAGGCCGACCACCGAGTCGCTAGGGGTTCGAAAATGGTTCATGGCACGCCTGGATATCGGGGCACACGCGTAGGTGTAACACAAGGATCCGCTCCCAGAAATCAAAGCGACCACGGCGCCGGAGAACAACTGCCGCGGATTCGTGTTCCCTATTGGTGCGCCAAGGGGCACGAGACGCGGCTTGTTTTTCTTAAATTGCCGGATGAACAGATTCCCAAGACGTGGGACTGCCCCAAGTGCGGCAACCCAGCCTCCAGGGATCCTGGCAACACCACCTCATCAAGGCCTGAAGACGAGATCTTCAAATCCCACCTGGATTACGTTAAAGAAAGACGCTCCAGCCAAGACGCCGAAGTCGTCTTAGCTGGAGCGTTGGAGCGTCTACGCGCCCGCGGGATCCTTCCGGACCAGCTGTTGGGGGACACGTGAGGCAGCGTTCTCGTCGATAAGCCACAAGGTTCTCGCACGGCCGACGGGCCCAGCTGCAGGAACCTGGACAGGGTTGGCCCCTGCCAGCGCCAAGCCAACGGCTCCGGCCTTGTCCTCGCCCGCAACAACCATCCAGATTTCCTGGGCGGTGTTGATGGCCGGCAGCGTCAAGGAAATCCGCGCCGAAGGCGGCTTGGGGGAGTTCTCGACGCCTACTACAGTGCGGTCCTTCTCCCGGATACCGGCTTGCTCCGGGAAGAGCGAGGCTACGTGGGCATCAGGGCCAACGCCCAGGAGCAGGATGTCGAAGCGCGGCAGGGTGCCAGGCTGGTCGGCTCGCGCATCAGACATGTCCGCAGCATGCTCGGCTTCGGCCGCTGCTTTGAGTTCGGCCGCGTAATCTGCGGCCGCTTCGTCAGCAGTGGAGAAGTCGTCAGTGGATCCTGGCTGGTGGACGCGGGCGGGGTCCACCGGCAAACGCGAGAGCAGTGCTTGGTGCGCCTGGTGCGTGTTCCGGTCCTCGCTGTCTGAAGCGACGAAACGCTCGTCGCCCCACCAGAAGTTGACCTTCGACCAGTCGACTGCGGGAGCCGCGGCCGAGTCCGCCACCGCCTTGAGCGTTCCAATGCCGACGGTACCGCCTGTGAGGACCACCGTAGCCTCGCCGTGCTTGTCCTGGACATCCACAAGTTTGGTAATCAGGCGGGCCGCAATGGCCGCCATCAGCACCTTGGAATCGGGATGGATACTTACTCTTGGCTCAGCGTGCACTGGTCTGGACTCTCCTCTGGCTGGTAAGTGGCAGTCCCATCGTAATCACTTCTCCGAAAACTTCGTCCGGATCGAGGCGTCGCAGTTCTTCAGCGAGGCAATCCTTCAGGCTCCGGCGGGGAAGCGTGATCCGCTGTGCGGGCTGGCCCGGCTGTGTCAGCTCAGCCACAGAGAGGCCGGGGCGGAAGAGCTGGACGTCGCCACTGGCCCTGGTGAGGCGGACACGGCGGATGCCGGTACCGGCAGGATCGGCAACGATCGTGACCGGCGCCTGGAGCGCCAAGCTCAACCAGGCAGCCAACAGCAACGTACTGGGGGAGTCAGAGGCACCTTCAACGGCAACGGCTGACACGGGGTCACCGTCCACCTGGTCGAAGACCGCGGCGAGTTGCATGCGCCAGTTGGTCAGGCGGGTCCAGGCGAGGTCGGTGTCGCCGGCTTTGTACGTGGCGCGGATGTTCTCCAGGGCGCGTCGGGGGTCCGGTTCGTTGGCGGAGTCCGTGATCCGACGGTGCGCGATCCGGCCGATGGAGGTTTCGCAGGCGTTTTCCGGGGCGCCGTGCGGCCACCAGGCCACGATCGGTGCGTCCGGGAGCAGCAGCGC
>NZ_JBHUCD010000028.1:0-69902 GCF_042786555.1 Paenarthrobacter sp. NPDC056912
CCTCGCGCGAGGTGGGCGGCCGCCGTCGTTGGTTCTGCCAGCGGGCCTGGAGGCCGGTTAGGAAGCGTTGTACCCGAAGGGGTTGTTCTTCTGCCAGCGCCAGTGGTCCTCGCACATCTGGTCCACGGTCTTGGTGGTGGACCATCCGAGGTCGGCCAATGCGGAGGAGGCGTCTGCCCAGAAGGCCGGGAGGTCGCCTGCACGGCGGCCGGTGATCTCGTAGGGCAGTTCGTGGCCTACGGCTTTCTCGAAGGAGCGCAGGACTTCCAGCACGGAGGAGCCCTTGCCTGAGCCGAGGTTCCAGCGGCGGACGCCCGGACGTTCGGCGATGAAATTTAGTGCTGCCACATGGCCCTCGGCGAGGTCCACCACGTGGATGTAGTCTCGCTGGCACGTTCCGTCGGGGGTGTCGTAGTCCCCGCCGAAGACCATCAGCTTCTCGCGGCGCCCAACGGCAACCTGTGCAATGAACGGTACGAGGTTGTTCGGAATGCCTTGGGGATCCTCGCCGATGCGGCCGGACGGGTGCGCGCCAACCGGGTTGAAATAGCGCAGTAGTGCGATCTGCCAGCGGGGATCGGCGTTGCCCAGGTCCGAGAGGATGTCCTCGATCTGTTCCTTGGTGCGGCCGTAGGGGTTGTTGGCGCCGATCTCCATCTTCTCGATGTAGGGGATCGGGTTGTGCTCGCCGTACACGGTGGCCGAGGAGCTGAACACGATGGAGCGGACGTTGTGCTTGTCCATTGCCCGGAGCAGGTTCAGGGTGCCCACGATGTTGTTGTAGTAGTAGGCCAAGGGTTCCTGGACGGATTCTCCGACGGCCTTCAGGCCCGCGAAGTGAATGACGGCGTCGATCTTGTGCTGGTCGAAAACGGCCTCGACGGCCGGCTCGTCCACCAGGTCCACGTTGTGGAAGGCAGCTGTCTTGCCCGTGAGCTCGGAGACGCGGCGCAGGGACTCTTCACTGGAGTTCACGAGGTTATCGAGGACGACGACGTCATGGCCGGCTTCCTGAAGGGACAGAACGGTGTGCGAACCGATGTAGCCGGTGCCACCCGTGACAAGAATTTTCATGGTGTCTACGCTATCGGAAATCGAAGCCACGCCGCGCAGTGTTGAGCAAGGTGGAAGCACGTTTGTGCTAAAAAATACTGGTGCCCAAAATTGTTGATGCCGAAGCCCGGCGCCAGGAAGTTGTCCAAGCAGTATTCCGAATCATTGCCAGCGACGGTTTGGAGCGGGCCTCCCTTCGTGAAGTAGCTGATGAGGCCGATCTGGCCGTGGGCTCAGTTCGACACTACTTCGCCAGTAGCGATGAACTCCTGGTGTTCTCCTTTGGCATGGTTATTGACCGAATCGCCGGGCGCCTTGAATCTGCGTTGGCCGCCGTGGAGGAAGCGGACTACGCCAGCCCGCAGCAGCACACAGCCGTGTTGACCCTCCTTGGCCAGTTCTTGCCCTTGGATGAGGAACTGGCCGTCGATGCTTGTGTGTGGATGGCCTTCAGGCATGCGGCACGGATCAAGCCTGTCCTGGAAGGTGAAGCCGAACGAAGCCACAGGACTGTGGCAGCCGTCGTCGGTCGGCTGGTCATGGTCCTGAACCCCGGAGAGGCCAATGCCCAACAAACCCTCGTAACGGAGGCTGAAAGGCTCCTGGCGACCCTGGACGGGCTGTGCATGCACGCCCTGCTGCAACCTGACTGGATGACCGCAGAGATGTGCAGTGATGTCCTCACGGCCCACCTGCGGTCGCTGGGCGCAGTGCCCGCCGCTGGCTGAGCAGCACGGCTGCCCTTATTCAGGGTTTACCCGTCGCTGACGTGGGGTAGCCAACGGGAATAGACTGGGCATGTCGGGGACCTGCCAAGGGAGGAATTCGGATGCATGAGTCAGGCGGCCCGGGATGGCGCATCACCATGGACACGTCCGGGCCGATGCTCATAGCCCTGTACCTGCGGGACGTAGCGGGACTGGACGGTGTCGGAAAACCAGTCCTGTCCCATGCAGATCCGAAAGTTCGGCACGCAGACCATACGCATCTGACCTCCGACGTCGGAGGCGTCCCCGCGCTCAAGACCGAGTGGGAGGCCTGGTGGGAGCAGCTCGTCCGGTCCTATCCCGAACCCGCCCTCGAACTGGCGCCGCCCAGCTTCAAGGCCTTCGGCAATTCACCAGCCCTCCAGCGAGTCCTGCAAGCCCACTTTGGCTCAGCGCTGGGCTGGGCAACGGACAGGATTGATGAGTACGCGGACATCGAGGCTGCCCGGGAAGCCAACGGAGTGACGCACGTCCTTGGAGAAATGGTGGAAGACCGGCTCCTTGAAGTGGGCCGGAGCTCGCGGGACTTCGACCTCACCATCATCGAGCTTCCGCTGACGGAACCGCGGGCGTGGTACTTGGAGCCAAGCACCATGATCATGAGCCACAGGCTGCTATCCCAGCCCGACGTGTTCCGGAGCTACGTCCAGCCCGTGGTGGAACTGCTCGCCTGATCTACGTGGTGGGGGCGGACACCGTGATGGTGACAGTGTCCGCGGGGGCCGCGGACGCCTCCCAGCCATTGCGCTTTTCCCGGTTCCACGTTTGGCCGGCAGCGTCCACCTGAGTAATGGACAGCGACTTGGCGTTCGCAACGGCCCAGTGGGCTACAGCCCAGGCCTGCGTGCCGGTGATATCCAGATGCACCGAGCGTCCCTGGACGGTCGCCGCCGGGGTGCCAAACGCCGTCGTCAATTCTTCAAGGACGGCGGCAGGGTCGCCTGCCGCGTCAGGCATGCGCAGTTCACAGTTCAGTGAAGACTCCGAATGTCCGGTCAGGGCCGAAGCGAAAGCCCGTCCCATGCCTTCGTGCTGGGCATAGGCGCGGGGAAACGCCGAACGCTGGACCGCTTGGGCGGCCTGAGTGATCTCCATGGTCTCGTAGCCGGGCACTTTGACCAGTCCGTCGAAGAACGCGTTAGTTGCGTAGACGGGGTCCATGACTTGTGCTTCGGTGCCCCAACCTTGCGTTGGCCTCTGCTGGAAGAGTCCCCGGGAGTCGGGGCCGGCCTCATCGCCATAGTTGATGTTGCGCAACCTGGACTCCTGCATGGCGGTCGCCAAGGCGATGCTCGAAGCCCTCGGCGGCAGTCCGCGCTGGACGGAAATCGCTGCGATAAGGGAAGCGTTCGCTGCCTGATCGGTGGCGAGTTCGTAGCTTTCGGAACCCACGACGGCGACGCAGCGCTCCGAGACCAAAGTCTCGGAGCGCTGCAGTACAGCAACAATCGCGTAGATAGCACCTGCCACGAGGGCCAAAGCCAGCACCGCAACGATGGCGCGGCGGAACCGGCGCACGGACGTCCTCCTGCTAGTTGGCGTGAAGTGCCTCGTTCAGCTCAACCGTCTGGCCCTTGCGCGGAAGGACTTCCACGCCGCCTGTGGTGGAGTTGCGGCGGAAAAGCAGGTTGGGGACACCGGAGAGTTCCACAGCCTTGATGATCGTGCTGGTGTCCTCGCCGTTTTCGTCCTTGGGTCCCGGAACACGCACGCGGGTTCCGGCGGTGACGTAGAGGCCGGCTTCGACGACGGAATCGTCACCGATGCTGATGCCTACGCCGGAGTTTGCCCCTAGGAGCACGCGCTCACCGAGGGCGATCTTTTCCTTGCCGCCGCCGGAAAGGGTTCCCATGATGGACGCTCCGCCGCCAACGTCGGTGCCGTCGCCGGCCACAACGCCGGCAGAGATACGGCCTTCCACCATGGAGGTGCCGAGGGTGCCGGCGTTGAAGTTGACGAAGCCTTCGTGCATCACGGTGGTGCCCTCGGCCAGGTGGGCACCCAGGCGGACGCGGTCGGCGTCGGCAATCCGAACACCTGTGGGGACAACGTAGTCAACCATCCGCGGGAACTTGTCCACGCCGAAGACCACCACGTTGCCGCGCTTGCGCAGGCGTGCACGGGTCAGTTCGAAGCCATCCACTGCAGCCGGACCGAAGTTGGTCCACACGACGTTGGGAAGCTTGCCAAAAACGCCGTCCAGGTTGATGCTGTTCGGCTTGGCCAGGCGGTGCGAGAGGAGGTGCAAACGGAGGTAGGCGTCGGCTGTGTCTGCAGGCGCGGCGTCGAGGTCGATCTGGGCGAAGACCACCTTCTGCTCCGTGCCACGGTCGGCATCCTTGCCGTCTTCGGCAAGTGCCGTGAGCGCGGGGTCTGCGTTTTCAACGTCGCGCAGCGTCTCGGCAGCAACGCCAAGGGCCGGAGCGGGGAACCAGACATCCAGCACGGTTGCTTCCCCGGAAGCCGAGGTGGCGATGGTGGCGAGGCCGAATCCGTAGGCTGATCGGTCGTTAGCGGGTGCGTTTGCGGGCACAGCAGAGGAAGCAGTTTCAGTCATGGGCCAAGTGTATCCAGCAGTCGGAGGTCGGCTAAAACCCGTCTCACGCCCTGCAAGTCGCATTCGTGGTGAATCCTGGGTGCCCCAAGCACCAACAATGGTAGATATGGTGGACGGGTGACCCTGAACCCCGCTCCCGCCCTCCTCGACCTGCGCCAGGACGTTGCCGTGCTGACGGCGGCGCTGATCGACTTCAACAGCGTCTCCGGCAACGAGACCGATCTGGCTGATGCCGTCGAGTCCGCTCTGCGCGCCATCCCCGCCTATACGGTGGTCCGCGATGGCGACGCCATCATCGCCCGCACCGAACTTGGCCGTCCTGAACGCGTCATCCTTGCCGGACACTTGGACACGGTTCCGCTGCCCACGGTTGAAGGGTCGCTGGGCACCGTCCCGGCGACGTGGGAGTCCGGCGTTCCCGGCGAAGGCGTGCTCTATGGCCGCGGCACCACGGACATGAAGGGCGGCGTCGCGGTGCAGCTCGCCTTGGCGGCGACACTGTTCGACGACGGCCGTCAGCCGGACAAGGATGTCACCTTCGTCTTCTATGACCACGAGGAAGTGGAGGCCGTGAAGAGCGGCCTCGGCAGGCTCGTGCGCAATCACGGGGACCTCCTTCAGGGCGATTTCGCCATCCTCCTGGAACCCACCCACGGCACTGTGGAAGGTGGCTGCAATGGCACAAGCCGATTCGAGGCAACCACGCTCGGCGAGACGGCACACTCCGCCCGTGCATGGATGGGCAGCAACGCCATCCACGCTGCGGCACCCATCCTTGCCCGGCTGGCGGCGTATGAGCCCAGGACCATCAACGTGGACGGCCTCGACTACCGCGAGAGCCTCAACGCCGTCAAGATCAATGGCGGTACTGCGGGCAACGTCATTCCTGACCGCTGCGTGGTGGAGATCAACTACCGCTTCGCCCCGGACAAGACGCCGGATCAGGCCGAGGCCCATGTTCGTGAACTGTTGGAAGGGTTCGACGTCGTCCGTACGGACGCTGCTGCCGGCGCCCGCCCGGGGCTGAACCACCCGGCAGCCGCGTCCTTTGTTGCCGCCGTCGGCGCCGAGCCCAAGCCCAAATACGGCTGGACCGACGTCGCGCGCTTCAGCGAGCTCGGTATCCCGGCGGTGAACTTCGGGCCCGGTGATCCGCTGCTGGCGCACAAGGACAACGAACACGTCGACGCCGACGCCGTCCGTGAGTGCCTCCGTGCACTGAGGACGTGGCTGGAGGCTTAGCCCGGGAGGTTCCCGCAGGCAAGAAAGAAGGTCCGCAGCTTGGTGGCTGCGGACCTTCTTCGTGTCGGTGCAGGATTTCTACTTCTTGTCCGGGTTATCCGCGCCGGGAACGACGTTCTGTGCAACCGGGTCGTTGCCGGTTCCTTCAAGGCCAGTTCGAATCGTCATCGGAGCCATGCCGCCAGCAGCCTTCTTGGAGCCGCGGCGTTCGATCCAGATCGCAAGCCGGGACACCGAGAGGTTGATCAGGATGTAGATGGCTGCGCCCACGAAGAACGCCGGGAACAGGAAGTCCGGGCCCAGGAAGTCCGCCATGATCTGGATCTTCCTCAGGAGTTCCTCGTAGCCAACAATGTAGCCAAGCGAGGTGTCCTTGAGCAGGACCACCAGTTGCGCGACCAGCGACGGGAGCATCCGGCGCACGGCCTGGGGGAACTCGATGGACATTCGCGACTGGAAGCTCCGCAGGCCGATGGCCAGACCAGCCTCACGTTGTCCCTTGGGCAGCGACTGGATGCCCGCGCGCAGGATCTCGGCAAAGATGGCGGCGTTGTAGAGCACCAAGCCAACCACTACCGCTTGGAACTGACCGGTCGCGAAAACCAGCAGGACGAACAACATCATGAGGACAACAGGCATGCCGCGGAGGAACTCAAGAACTACCTGGGTGGGTATCCGGATCCACGCGATCAGTGAGATGCGGAGGAGGCAGAGCGCGATGCCGAGCGGAAAGGCGATGACCGCTGCCACGGCGGCCGCAGCCAGCGTGGCCAGGATTCCTTGGCCGATGAGGCTCCACACATCCGGGGCCATCGGGCCGTAGAAGATGACCCAGCGGTCGGCGTCGAAAATTCCTTGCTGGGCGAGCGTCATGATGGCGATGCCCAGGACAACGAGGATGATCAGGATTCCGAGTGCGGACCCCAGCAGTGAGTAAAGGCGGGCCTTGGGCCCGGGGACGTCGTACAGGACCGAGGTCATCGGGCAATCGCCACCTTTCGTTCAACAAAGTGCGCCAGGAGCCCCAAAGGCACCGTAATCAGGAGGTAGAAGAACGCCACCCCGAGCAGGATCCAAAGGACTTGGTCACCGTAGTCGTTGGTGAGCTGGCGACCGTAGCCGAAAAGCTCAAGGACGAAGAATGCGCCGGCCACCGAAGAGTTCTTGACCAGTGCGATCAGGATGTTGATCAACGGGGGTATGACTGTGCGGACAGCTTGGGGAAGCACAATGAAACCCAAAACCTGGGTGAATGTCATGCCAATGCTGCGAGCGGCTTCTGCTTGTCCGACCGGCACGCTGTTGACACCGGAACGGACGGCTTCAGCAATGAAGGCTGCCGTGTAGCTGCTCAACGCGATGATGGCAGCGACTTCGAATTGTTCGAATTTGACGCCCAGCCGGGGGAGAACAATTGCAGAGAAAAAGAAAATGATGGTCAGCGGGGTGTTTCTTGCGACTTCAACATAGAACATGCTGAAACCGCGGAGAGCAGCCACCGGGGAGACCCTCATGGCCGCCAGGATGGTGCCGACGATGAGGGCAATGATTCCTGAGATTACGGAGAGGTAGAGGGTGCGGAGAAATCCGTCCCAGTATTCGGGGAGGCTTGCTATGACGGCGTCCATGGCTTCCTTCGGCTGCAGCTAATCAGGGAACAGGGTCCTGGATTCGGCAACTGCCGCCGTCCGGTGGGACGGCGGCAGCCGACGGGTCCCGACTAGTAGCGGTTGATCGCAGGAAGTTCAGGCGTGGTCTTGATGACCTTGCCGGCCGTGGCTTCCCATGCCTTCTTGTAGGTGCCGTCCTTGGAGAATTCCTCAAGCTGGTCGTTGATCCAGTTGCGGAAGACGGTGTCGTCCTTCTTCAGGCCGATGCCGTAGGGCTCCTTGGTGAAGGTTTCGTCCGAGGCGAGCTTGAAAGCGTCCGGTTCCTTGTCAACGTAACCGGCGAGGATCACGTTGTCCGTGGTCACTGCGACAACCTGCTTGTTGCGCAGCGGCTCCAGGCAGGCGGTGTAAGTAGCGGCCGGAACAACTTCGGCACCGTACTTTTCGGCGATCGTCTTGGCGGGGGTTGATCCGGTAACGGAGCAGACCTTCTTGCCCTTGACGTCCTCCGGCTTGGTGATGGAGTTATCGTCCTTGTTCACCAAGAGCGCCTGGCCTGCCTCGTAGTACGGGCCGGCGAAGGAGACCTTCTGCTTGCGGGCATCGTTGATGGTGTAGGTGGCGATGACCAGGTCAACGCGTCCCTGTTCGATGAACGACTCGCGGTTCTGGGAGACAGTCTCAACCCATTCGATCTTGTCCGCCGGGATACCCAGCTTGGCGGCGATGTTCTTGCCGATTTCAACGTCGAAACCGACAGGCTTGCCGTCAAGGCCCTTCTGGCCGAAGAGCGGCTGGTCGAACTTGGTGCCGATGGTGATCTTCTGGGCCTTGTTCAGCTTTTCCATCGTGGTGCCGGCTTCGAAGCTGGCCGAGGCAACAGGGGCAGGCGTCGAGCCGCTTCCGCCACCGCAAGCGCTCAGCGAGAGAGCAAGCGCAGCCGACGCGGCCACCAGGAGTGATTTCCTCCGGGTAATAAGAGACTTCATGACGTTCCTTTCATTGGATGGCCGCCTTACGGCCGGATGCGGGCTGTAAGGAGCTAGTGGGTCAAAAGCTTGGACAGGAAGTCCTTGGCACGGGTGCTCTTGGGGTTGGTGAAGAATTCCTCAGGAGTCTCGTCCTCCACGATCTGGCCGTCGGCCATGAACACCACGCGGTCGGCGGCCTTGCGGGCGAAGCCCATCTCGTGGGTGACCACGATCATGGTCATGCCCTCTTTGGCCAGTTGGATCATGACATCCAGCACTTCGTTGATCATCTCTGGGTCCAGTGCGGACGTGGGTTCGTCGAAGAGCATCACCTTGGGCTTCATCGCGAGCGCACGGGCTATGGCAACACGCTGCTGCTGGCCGCCGGACAGCTGGGCGGGAAGCTTGGGAGCCTGGTGCCCCACACCAACGCGCTCGAGGAGGGCCATGGCTTCCTTCTCGGCCGTGCCCTTGGCGACCTTCTTTACCTTGATGGGTCCAAGCGTGACGTTCTCCAGGATCGTCTTGTGGGCAAACAGGTTGAAGGACTGGAAGACCATTCCGACGTCGGCACGCAAGTGGGCGAGGTCCTTGCCTTCTTCGGGAAGCTTCTTCCCGTCGATCGCGATGTCGCCGTCGTCGATCGTTTCCAAACGGTTGATGGCACGGCACAACGTGGACTTACCAGAGCCGGAGGGCCCGATGACCACTACGACTTCACCCTTCCGAACCTGAAGGTTGATGTCCTTGAGTACGTGCAATTGACCGTAGTGTTTGTTGACGCTGTTCAGGGAGACGAGCGCATCGCCGGACACATGAGTAGTCATACGACGAATCTAGCGAACAATGCGGAGAATATGACCACGGTCACGCCAAGTTGTCCAAGATCGTGACTGAACAGAAACCTCTTCCCCAGCGATATACCAGACTGCAATGTAAGAAGCGGGTCGCAGCGACTGAGCATGCATTCATCCGCGCTAGCCTAGGGCAATGAGCATCAGCCAGCACCCAATTCCCCGCCCGGATGCCAATGGCCACACCACGGGCAACAATGTGCCGCTTCCGTCTGCAATCGCACCGGCCCGGCATAAGGGCCCTTTGGAGCTTCGGCGCAAACAGGCGGACGGCGGAATGTCCGATCAGCATTTGCTGGATTCGAGCGGCGCCGGCCAGTTCATCCACACCGACCCTTGGCGGGTTCTGCGAATCCAGAGTGAATTCGTGGAAGGCTTTGGAGCGCTGGCGGATCTTGGGCCGGCTGTGAGTGTTTTCGGTTCCGCGCGTACCAAACCCGGAACCGAGTACTACGAGATGGCCGTGGATGTGGGCCGCAAGTTGGCGGAAGCCGGCGTTGCGGTCATCACCGGCGGTGGGCCTGGCTCCATGGAAGCTGCGAACAAGGGCGCCGTGGAAGGCAACGGTGTCTCCGTGGGCCTCGGCATTGAGCTGCCGTTCGAGCAGGGCCTCAACCAATGGGTGGACCTGGGTATCAACTTCCGGTACTTCTTCGCCCGGAAAACCATGTTCGTCAAGTACGCCCAGGGGTTCGTCGTGCTGCCCGGCGGGCTGGGCACGCTCGATGAACTGTTCGAGGCCATGGTCCTGGTCCAAACCCGCAAGGTGACCTCGTTCCCGATCGTGCTCCTTGGTGTTCGTTTCTGGGGTCCCATGATTGAGTGGATCAGGGACACCCTTGTGGCTGAAGGAATGGTGTCCGAAAAGGACCTTGACCTGATCCAGTTGGTGGATGATCCGGCCGACGCCGTCCACCGTGTCCTGCACGGATCACCCCTTCCGGCAGCCACCAACGGAAACCAACGCCCGGAGTAGCCGGCTCTTTCTGGCACGATGGTGCCTGTGAGCTTTTTCCTGGTGTTTCTCGCGATTGTCCTCATTGGAGCTGCGCTGTATCTCGGCGCCGGAATCGTTCGGGGGCGCTCCTTGGGGGCGGGCCTGGACGATCCGGTCCCGAATCTCCCGCCTGTGTTGTTGCCGGCCGGGGCCAAGCCTTCCGACGTCGATTCATTGCGTTTTGCCTTGGGCCTGCGGGGTTACCGGATGGACCAAGTGGACCAGGTCCTGGATGAGCTCAGGGATCAGTTGAGCGCCAAGGACCGCGAGATCGAGCGGTTGGGTGCGTTGGCCCATCGACGCCTGGGGGATGGCGAATCCAACCGGACCGAGCCGTGACCACCAAAGTTCCACTGCCTCCCGGCGGAGAGGGACCCACCGCCCGGCTTTCCAGGTCTGTCTCTGCCGCCGGAGCCCGCATGGCAGGGTGGCCCTGGTGGCTGCAAGTATCCCTGATTTTTATTGCGGCAAGGCTGGTGAGCGCCTGCATCTTCATGGCTGCCGCCATTCACCAGGGCACCAACCCCTGGTTCCCGCCTGCGCCTGACTATTGGAACTTCATCACCATCTGGGACGGCCGCTGGTACCAGGAAGCGGCTGACAACGGCTACCCGTCGGACTTGCCCGTGGATGGGAACGGAGTAGTCAAGGAGAATGCGTGGGCGTTCCATGCGTTGTTCCCCTTCCTGGCCCGCGGACTCGCCGCCATGACCGGAATGGGCACCTTGCCGGCACTCACGGCCATTGCGATGGTGGCCGGTTTGGGCGCCGCGCTGGTGATCTTCAAACTGTTCCGGGAGTTCGCAGGCAAACGTGCAGCCATGTGGGGCGTCATCTTTGTCTCCACTTTCCCCGTTTCGCCGATCCTCCAAGTCCCGTACGCCGAATCCTTGAATCTCCTGCTGTTGTCGGCCTCGCTATTGCTCGTAGTCCGGCGCCGTTACCTGATTGCCATACCTGTGGTCCTCCTCATGTGCCTGTCCAGGCCTACGGGAGTACCTTTTGCGGCAATGCTGGGACTCCTTCTGCTGTGGCGGTTGTGGCAGCGATACGGCCCATCGGCGGGGAGGACGTTGCCGCCGGGATCCGGCAGCGGTGCCGCTCCGACGTCGGTACGGAGCTTGGTATCGCTGACTGTGCTCGTGCTGGCCACAGGGCTGGGAGCTTTGGCCTGGCCCGCAATTGCCTGGGCCGTCACGGGGGACCAGGCTGCCTACACCCGGACTGAAACGGCCTGGCGCGGACACGATCTGGTGCCTTTCAAGCCCTGGTTCGACACGGGCAGGATGTTGTTCGGTCCGCTGCTGGGCGTCCTCGCGCCCTTTGTCTTCACTGCCTTGTTCATACTCGTCATGATGTCCAAACCGGTGAGGGCGCTGGGGACGGAGCTGAGGCTGTGGTGCGCGTGCTACATGGGGTACCTGCTGGTATTCCTGCATCCGCAAACGAGTACGTTCAGGATGTTGCTGCCCCTTTTCCCCTTGGCGCTCGGAGCGGCGCAGCTGTCCAAGTCGAAGGCGTACCGGGGGACCGTGGTGGTCATGTTCGTCCTCCTCCAGATTGTCTGGATCGTCTGGCTGTGGGCGTGGGCTCCCTTGCCCGGAGGCGGCGACTATCCGCCCTGACGTGGTGCTTTGTTGCTGATCGGCAATATGTACAAAGCCCGGACAAATACGCCGCTGATTCGCTACGGACGGGTAATTACGGGATAATGGACTACGAGCAAGGACAAAGCACTTAAACGGTGCCCGGCCAAGGCGGCCTCCCAAGCGGTGCCGCCGGCTGCAATTGCGACGCGGATCCAGCCCGGCCGGGTTGGCGTGACTTGGGACAAATGGAGGGGATTTTCCTAATGGCGGCTATGAAACCACGTACTGGCGACGGCCCTATGGAAGTTACCAAAGAGGGACGCAGCCTGATCATGCGTGTGCCACTCGAAGGCGGAGGGCGGCTTGTGGTCGAGCTCAACGCCGCCGAAGCGGAGAACCTCAAGGAATGCCTTGTAGGCGTTACTGAATAGATTCATGGGGCAGGGCCCGGCGCAAGCCGAGGCCCTGTTTTGTTTAAGCCGCTGTGTTTGTTGAGTCCCAAGACATAGATAAAGCCGGCGCCCTGAGGGCGCCGGCTTTATCTATGGTGAATGAGGCATTTTCCTATTTCTTGACGGCCACCAAAAGGCCGTCGCCGGTGGGAAGCATTGCGGAAGCGAGCCGCTCGTCGTCGCGAATGGCCTTGCCCACCTGGCGCAGAACCACGGTGGTCGAGTCCCGCGCCGCCGGATTGGCTACGCGGTCCTTGTCCAGTGCGTCGTTGATCACCAGGGTGCCGCCGGACTTGAGCAGGCGGATGGCTTGTTCAACGTAGCCGGGGAAGTTTGGCTTGTCGGCGTCGATGAACACGAGGTCGTATGCGGAGTCCGTCAGGCGCGGCAGGACATCGGCCGCCCGGCCGGAAATGGTGCGGGTCCTGTTCGCAGGGCTCCCGGATTCAAGGAACGCTTCGCGGGCGGCCTTGAGGTGCTCCACGTCGACGTCGATGGTGGTCAGCACGGCCTGGCCGCTCAACCCGCGCAGCAGGCAGACGCCCGACACTCCTGCGCCTGAGCCGACTTCAACGACTGTCTGCGCCTTGGACGCTGCGGCCAGTACTGTCAGCACTGCGCCGACGCCGGGGCTGACAGGGGTCACGCCGAGCTCAAAGGACCGTTCGCGGGCGCGCAACAACACGTCATCCTCAGCTGGCAGATCTTCTGCGTAGGACCAGCTGGTTGACTTGTCGGCACTCATGAAGGGTTCGCTTTCCGCGGGTAGGGGTGTTTTTACCAGACTACTGTGTCCTGCCCTGTAAACCCGCTGTTCGCAGCCGCCCGCGGCTGTGTCCGTCGTCGTATTTCGCCGTCCGTGGAAAACCCTGGCCAGTCAGGAAATTCCCAGACAAGCTTGGGATAATAATTGTCCGGTCATCCAAGAGGTGGGCGGCACCGGATGACGGTGAACCACAGTTTGAGGGGAGTGGACGATGCCGGCATCGCATGCTGCGCCAGTCCAAACATCGGAAAGCTTTGACGCGGTTGCCGATTGGGTCATGCCCAGTTGGGAGGAAGTGGTCGCGAACCACTCCGCGAAGGTATACCGCCTTGCCTATCGGCTGACCGGCAACAAGTTCGACGCCGAGGACCTCACCCAAGAGGTCTTTGTCCGAGTCTTCCGCTCGCTGGAGAATTTCAAGCCGGGAACCCTGGACGGCTGGTTGCACCGCATTACCACCAATTTGTTCCTTGATCAGGCACGCCGAAAGAGCCGGATCCGCTTCGATGCACTGGCTGAAGACGCAGAGTCCCGCCTGCCCGGCCGCGAGCCGGGTCCTGAACAGAGTTTCGAGCACAACAACCTGGACCTCGACGTCCAGCGTGCCCTTGAGGAACTCCCGCCCGACTTCCGTGCCGCCGTCGTGCTGTGCGATCTCGAAGGGCTCTCCTACGACGAAGTTGCCGAGGCGCTCGGCGTAAAACTTGGGACTGTAAGGTCCCGGATCCACCGCGGCCGGACTATGCTGCGGGAGAAACTCGCCCATCGCGACCCCCGTCCGGCAGAGGCGCGCAAGCCACGCCTGAAGATGCCCCGCATCGCCAGTCTCCATTAGGGCGTCGATGCCTCGACGCAAACTACGTCCGGGAAGTTCATCCCGGCCCACGTTGGCTGCCCTGCGCCACGTCCGTACTCCTGAACACCTTCAAGCCTGCGCCGAGTGCCGTGCCGCGCTTCACCGGGAACGGCAGTACCTTGAGCGACTACGCGGATCAGCTGTGCCCGAAGCCAGCCAGGACCTCGCAGCGCGGTTGATTCAGCACACCGAACGCTTGGCCAACCAGCCCGAATTTTCCGGCGCCGCTGCACCGAATCGAAGCGGTGCGTTGCGGAGTCTCCGTATCGCCGGAATAGCTGCTGGTACCTTGGCGGTCAGCGCCGGTGCCCTCGCTGTGTCGGCATATGTCGTGGCGGGTGATACCGAGGAGCCGGCATTCGCTTCAAGCAGCGACGCCGGTTTGCTTGCCGGCGCGCTGAAGGGCGGCCCGGCAGAACTCATGGCCAGCCCGGATTTCCGGCAGAACGGCACCGTTACCTTGAGCGGTGCCCAACTGGCTTCACTCAGGGAACAAGGCTGGGCATGCCCGGAATTGGCAGGACTTGGCTTCAGCGTGGTTTCAGCCCGCGCCACCCTGCATAACGGGCACCCCGCCGTGGAACTCAACCTGGAGAGCAACGGGCACTACGCCACCGTGGTGGAGGAGCACCTGCAGGCCGTGGAGGACGCTTCCGGCCGTACGGCTCCGGCACGGCTGTCCGTTACCCAGGGAAAGCCCTGGGAGGCCGTCTACGCCACGCCCGGCGCTGTGATCAGCTATACGTCCGACCTCCCGGCAGACGTGGCTGATGACGCCGTCCCGGAGATTGTTCGCGCAGGCGACTCCATGAGCCTTAGCACTTCTGTGCAGGGCTCCGAGTCGTGGTACGAGAGGCTGCTTCGTGGCCTCAGGACACTGCTCCGCCCTGCCGGTTTATGAGCGGCACCACAGACAAGGTAATCTTCGTAGCGTGTTTGGAATCAACGGCCCGGAGTTCATACTCCTTCTGATTATCGGCGTACTCGTCATCGGTCCCAGCCGTTTGCCCGAATACACTCAAAAGCTTGCCAATTTGGTGAAGGAAGTCCGTCGGATGGCATCCGGCGCCCGCGAGCAGATCAAGGAAGAAGTCGGCATCGATATCGATGAGGTCGACTGGAAGAAATACGATCCCCGCCAGTACGATCCCCGGCGGATCATCAAGGATGCGCTCCTTGACGACGAGTCCAAGCCCGTCAGCGCGGGAGCGCCTGCCGCAGTGGACAACAAGCCGAAGCCGCCTGCGCGTGTCATCGAGAAGCTGGCGGACGGCGAAGCCGCACCCTTCGATTCCGAAGCTACCTAACGGATCCCTGACAGAACGGACGTGTCAGCGGGGTTCGATGCCCAACGGCATGCCCGCCAGTCCGCGGGGCCGTGCCGCCAACATCCCGGCAATACTTTCCAACGCCTTGGCGGCGGCTGTTTCCGGTCCCGCGAGGACCACGGGTTTCCCGGCGTCGCCGCCCTCCCGCAACCGGATGTCCAACGGAATCTGCCCCAGTAGCGGGACGTCCGATCCGACTGCGGCGCTCAGGCGCTCAGCCAGGATGGCACCTCCTCCGCTGCCGAACAATTCCATGCGTCCGCCGTCGGGCATTTCAAGGAATGACATGTTCTCGATGACGCCAGCCACCTTCTGCCCTGTCTGGGTGGCAATGGTTCCTGCGCGCTCAGCGACGTCCGCAGCAGCCGCCTGCGGCGTTGTTACCACCAGGATCTCGGCGTTGGGCAACAACTGCGCTACGGAAATGGCGATGTCTCCAGTGCCGGGTGGCAGGTCCAGGAACAGGGCATCGAGGTCGCCGAAGTAGACGTCGGTAAGGAATTGTTCCAGGGCACGGTGGAGCATGGGACCACGCCACGCCACCGGTTGGTTGCCGGCAACGAACATGCCAATGGAGATGACCTTCACGCCGTAGGCAACCGGCGGCAGGATCATGTCGTCCACCTGGGTGGGTTTTTGCGTGATCCCCATCAGGGCCGGCACGGAGAAGCCGTGGACGTCGGCGTCCACGATGCCCACCCGAAGGCCCTGGGCGGCCAGTGCACAAGCCAGATTGACGGTAACGGAGGATTTACCCACCCCGCCTTTTCCACTGGCTACGGCGTAGACCTTGGTCAACGAACCAGCCTTGGTGAAGGGAATGCCGCGCTGTCCTCCCGGGCCGCGCAGCTGTTCCTTGAGCGCTTCACGCTGGGCCTGGGTCATGACTTTCAGCTCTACGTCCACGCCAGTAACGCCGGCCACCTGGGACAGGGCAGCTGTGGCGTCCTCGGTTATCGTCTCCCGCAGCGGACATCCTGCAATGGTGAGGAGTACGGCAACGCGGACGGTACCGTCGGGTTCGGCCGCCACAGACTCCACCATGCCGAGCTCCGTAATGGGACGTCGGAGTTCGGGATCAATAACTGTCGCCAAGGCAGCATGAAGCGCCTCGACGGATGGGGTACTCATGGGGTCAGGCTCGGCTTTCGGGCTTCTCGGGTGCGGCGGGTTTGCCACTGGAATGCTGCGGTCCTGTGCGCGGCGGGCGGACCCGCGGGATTTGCTGTGTTCGCGGACCACGCGACTTGTCGCGCTTCTCCTTGAGTTTCTCCTTGACCTTTTCGCCCGGGGACTCGGTTCCGCCCGCGGATCCCTCGCTTTCACGAAGCTCTTCCTGGGCGTCGATGATGTCCTCCAAAAGGCTCCGGAGTTCGGCACGGACGTAGTCGCGGGTGGCGACCTCGCGCAGGGCAATGCGAAGGGACGCCAACTCGCGCGTCAAGTACTCAGTGTCCGAAAGGTTTCGTTCAGCCCGCTGGCGATCCTGCTGCAGCGATACGCGGTCCCGGTCATCCTGCCGGTTTTGAGCCAACAGCAGCAGGGGCGCTGCATAGGAGGCCTGGAGTGAGAGCATCAGGGTGAGCAGGGTAAACCCCAACTCCATCCGGTCAAATTGCCATTCCGTGGGCGCGAAGGAGTTCCAGGCCAGCCAGAACACACAGAACACCGTCATGTAGACAAGGAACGTCGGTGTGCCCATGAACCGGGCGAAACCCTCGGTCGCATTGCCGAAGGCATCGGGGTTGGGGGAGAACTTGGGGAGGATCCGTTTCCGGCCGCTCAGCGGTGTGTCGAGGTTGCCGAGGCTGCTGCCCGTGCGTCCCGTGGACTTGGCGGATCGGGTGGCGTTGTTTTCAGCCAATGCGGCCTCCAAGTTTCCTTATAGGGGCGTCGTCCTCGTGGGCGCGCCAGTCATCCGGCAAAAGGTGATCCAGCACGTCATCAACAGTCACCGCCCCCACAAGACGGCCGTCGTCGTCGACGACGGGCAGCGAGTTCAAGTTGTACGTGGCCAGTGTCCGGGCTACTTCGCTGATGTGCGCCTGGTCCGACAACGGTTCCAGGTTCTTGTCCACGAGGTTGCCCAGCGGTTCCGGCGGAGGGAACCGCAAAAGTTGTTGGATATGGACCACGCCGAGGAAACGGCCTGTGGGCGTCTCCAACGGGGGACGGGCGATGAAGATGGAGGAGGCCAACGCGGGCGACAGCTCTTCACGGCGTACGTGGGCCAGGGCCTCGGCCACGGTGGCTTCCGGCGGCAGGATGACCGGGACAGGCGTCATCAGGCCGCCGGCAGTGTCCTCGTCATACTCCAGGAGTCGACGGACGTCTTCGGCTTCCTGCGGCTCCATGAGCTGCAACAGTTCTTCAGCCTGGGCGGACGGAAGCTCGGCGAGGAGGTCGGCGGCGTCGTCGGGGTCCATTTCTTCCAGGACGTCAGCGGCCCGCTCAACGTCCAAGGCGGACAGGATCTCCACTTGGTCGTCCTCCGGCAGTTCCTGAAGGACATCGGCCAGGCGCTCGTCCTGCAGCTCGCTGGCAACTTCGAAGCGGCGCTTATCGCTCATCTCCTGCAGGGCCTCAGCGAAGTCAGCAGGCTTGAGGTCCTCGTGGGTGGCAACGAACTGCGTGGCCGCTTGCGGCTCGTTATGGGCATCGGTCTGGGCATCCGCCCAATCGATGATGAGTGTTTCATTGCGGCGCAGCCGGCTCAGCGGCGACAACGAATGACCACGGCGAACGAACAGCTTGCTGACGAACCAGTCCTTGGAGCGGTGCTGGTCCATGGCGATGTCTTCGATGGTGGCGTCGCCACTGCCATCTGCCAGTGTGACGCGGCGATCGAACATTTCGGCAACCACCAAAGTTTCGGCGCCGCGCTGCTCGAAGCGGCGCAGATTGACCAGGCCGGTGCAGATGATCTGGGTCTGGTCGATGGAAGTAATGCGGGTCATAGGTACGAACACGCGCTTCTTGCCCGGTACCTCTACCACAATGCCCACTACGTGTGGTGCCCCGCGGGTTCCACGGGAGAGCACCACGACATCGCGCAATCGACCAAGACGGTCGCCCAAGGGGTCGAAGACGTCCAAGCCGAGCAGGCGCGCGACAAATACGCGTGAGGGATGTGTGCTCATATTTACAGGCTACCGAGTCTGCTCTCTTTTAGCTGAATTCCAGCCGGTTCACATATCCATGAGACACAATGGGGCTATGTCAAACATTTTTGGTGGTCCCAAAGCCGTTGAGGAATCCCGCAGCGTCCCCCAGGGTGACACTGTTGGCTCGTATACCTCGTATTTGGATGCCCAGAAGGCGGTGGACTACCTCGCTGACCAGCAGTTCCCGGTTCAGTTGGTGTCAATCGTGGGCAATGACCTCAAAATGGTGGAGCGGGTGACCGGCCGCCTGAGCTATCCGCGGGTGGCGCTGTCCGGAGCATTGAGCGGCATGTGGTTCGGTCTCTTCGTAGGCGTCATGCTCTCCTTCTTCACACCGGCCGGGGGCCCCTTCTCCATCATCACCTCAGTACTCATGGGTGCCGCCTTCTTCATGCTGTTCGGCATCGTGACCTATGCCACGCAGCGCGGAAAGCGTGACTTCACCTCTACCAGCCAGGTGGTGGCCACCAATTACGACGTCATCGTTGCAATGGAAGCCGCACACGAAGCACGCCGGTTGCTCCAGCAGCTGCCCATGAACCCCTCACAGGCGGCCACGGGACAGGCCAATAACTACGCCCCGCACAATGCTCCGTTCCAGCAGCCCGGCCAGGCCCCGGAGAGGCCCTCCACATGGAACGATCCCTACGGCCAGCGGGGCCCCGAAGCCACTGACGCCGGCGCTCCGGCGGGCCAGAACGCTCCTGACACCGCAGGAGCCCCGTCAAGCCAGCCCGCGCAGAACCCCACACCATCCGCCGTGCGCTACCCCGACCTTCCGGACGGTCGTCCGCAGTACGGTGTCCGCGTCTCCGAGGACCAGGACGCATCGCAAGAGGACGTGCAGCAGTCCGGCCCTGAGGGTTCGACCAAGCCGTAGCTCCAGGCGGCAGCCCGCCGCACACACGCACCAAGCACAGAAGGAAGGCCACCGGATATCACCGGCGGCCTTCCTTCTGTGTTTGTCTCCCAGGGCTGGGGCCTAGCTTGCGGCTTCCTGGTAGATGCCGGCCATCCAGGACTCGACGTCGTCGGCCTTGCGCGGCAACGCTGCGCTGAGGTTGACCGGACCGTCGGCCGTCATGAGGATGTCATCTTCGATCCGGACCCCGATGCCGCGGTATTCGGCGGGGATGGCGAGGTCTTCGTCCTTGAAGTACAGGCCGGGCTCAATAGTGAAGACCATGCCCTCGGTGAGGGTCCCGTCAAGGTAGAGCTCCCGCTTGGCCTGGGCGCAGTCGTGGACGTCCAGGCCCAGGTGGTGGCTGGTGCCGTGCGGCATCCAGCGGCGGTGCTGCTGGCCCTCGGAGCTGACGGCTTCCTCGACGGAGACCGGAAGCAGGCCCCACTCGGCGAGGCGTTCTGCCAGGACCGTGGTGGCAGCAGTGTGGATGTCGCGGAATTTCACGCCCGGCCGGGCGGCAGCGAATCCGGCATCGGCGGCGTCGAGAACGGCCTCGTAGACCTTGCGCTGGACGTCGCTGAAGGTGCCGTTGGCGGGCAGGGTTCGGGTGACGTCGGCGGTGTAGAGGGAGTCTGCTTCCACGCCGGCGTCCAGCAAGAGGAGCTCGCCGGCGTTGACGGTTCCTGAGTTGCGGTTCCAGTGCAGCACTGTGGCGTTGTTGCCGGAGGCGGCGATGGTGTCGTAGCCGAGTTCGTTGCCTGCCTCGCGGGCGCGGGCAAAGAAGGCGCCTTCAACAACACGCTCGCCGCGCTGGTGGGTCAACGCACGGGGGAGCGCGCGGACGACGTCGGCGAAGCCTTCCACCGTGGCGGCCACGGCGATCTTCATCTGCTCGATTTCCCAGGCGTCCTTGAGCAGGCGCAGTTCGGAGAGTGCCTCACTGAGCTTCTCGTCGAGGGCGTCGAGCTCACCAAGGTCAAGGTTGTCCGGGTCCTTGGCGGTGTTGTAGCGGGCGGTGTCCACCAAGGCGTCGATGTTCTCGTCCACCTTGCGGACCAGGCGGATGGAGATGCCACCGATTTCCGGGGCGCCCACGTTCTTGGTGATCGCTACTTCGAGCTGGTCGATGTGCGCGGTGGGCAGGCCCAGTCGGGCTTCGAATTCGGCCAGCGTGGGGCGGGCGCCGATCCAGAACTCACCGGCGCGGGAGTCGGCATAGAACTGCTCGGTGTCGCGGCCGGCCAGGGGACGGAAGTAGAGCGTCGCGGTGTGGTGACCGCCGTCGTCGCCCTTTCCCTCTGCGACCGGCTCAAGGATGAGGACGGCGTCGGGTTCGTGGTCGAGGCCCAAGCCCGTGAGGTGGGCGAACCCGGAGTGCGGGCGGAAGCGGTAGTCGCAGTCGTTCGAGCGGACCTTCAACGGACCGGCCGGGACTACGAGCCGTTCGCCTTTGAACAGTTCGGAGATGGTACGACGGCGGCGCGCGGCGTGGTCTGCGACGGCGTCACGCGCAGGGGTCACCTGCGGGGCGGGCGCCCAATTACTGGCCATGAATGCCTTGAAGGCATCGGACGTAGGCCTCTGTGAGCGGTTGTTGACGCGCTCTTGCAGTGGCTGGGAGGACGAGTTCTGGGTGTTTTCGGCATCGTTCACCGTTACATCGTCCCATCAGATACGCGAGGAGGCCAACGGCGCAACGCACCAAGCAGGCGCGCATCCCATAGGCTGTGAAAGTGAGGATAGACCTGCATGCACACTCGAATGTTTCCGACGGAACCGAGACACCGGCCGGGGTGATAATTTCCGCCGTTGCGGCTGGCCTCGACGCCGTGGCCTTGACCGATCACGATTCCACCGATGGCTGGGAGCCGGCCTCCGCGGCGGCCCGCGAACACGGCATCGCGTTTGTCCCGGGAATTGAGATCTCCTGCCGGACGGAGCAGGGCATCAGTGTGCACCTGCTCAGCTATCTCCACGACCCAAGCCATCCGGGCCTCCTGGAGGAGATCACCAAATCCAAGGACGCACGCCTGACCCGTGCCGAGCATATGGTCACGTTGTTGTCCGAGGATTATCCGTTGACGTGGGACGACGTTATCCACCACGTGGCTCCGGGTGCCACCGTGGGCCGCCCGCATATCGCTGATGCCTTGGTGGCCGCGGGAGTTGTCGCGGATCGGACGGAAGCCTTCACCTCCATACTCACTTCCCATTCCCGCTACTTCGTGCAGCACTACGCACCCAACCCGGCCTTCGCCGTCGAGCTTGTCCGCGCAGCCGGAGGCGTCCCGGTCTTTGCCCATCCGGTGGCCTCGGCGAGGGGCCGCATCGTGGGGGAGCGAACGTACTTGGAAATGATTGATGCAGGATTGCTGGGCCTCGAAGTGGAGCACCGGGACAACCCTGAGGAAGGGCGCACATTCCTGCGTGAACTGGCGGCCAAGCACGGCTTGTTCGTGACGGGTTCGTCGGATTACCACGGAGCCGGCAAGCCGAACCTCCTGGGAGAGAACATGACGTCGCCGGACGTATTGGCGCAGATTGAGGAGTTGGCAACGGGCAGCACGGTAGTTCGGTGAAGGGAGTCCGCTGATGGATCTGCAACTGCTCGCATCGGTGATTGTCACGCTGTTCGTGATCATGGATCCACCAGGAACCGTGCCGATTTTCATGTCCTTGACGGCCCAGATGTCGGCCAAGGACCGGAACCGCTCGGCGTTTCAGGCGCTCCTGGTGGCAACCGGTGTCATAGTGGTGTTCGCGATCTTCGGCCAGTCCATCCTCAACTACATGCACATCTCCCTTGCGGCCCTGCAGGGCGCCGGAGGACTGCTCCTGGTGCTGATCGCTTTGCAGCTGCTGACGGGTTCAACCAGCGGCGAGGAAAACGCTGCCAAGTACAAGAACGTGGCCTTCGTGCCGTTGGGCACGCCCCTCATGGCAGGGCCCGGTGCGATCGTGGCCGTCATGGTCTTCGTTCAGCAGTCCAACGAGTTCTCGCAGTATCTCGCAGTCGGACTGGGCATCGCTGTCACCCTTGCATCCCTGTATCTGGCCATGCGTTTCGCGGGCGTCGTGCAGCGGGTGCTTGGCGAGAATGGCGTGGAGCTTGTCACCAGGATCGCCGGCCTGTTGCTCTCGGCCATCGCCGTGCAGATGATCGCCGATTCCGTGACCGCCTTCGTGCAGGGTGTCGCCTGAATCCAGGCTGAGGCACGGAACGGGTTGACCGCAACCGTTGCTCCCGGCCCATAGGCGGGGCACCATCGAAGCATGACTAAATACTTGATCTCGTTCCCGAGCGAAGCCATGGTGGTCACGCCCGAGGAGTTCCCGGTTGTCGTCGCAGAGTCGCACGCAGTGATCAGGGAGGCGAAAGCGGCCGGCGTCTACGTCTTCGGCGGCGGTATCGCAGAAGATATAGATCCTGTGGTGGTCTCCGCTGACGGATCGGTGGGAAGCAATCTTTACCCGGGTTCCGAGCTCACGGGCGGGTTCACCGTGCTGGAAGTGCCAACGCGGGAAGACGCCGTGGAATGGGCCAGGAAGATCGCGAAGTCATGCCGTTGCCCGCAAGAGCTCCGCGAGTTCATGTACGACCCCGAAAGCTAACTCAGGATCTGGTGGAACTCGGCCTTGCCACCCAAACGCTTCTGCATCACCGCGATGGCCTGTTCGTTCTGGTCGACGCACACGAAGCTGCGTCCCAGTTTGGCGGCGACCGCGCCGAGGGTCCCGGAACCTGCGAAGAAGTCGAGGCACCAGTCGCCTTCCCGGCTTGAGGCTGAGACGATCCTGCGCACGAGGCCCTCGGGCTTCTGGGTGGGGTAGCCGGTCTTTTCCCGGCCGGTCGGCGAAACAATCGTGTGCCACCACACGTCCGTGGGCAGCTTGCCGAGCTCACGCTTGGCAGGTGTGACCAGGCCCGGTGCCATGTAGGGTTCACGGTCCACTTCGGCGTTGTCGAAGTGGTACTTGGCGGGGTTCTTCACGTACACCAGGATGTTGTCGTGTTTGGTGGGCCACCGGTTCTTGGCCCGGGCACCGTAATCGTAGGCCCAGATGATCTCGTTCAGGAAACATTCCCGGCCGAAGATGGAGTCAAGCATCACCTTGGCGTAGTGCACTTCGCGGTAATCGAGATGCAGGTAGAGGGTGCCGTCGTCGGCCAGCAGCCGCCAAGCCTCTACGAGCTTCGGCTCCAGGAACGACCAGTAGTCGCTGAAGGCGTCGTCGTAGCTGTGCAGGGCGCCCTTGATGGTGTCGTAGGAGCGGCCCTTGAAGCCGACGCGGTCGCCGTCGCCGTCCGCGTTACGGACCATACGGGTTTCCTGGCGCCGTTGGACCCGTCCTGTGTTGAAGGGAGGGTCCACGTAAATGAGTGTGAAGGCGCCGTCCGGCAGCGTTGGGAGGAATTCCGCGTTGTCCGCGTGCACCACCAGGTTGCTGCCGTCCGGCGCCCAAACAGTTTCAGTCATTGAGGGTTTTAGGCCTCGGCGTTGCTGGACTGGGCGGCAGTTGCCTCACCGGAAACTACTTCGCCGTTGCGGCGACGCGTGCGGGTACGGCGCGTCCGGGCCGGCTTCTCAGCGTTGTCCGCAGTTGCGGTGCGGGTTTCCGAGGCGCCTGCAGCCGGGGCTGCCTCGCCATCGGAGGTACGACGACGGCGCGTACGGTTGCGTCCGCCATCGCCCTTGGACTCGCTGGACTCAGATTCGCTCGACTTGCCCGAGCGGCCACGGCCGGCATCCCTGCCGCGACCACCATCACGACCGCTGTCGCGACCACTACGGCCGGAGCCGGAGTTCTTCTTGCCGGTCTCGCCCAGGTCTTCGAGAACCTCAGCGTCCACGCCCGCGAGGGTGCGCTTGTTGCGGGGCAGGCGGCCCTTGGTGCCTTCGGGAATGTCGAGGTCGCTGTAGAGATGCGGCGAAGAGGAGTAGGTTTCCACGGGCTCCGGAACGCTGAGCCCCAATGCCTTGTTGATCAGGCCCCAGCGGGGCATGTCATCCCAGTCAACAAACGTGACGGCGGTGCCCTTGTTGCCTGCGCGGCCGGTACGGCCAACGCGGTGCAGGTAGATCTTTTCGTCTTCCACGCACTGGTAGTTGATCACGTGGGTGACGTCGTCAACGTCGATGCCACGGGCGGCGACGTCGGTGGCCACCAGGACATCGACCTTGTTGTTGCGGAACGCGCGGAGGGCCTGCTCGCGGGCGCCCTGTCCGAGGTCACCGTGGATGGCGGCCGCAGCGAAGCCGCGATCGACGAGTTCCTCAGCGACCTTGGCGGCCGTGCGCTTGGTCTTGGTGAAGATAATGGTCCGCCCGCGTCCGCGGGACTGCAGGATGCGGGCCACGACCTCCGTCTTGTCCATGCTGTGCGCACGGTAGATGAGCTGACGGATATCGCGCTTGGTGAGGCCTTCGTCGTTGGGATCAGCGGCCCGGATGTGCGTGGGCTGCGTCATGTAGCGACGTGCCATGGCGATGACGGGGCCAGGCATGGTTGCCGAGAAGAGCAGGGTTTGGCGGACGGCAGGAGTGCCGGCGATCAGGGTCTCAACGTCAGGGAGGAAACCGAGGTCCAGCATCTCGTCTGCTTCGTCAAGAATCACCATCTTGACGTTCTTCAGGCTCAGGTGCTTTTGCTTGTAGAGGTCGATCAAGCGGCCGGGCGTGCCGACAACGATTTCGACGCCCTTCTGCAGAGCGTCGATCTGGGGCTCGTAGGCACGGCCACCGTAAATCGTGGCGATGCGGGCGTTGCGCTTACGGGACGCCGTCTGGAGGTCGTTGGCTACCTGAACCGCAAGCTCACGCGTGGGAACGATGACCAGGGCCTGGGGTGCGCCGGGCACTGCGAGCTTGGCGTAGCCGGGGTCATCCCGGCCATCGACACGCTGGAGGGCGGGAATGCCGAAGCCCAGGGTCTTGCCGGTACCGGTCTTGGCCTGGCCGATGATGTCGTGGCCGCTGAGGGCGACCGGCAGCGTCATTGCCTGGATGGGGAACGGGTGGGTAATGCCGGCGTCGGCCAAGGACTCGACGATGTCCGCGCGGACGTTGTAGTCGGCGAACGACTTTTCTTCGATCTCGTGGGGCGTCTCATCCGAGATGATCGTTTCCTCGGGTTCGATGGTTTCGGTTCCGGTGGAGTCGGTCAGGACTTCATGGGTGTGCAATTCACTCACAGGGAGTTTCCTTATTCATTTGGGCATTGGCGCTGCATGCTCAACGGGGTGGCTTAGCCGTACCGGAGCACGAACGGGCGCGCAAGCAAATCCAGTGGAAGCCGATCGCGGGCTATCTAAGTACTGGCACTGGGGACCAGCGGGCATATCTCAAGATCGCGTAGGGGCGGGCTTGTTGAGTTCAAAAATTAACTGAATCAACGACCGGGCATCCATTACTACACGGCCAGTCTATCCTCTGGGAGCCCTAAAGCCCGGATCGTGGGCGCAGCGCCGTTACCGGACCAGTTCGAACCGGATCTCCCGGCCGGCGATGTCCGCCTTGATCAACCGCACCCTGACCACTGTCCCGGGCTCCATCTCACCGTCGCATCGCGCCGTCACGGCAGGCTCCGGAATCTGCACCGTGCCGGACGGGCCGTTGCCGTTTCCGTTGCCATTGCCCTTGCCGTTGCCGTTTCCGTTGGAAGGCTTGGAACCGGAAATGACAACGGCGTCGAACTCCTGGCCAAGATGGTTTGCCACGAGTGCCGCTTCCACGGTGTCCAATGCCATGCGTTCGAGGCGCCCGGCCAACTGGTCCGAAGCAGCCATGATCTCAGGCAGAGACGGAAGGGCATCGCGAGCCCAACCGGGGATGTCGTGGCCGTTGCTGAGGGCTTCGCAGATCACCAGGACGAACCGGTCGATGAGGCGCCGCAATGGAGCCGTGGTGTGTGCGTAGGGTGCACCGATGGCCGATTGGATCACGTTGGCAGGCACCTCGCCGTCAAAGGGCGTATAGCCGGCGCCGCGGAACAGCGTGCCGGCCGAGTGCAGGATGGCCAACTGCTTGGGGTCGGAAGCATCCAGAGTCCGCAAGTACTCGCCATAGGAGACTTGACCGTCCCACGGCTTGCCAAGAGCCTTGGTTTGCCGCTTGAAGTGCAGGAGCGATCGTTCATCCGGCGCAGGCATGGTGCGCAGGATGCCCACCTTTCCATTAAGCATCAGTTGCGCAGCTGACATCCCGGTCATGAGGGAGATCTGCGCATTCCAGTCCTCCACCGGCAAGGACGGGGCGGCCGCGATCCTGTACCCGCCGCCGTCGGTCGCCTGGACGATTTCCTGCTCCGGCATGTTCAGGCTTGCGCCCCCGCGGAGGCGTTCCAACTCAACGCGTTTCAGGCCCACCTCCTTCAGGAGCCGGAGAACCGGGGAGGCAGTATCGTCGTCGATCTGCTGCTGGGCTCCCTTGTAGCTCAACTTTTCGCGACTCCGGACCGTTCCTCGGGCAACCGTGACTGTGACGACGTCCGCCGCAGCGTCCAGATCGAATTCCCACACGAACGCGCTGCAGTCCTGGCCGGCCAGCAGGCTGCCGGCATTCTCGCTGATCACCTCGGGGTGCAACGGAATCCGGCCATCCGGAGCGTAGAACGTTTGCCCGCGCTGCCGGGTCTCAGCATCCAATGCCCCACCGGGAGCCACAAAGGACGGTACATCCGCGATGGCATACAGAACCTTGTACCCGTCACCTGTGCGGTCAATGAACAGCGCCTGGTCCAGATCGGTTGAGGTCGCCGGATCAATGGTCACGAACGGAATGTCCCGCAAATCCCGTTCCGGCAAGGTGTGGTGGTCCACCGCTGTCCGGGCTTCCTTCACGGCCTCCGCCGGGTACTCTCCGGGAAGCTCCAACTCCGTCCTCAGGGCAGCAAGGGCCGCAGCGAGCTGGTCCGACGAGTCGTCGACATTGGGCGTTATCCGATGATGTGACACGAAAGTCAGGTTAGCCCGAAATGGACGGATAGTCTTGAAGCATGGGCACATTCCCGGACGCAGCAGCATCGACCGGGCAACTCGCCGCGGAGCTCCTGGGAGCCATGGCGTACGGCGAGTTGTCCGCGTTCGGGCGGCTGTCTTCCGACTCCCGATTCGCACCGACACTCCATGACAGGTCCGTGCTGGCGAAGATCGCCGTAGGAGCCTACGGAAACTTTGCCTTGCTCAGCGGACGCCTCCAGGAAATGGGGATCGATCCTGAAGAGGCCATGCTCCCCTTCCAGCGATCCTTTGACCACTTCCATGAACGCACCAAACCCGGAGACTGGTTTGAATCGGTCATGAAGGCCTACGTCATCGACACCGTTTCATCGGACTTCTACAAGACTGTCTCGACTTTCCTTGACCCCGGAACACAGCAATTCGTCGAGCGGGTGGCCTCTGCGGACCAAGCCACCGAAGTCCTTCGAGTCCTGCTGCGCCGCGCGTTGGCCGACGACCCGCGGCTGGCGTCCCGGTTGGCGCTGTGGGGACGCCGACTAGTGGGTGAGGCGTTGACACAGGCTCAGCGTGTCGGTTTGGAACACCCCCGCCTTGGGCCGATGCTGAGGAGCGGCGGAGACGCCCGCGCCGCTGTCAGCCAACTGACGGCAGGGCTCGCCGAAAGGCATGCCCGCCGTATGACGGGCCTAGGGCTGACCGCCTGAGGTTCAGGCAGCGTCCAACGCCGAGAGCAGCGCCTTGGCGGCCGCCGTCGGGTCTTCCGCTTCGGTGATGGCGCGCACGACGACGATCCTGCTAGCCCCCGCTGCGAGCACCTGCTCAACGTTGGTGAGGTCGATCCCGCCAATGGCGAACCAAGGCAGGAGCAAACCCCCCACGGTGTCCTCGTCAGCACGTTTGACGGCTTCCGCGGCATATGTGACCAAATCCAGGCCGACCGCTTCGCGGCCGGGTTTTGTGGGAGTTGCCCAGACCGGACCAACACAGAAATAGTCCAGTCCGCTTTGGCCCGGCGAAGCCGCGATGGCTGCGTCAATCTGCCGCGGCGTGTGCGTGGAAAGGCCGATGACAGAGGGGTCGTGGAGGAGGTGGCGGGCGGCTTTGAGCGGGAGGTCCTTTTGGCCGATGTGGAACACGGGAGCCCCGGAAATACTGGCGACATCGGCTCGATCGTTGACTGCCCAGAGACGCCCGTGCCGGTGCGCGACCTTGTGCAGGACTTCCAGGATCTCCAATTCCTCGGCGGCCTCAAGCGTCTTGTCGCGGAGTTGGATGATGTCCACGCCGCCTTCAAATGCGGCATCGACGAAGTCTTCAAAATCGCCCTGGGTTTTGCGGGCGTCGGTGCATAAGTAGAGGCGGGCAGTGGTGTGGACATCATGCTGGGTCATGGATACCAGAGTAGTTCCTCTAAACTAAGCACGTACTGCGGGAGCCGCGACGTTCGTCATATGACCGTCCGGCTGAGAGGGCTTCAGCGCCGACCGCTTGACCTGATCCGGCTAGTACCGGCGTAGGGAAGGAACCGAATGGCAGATTCCCGCCAAACCCCAAGCACCGCACCGCCCATCCTTGCTGACGTCGCAGTGATCGGAGCGGGCATCATTGGCCTGGGCATTGCCCACGAAGCGCGGCGGCGGGGCTACTCCGTGGCACTCATTGACCCTGCGCCGGCAACGGGGGCCACCTTCGCCGCCGCCGGTATGCTCGCGCCGGTCAGCGAATTGCACTACCAGGAGGAAGACCTCTTGGAACTCATGCTCGAGTCGTCACGGTTGTGGCCCGCCTTCATAGCCAACCTCCCTGGCGGCGGGGAAAGCACCGGCTACCGCACGACGTCGACGCTCGCCGTGGGTGCCGACGCCGCCGACCGCCGCGCGCTCGCAGACCTCCGCCTGGTGCAGCAGGCATCCGGCCTCGCCGTGGAACCGCTGTCCCTGCGGGACGCGAGGGGACGTGAACCGCTCCTCAGTCCGCAGATATCCTGTGCTTTCGACATCCCGGCCGATCACCAGGTTGACCCCCGCAAGCTGGCGCGTCGGCTTCTGGCCGGGCTGGGTCACCATACGCCAGGGTCTCGGACCTGGCTGCCGGGGGCGGCCGACGGCTTTGCGATCAGTGCAACGGCAAGGGGTTTGCTCTGGGATGGTCCGCGGGTCTCAGGGGTCGAGTTGGAAACCGGGGGAGTGGTCCTGGCCAACGAAACCGTGGTGGCCAACGGCTTGGGCGCCGCGCATTTGGCCGGCCTCCCCCAGGAGCTTAACCTTCCACTGCGGCCTGTCTATGGTGACATCCTCCGGCTGCGTGTTCCCGCGCATCTGCAACCCTTGATCACCTCAACCGTCCGCGGAATGGTTCGAGGCGTCCCTGTCTACATCGTGCCCCGGGAAGACGGAACCGTAGTAGTCGGGGCGACCCAGCGCGAGGACGGTTTATCTGCCTCGTCCGATGCCGTGTCCGCGGGAGGGGTTTACCAGCTCCTGCGGGATGCACAAGTCCTGGTCCCCGCCGTCGCTGAACTTGAACTCATCGAAGCAACGGCGCGTGCCAGGCCCGGTACTCCGGACAATGCCCCGCTCCTCGGGCGCGCTGCCGGCGCCGAGGCGGACATCAGTGGCCTCGTGATCGCCACCGGCTTCTTCCGCCACGGAGTCCTCCTGACTCCCGCCGCCGCGAGGATCGTGGGGGAGCTGATCGGCGGCTCGGCCGATTCCCGCTGGTCCCGCTTCCGCCCGGACCGGTTCCCCGCAACACACCGCCTCCAGACCCCAAGCAAGGAAACCGTATGAACATCAAACTCAATGGCGCCGACCATGCCCTGGCAGACAACGCCTCCGTCAGCACCCTCGTCACGGCCATCACCGGCCGTGTCCTTGACCACCGTGGTCAGGCGGCCGACGGCGGCAAGCTGGGTGTCGCCGTCGCCCGCAATTCCGAAGTAGTGCCGCGCAGTCAGTGGGCAGCCACCGCGCTCGCAGACGGCGATGAACTCGAACTCGTGACCGCAGTACAAGGAGGCTGAACCATGACCGCAGCAAACATTGACGTTCGTACCGATTCACTGGTGATTGACGGTGTCGAGTTCGGCTCGCGCCTCATCATGGGCACCGGCGGCGCGCCAAGCCTCGACGGGCTGGGTGCCGCATTGCTGGCCTCGGGTACGGAGCTCACCACGGTTGCCATGCGACGCTATTCGCCCGCCGAGACTGGTTCGCTGTTCCAGCTCCTGGTGGACCACAACATCAAGGTCCTGCCCAACACCGCCGGGTGTTTCACGGCAAAAGACGCCGTCATGACCGCCGAGCTTGCCCGAGAGGCGCTGGAGACGGATTGGGTCAAGCTTGAAGTCATCGCAGATGAACACACGCTGCTTCCGGACGCCGTGGAGCTCGTCGATGCCACCGAGCAACTGGTTAACCGCGGTTTCAAGGTGTTCGCGTACACCAATGACGATCCCGTCCTGGCGTTGCGTCTCGAGAACCTCGGCGCTACGGCTGTCATGCCGCTTGGCTCGCCGATTGGAACCGGCTTGGGCATCCTGAACCCCCACAACATCGAGATCATTGTGTCGCGCGCGTCGGTTCCGGTGGTCCTCGACGCCGGTATTGGAACCGCCTCGGATGCCGCCCTCGCAATGGAACTGGGCTGCGATGCCGTCCTTCTCGCCACAGCGGTGACGAGGGCCCAGAACCCGGTGCAGATGGGCGAAGCCTTCAAACACGCAGTGATCGCCGGTAGGCTTGCCAGGCAGGCGGGCCGGATCCCGCGCAGGGAGCACGCTTTGGCGTCCTCGGCGATGGAAGGCCGTGCGGAGTTCCTCTGAGTGAAGGAGCAGTCATGGCAGGCAACAAAGACGCATTGTCTCCAGACGCCGTCGAAGCTGCCCTCGGTGGCCTCCCTGACTGGCGCTACCAGGACGGTTTAGTGACTGTCTTCAAAACCTCGACGGCGGCCGACGCCTTGGCGCTTATTGCCGCGGTCGGGCGCATCGCAGAGGAACAAAACCATCATCCGGACCTGGAATGGCGGTACAACCGTGTCTTCCTCCGCTATGTTTCCCACGACGCCGCGGGGCAGGTTACCCAACGCGATGTTGCCGCCGCCGGCTCCGTGAGCAGCGCCGCTGCCGGGTTGGGCGCGGCCGCGGAACCGGGCCGCTATCCGGGCGCTTGAAAGGGTTTAACACAACAGTGACCATCACCCACTCGGTGATGGTCACTGTTGTACGCCGTGGAGCGTTAGAGCCTTAGCGCCTTGGTAAGCGCTGCAGTATCAACCTTGGTACGCGATCGGCCCAGGAAGACTGCCACGGCCACGGCGACCGCAGTCCCGAGCACAATCGGCAGTATCCACGGGATCCACGTCAGCCCCGGCTGGTAGCCTAAACCGGCGCTGATGAACACGATCCAGCTCAGGGCGCCTACTGCCGCCGACGCGCCGACCGGCAAGGCGATGCCGTACTTGGCATGCCGCTTGTCCGTGGCCCACACAATGAAACCCGAGGCGACGGTGGCGAGGACAACAATGACGAGAGAAAGCATGAAGTCTCCTTAGCGGACGGCGTGACGCGAAGGGCTAGAGCGCGCCGAAACCAACCCTGCGGACTTCTTCGGCGCCGATCTCCACATAGCCCAGGACGTTGCCGGGAACGATGATCTGGCGGCCCTTCTCGTCGGTGAGCCGCAGCTCCGAGCCCTTGGACACGGCCTCGGCCACGATCTTGGCCACGGCGTCGGCATCCAGGGCGGATTCGAGCACGATCTCACGGCCAACGTTCTGAATGCCGATCTTTACTTCCACAGCAAGGCCTCCAAGCCAATCAAGTGTTAAGTCAGTCCTCTATTTGTAGCCTAGGACTCTTTGGGGAAACGACTGATTCCGCGCCAAGCTAAACGATAGATCAGATCGCTGGCCACATCGAGGTCCAGGTTTCCGTCTGTTTCAAGCCAATACCGGGCGCTGACCTGCGCCATTCCAGCCAAGCCGCGGCCCAGGAGTTGTGCCTCGAGGGGAGGCAGTTTGGTGTCTTCCGCAATGACGTGGGCAACGGCGTCGGCAAAGGTTTTGTTGAATGTCTCCAAACGTGAGCTGACGTCGGGATCGTTGATGAGGTCGGACTCGAACACCAGGCGGTGAGCTTGGTCGTCGTCGGCGATGAACCTGTAGTAGGCCCGCATAACGGCTTTGACGCGTTCCTTGTTGTCCGTCGTGGAGTTCAATGCGCTGAGCATCAGATCCGTCAGCGTGGCCAGGTGGCTGTCCAAGAGGGCCATATAGAGCTCGCGCTTGGACGGGAAGTGTTGGTACAGGACCGGTTTGCTGACGTGGGCCGTCTCGGCAATTTCGTCCATGGCGGCACCGTGGAACCCGTTGGAGACGAAGACTTCCAAGGCGGCGTTGAGCAGCTGCGCCCGGCGCTCGTCCCGCGGCAATCTTGGTGACCGCGTTGAACCAGATCGTTCCTGTTTCGCTGCTACCCCATCGTTTGCCCGTGTGCCGTCAGCCACAGTCTGCCGCCTTTCCTTTGCAGTTATGACCACTGTACCGGTGGGTAATATGACCGGGCGGCATCGGCAGGCATACATTGGGGTATGGCCTCAATTGTTGCTGACCACACTGCTGCGCCCGCTGTCCTGCCGCCCCTCGTTGAACCGGCCGCCGAACTTTCGCCGACCGAGGTGGAACGGTACTCCCGGCACCTCATCATTCCGGAAATCGGCGCCGTGGGCCAACGCAGGCTTAAGAATGCGAAAGTCCTCGTCATAGGGGCCGGGGGACTTGGTTCACCGGCACTGTTGTACCTGGCGGCTGCCGGCGTGGGGACCTTGGGGATCGTTGATGACGACGACGTAGACCTCACCAACCTGCAGCGTCAGGTCATCCACGGAGTCAAGGATGTGGGCACGCCCAAAATCGAGTCCGCCCGCAACGCCATCGCAGAACTGAATCCCCTGGTGAACGTCGTCCTGCATAACGTCCGGCTGGACTCATCCAACGCTCTGGAACTCTTCGCTCAGTACGATCTCATTCTGGACGGCGCGGACAATTTTGCCACCCGCTATCTGGTTAACGACGCCGCCGCGATCCTGGGCAAGCCGTACGTGTGGGGCTCCATCTTCCGATTTGACGGCCAAGTGAGCGTCTTCTGGGCCGAACACGGCCCCACTTACCGGGATCTCTACCCTGAGGCCCCTCCGGCCGGTTCCGTGCCATCGTGCGGGGAGGGCGGCGTCTTCGGCATGTTGTGCGCGGCCGTTGGATCGCTCATGGTGACGGAGGCAGTCAAGCTGATCACCGGCGTCGGGCGTTCCCTGCTGGGTCGCGTCGCGCTGTTTGATGCTCTGGGCGGCAGTTGGCGTGAGATCCGGGTTTCCAAGGATCCGGAAGCCGAACCCATCACAGGGCTGACCGACTACGAGGCTTTCTGCGGTGTGACGCCACTTGCGGCGACGGACCAGGACCATACTGTCTCTGCGAGGGACCTTGCGGGGATGCTGGCAGAACGTGAGGCCGGACAGCGGTCCTTCGAGTTGGTGGATGTGCGCGAGGCCGGTGAGCACAGCATCGTCAGCATTGACGGCTCGGTGCTTATTCCGCAGGGCCGGATCCTGTCCGGCGAGGCGTGGGTGGATTTGCCGCAGGACACGGACATCGTCTTCCACTGCAAGGCCGGGACGCGCTCCGCGGCCGTCCTGGAAGCAGCTCAGAAGGCCGGTTACACACGCGTCAGCCACCTCGACGGCGGCATTCTCGCTTGGGTCCGCGACGTCGAACCGGGAAAGCCCGTCTACTAGCCGTTGCTACCGTCCCGCCCGGTCTGCGAAGCTCAACCATGAGCGAAGAAACCACAGACACCCCGCAGCACGCCATCGACTCCGGTTTTGGGCATGGCAGCACGGCAATGGAAGTCATTGCAGGCATCGACCTGTCGGGAAAGACTGCAATAGTCACGGGAGGATACTCGGGACTGGGGCTGGAGACCGTTAAGGCCTTGGCCTCCGCCGGTGCACAGGTAACCGTTCCCGCCCGCAGGTTGGACCACGCCCGTTCGGTGCTGGCCGAGGCCGGACTGGCCGGCCGCGTTGAGGTCGAAGCCTTGGACCTGGCTGACCAGTCGAGCGTCAAGGACTTCTCGGCGCGCTATCTGGCCGGGCACGGGACGTTGGACATCCTGATCAACAACGCGGCCATCATGGCAAGCCCGGAACAGCGTGTAGGTCCGGGTTGGGAGGCGCAATTCGCCACCAACCACTTGGGTCACTACACCTTGGTGAACCTGTTGTGGCCGGCGTTGGAGGCTTCCGGGAAGGCCAGGGTGGTGTCCTTGTCTTCCACCGGGCACAAGCTCTCACCCATCCGTTTCGATGACATCAACTTCACCACCGGCTACGACAAGTGGCGCGCATATGGCCAAGCCAAGACTGCCAATTCGTTGTTCGCAGTGGAACTGGATCGACGGAGCAAGGAACATGGCGTGCAGGCATTCGCAGTGCATCCCGGCGGCATCATGACCGAGCTGCAGCGGCACCTGCCCAAAGAAGAAATGGTGGCTGCCGGGTGGATGGATGCCGAAGGGAACGTGCGCGAAGGCTTCAAGACCCCTGAACAGGGGGCGGCCACCTCAGTGTGGGCTGCAACGGCTCCGGCGTTGGCCGGAAAGGGCGGTGTCTACTGCGAGGACTGCGACGTAGCCGAGCCAACTGACAAAAACTCTCCCCTGGCCAGGTACAGGGGAGTGGATGCCCATGCCGTTGACAGGGCTGATGCCCGGAGGCTGTGGGAGCTGTCCGCCGAACTGACGGGTGTCAACGCCTTCGCTTAGGCAGACGCTGCACTGAGCGGGGTCAGGCGCTCTCGGAGCGGAGTTGCTGGTGGTCCACAGGGCATTCCGCCGCCGGGGCGGCGGCCTGGGGCTGTTCCACCTGGATGCCGTACAGGGCCTCAAGGGCGGCTACGTAGTCGTCCTGCTGGCCGTTGGCCGCAAGTTCGCGTGCCCGGACGGTGGGGATGTGCAGGAGCTGCTTGACCATACGGCGCAGCGCAAACTCCACCTCTTCCGCAGCGGCGGTGCAGCCGTGGCGGGCGCGAACTTTTTCCATTTCCGCGTCCAGCACGTTCATGGTGTGGCGACGCAGCGCCACAATGGCGGTGTCCACCGACCGTGCTTCCCGCTCGGCCTCAAAGGATGTGGCCGCTCCGGTGACAATCGCACTGGCCTGGGAGAGCGATTCTGCCTGTTCCTGGGGCGCAGCGAGGCGTACGGACTCCAGCGTGAGGAGCTCCACGCCGTCGAGCTCGCCCACGGCGGGGTCGAAATCATGGGTGAGCGCAAGGTCGATCGCGATCAGCGGCTTGCCCGAGTCGGCCCGGACCTTGGCCAGGTCTGCAGCCTCGACCCTGGTGTCGGATCCGCTGCAGCCGATCATGACATCCGCCGCAGCAACGGCATTGGGGAGAGTGTCGGCGTCAAGCGCCGTTCCACCGCGGGTAGCGACGAATCCTTGTGCGCGGCCCGATGAAGAGTAGACGGAAACGTCGGTGCAGCCGCGCTCCCTCAGGAGCGACATGGTGGCTCCTGCATAGGCGCCTGTTCCGAACACCACAACCTTCTTGCTGGTCCAATCGTCGTGGTCGGAAAGGTCGGTGGCCAGATCCAGCGCTACGGAGACGATCGAGAGGCCGCGTGAGCCCAGGGCGGTCTGTGCGCCGACGTCCTTGGCGGTCTTGGACGCTGCCTGGAAAAGTCGAACGAGCCCGGAGCTCGCTGTTCCTTCCTGCTGGGCTGTGATCAGGGCCCGCCGGACCTGTCCTGCGATTTCGCGTTCGCCCACCACAGCCGAGTCTAGGCCGGCGCTCACTGCGAAAAGATGCCGCGTGACGTCAGGCCCGGTGCGGGTGGCGAAGGACCGGGAGACGAGTTGTTCGTTGAGGCCGCTCAGTTCACTGATCTGCGAAACGAGGGCGGAACGGGCAGCTTCGAGGCCGGCACCGTTGGCCGTCTCTCCATAAATCTCATAGCGGTTACAGGTGGCCAGGACCACGGTGCCGGAAACCAGCGGGGATCCTGAGAGGGCCGCCGAGGCAAGCTGAGATGAACCGTTGCTCAACTGAGCGACGGTCTCGAGGTCGATGTCGGCGTGTGTAGCCACCAATGAGAAAAGAACCACAGCAACCCAATCATAGCTTTTTCGTAGCCCGGTAGAACAAACGTGGCGCCGTGGGGATCCACACGCAAGGGTGTGATCCCCGCCACTTAGGCCCTGACGGGCGCGACGTGACAGCCTGTCGTTATCTTTTGCCCCGGATTTTCGGCACAATCGATGGCATGACTTCTAGCTCGGCAGCATCCAAGAGTACGGCCAACAACGTCCCCGCGGGAACCCTCGACGCAAGCCACCCGCTTAAGGATGGCCGTACCGCGGATTCGCCGCTGATCACGGCCTACCGAGGTGGAGCGCCGTCCCGCCGGCCCGTGTGGTTCATGCGCCAGGCAGGCCGTTCGCTGCCGGAGTACCTCAAGGTGCGCGAGGGCGTCGCAATGCTGGACTCCTGCCTGCGGCCTGAACTCGCCGCTGAGATCACGCTCCAGCCGGTCCGGCGTCACGACGTCGATGCCGCCATCTTCTTCTCGGACATCGTTATACCGCTCAAGCTCGCTGGCGTGGGGGTGGATATTGTCCCCGGCGTCGGTCCGGTTCTGGACAAGCCTGTCCGTACTGCCGCGGATGTGGCCGCGCTCCCGGAACTGACGTGGGAGGCCCTCGAGCCGATCCGTGAGGCTGTCCGTTTGACTGTGGCCGAACTTGGCAAGACTCCGCTCATAGGATTCGCCGGTGCGCCGTTCACCTTGGCGGCCTACATGGTCGAAGGCAAGCCTTCCCGCGACCACCTTGGTCCGCGAACCATGATGCACGCCGACCCTGAGACCTGGACGGCGCTGGCGAACTGGGCGGCGGATGCTTCTGGCATGTTCCTCCAGGCGCAACTTGAGGCCGGGGCCTCGGCCGGTCAGCTCTTTGATTCCTGGGCCGGTTCCCTGGGGCTGGCCGACTACACCAAGTACGTGGCACCCGCCTCAGCTCGGGCACTGGACCACGTCCGCGGGCTGGGCGCACCACTCATTCACTTCGGCACCGGGACTTCCGAGTTGCTGGTCGCAATGCGCGACGTCGGCGTGGACGTGGTGGGTGTCGACTACCGCCTCCCGTTGGATGAAGCCAACCGTCGTCTGGGCGGCACTGTGCCCCTGCAAGGAAACATTGACCCCGCCCTGCTCTCTGCGCCGTGGGAAGTACTGGAAGCGCACGTCCGCGAGGTCATCGCTGCCGGGGCGCACGCTCCGGGACACGTGCTGAACCTGGGCCATGGCGTGCCGCCGGAGACAGACCCAGCCGTCCTGACGCGTGTTGTAGAGCTCATCCACTCGATCCCGGCAGAGTAGCCGGACATGCGCGGTGGCCACTCGACGCCGAAGAAACACCCAACGTCCGCATTGCCTGCGGTTGTGGTGGGAGGTGGCATATCCGGACTGGTGGCAGCACGTGAACTGGCCATGTCCGGGAATTCCGTCATAGTCCTTGAAGCCAGCGACGCGTGGGGTGGTTGCGTCGGGGGCCATGTCGTCGCCGGACTGGGTCTTGACAGCGGAGCGGAGTCTTTCGCCACACGGTCAACGGCCGTTGCCGACCTCGCGCGTGAAGTGGGGCTGGGCGACGCGATTGTTGCACCGCACCCCGGAGGCGCGTGGGTGCAACTTCCCAATGGCCCCCAGGAGCTCCCGAAGACAGGAGTGCTTGGTATTCCAGCGAACCCCTGGGACCCGGAGGTCCGGCGATCGCTGGGGTTCGCCGGTTCCCTTCGGGCTTCAATCGACCGGTGGCTGCCCGCGTCCGTAGGTACTTCTTCGGAAGTTACCAGTGTGTCGGCACTGGTCCGCGCCCGCATGGGCCAAAGGGTTCTGGACCGGTTGGTCGCCCCGGTGGTCGGTGGCGTCCATTCGGCCGATCCCGCTCTGTTGGATGTGGACATGATTGCGCCCGGACTGCGCGCTGGCCTTCGGAAACACGGTTCCCTGGCCGCCGCAGTTGCCGCCCAGCGCAGGGTCGCGCAAGGCAAGACAAGCGCTGGTGCCGGCGCCGCCAAGGCGGGTTCCGCCGTCGCCGGCTTGAAAGGCGGCATGAACACGCTGGTCACCGCGTTGGTCGCTGATCTGCGGGAGCGTGGCGTGGAATTGCTGACAGGCAAGCGCGCCGAGGACATCGTCAAGACGGACGGCGGATGGCGGATCACTGCCGGCGAATCCACTTACGACGCCGGCCGGTTGGTAGTGGCGCTGGACGGTCCCGCTGCCATCGGGCTGCTGGAGAAGTCCATGCCGGAGTTGTCCGGCTTGCGTCCTGCTCCCGGTCCGCTGGTGAGTCTGGTGACCATCGTGGTGGACCTGCCGGAACTGGACGGGCGTCCGCGTGGGACCGGAATCCTGGTGGCACCACAAACCCCTGGAATCAAAGCCAAGGCGCTGACCCACGCAACAGCCAAGTGGGACTGGCTGGCCGAGGAAGCGGGCCCCGGCACGCACGTCCTCCGGCTTTCCTATGGTCGACGCGAGGAAATTGACGCTGGCGCTGCGGATCTTGTGATGGATGATGACGCGCTTCTGGCAGCAGCCTTGGAAGATGCCTCCGTGCTGCTGACTGTTCCTGTGTCCCGGACCGACATCGTGGACTGGGATGTGGTGCGGTGGGCAGGCGCTTTGCCGTTCGCCGCCGTCGGTCATAAACAGCGGGTGGAGCAGGTGCGCAACGCGTGCGCTGCGGTGGAGGGTCTGACTGTCGTCGGTGGCTGGTTGGCCGGTAATGGCTTGGCGGCAGTGGTGGCGGATGCGCGGGCGCAACTTGCCCGGGGCAACGCCCAAGAGCCCTCTATTCTGTGATTTATGTCACTTCTACGGCTTGTAGAAGTGATCCGTTTCGACTTAGCGGCTGGCACGGGGCAAACTTGAACCCATGAGCCACACTTCTGCCGAATCTGTCACTAAAACTGCTGAAACCGAAGAACAGTTCTTTACGCTCTGGACCGTCTTCAAGCGCTCAGCAGACGTCCTGCGCAGCGGCGATGCTGCCCAGGAGTTCGAAGCCCTCGGGGACAAGCTCGCCGAAGGCGGCGTGATCCTGCGGGGCAGCTACGACGTTTCCGCCATGCGCTCGGATGCCGACATCATGGTGTGGCTCCACGGACCCAAGCCCGAGGACCTGCAGGCCGCCATCCGTGCCATCCGCCGCAGCAAGCTCTTTGCCGGCACCGAGATCGTCTGGTCCGCCATGGGCGTGCACCGCGAAGCGGAGTTCGCCAAGAGCCACGTCCCGGCATATGCCCGTGGCGTCGAGCCCAGCACCTGGCTGTGCGTCTACCCGTTCGTCCGCTCCTACGAGTGGTACATCCTGCCGGCCGACGAGCGCGGCAAGATGCTCCGCGACCACGGCCTCCTGGGCCGGGAATTCCCGCAGGTCATCTCCAACACCGTCTCCTCCTTCGCCCTGGGCGACTGGGAATGGATCCTCGGCCTTGAGGCCCCGGAACTTGTGGACCTCGTGGACCTCATGCGCCACTTGCGTGCCACCGAAGCCCGGAACCATGTACGCGAAGAGATCCCCTTCTACACGGGCCGTCGCGTGTCCGCCGCAGAGATTGCCGAGGTCCTCGCGTGAGCGGTCTGCCAGTCTCCACGGCCGTAAACCCCGTCACCGAGCGCGGCCGCCAGGAGCCCAAGAAGTACGACGCCGTCCTGCTGGCATCCTTCGGTGGTCCGGAGGGCCAGGAAGATGTCATCCCGTTCCTGCGCAACGTGACCCGCGGCCGAGGCATCCCGGACGAGCGCCTCGAAGAGGTCTCGCACCACTACCGCGCTTTCGGCGGAATCAGCCCCATCAACCAGCAGAACCGGGAGCTCAAGGCTGCGATCGAAGCCGAACTCGCCAAGCGGGGCATCGAGCTTCCTGTCCTGTGGGGCAACCGCAACTGGGACCCGTATATTGCGCCGGTCCTTCAGGACGCGTACGACGCCGGACACCGCCGGCTGCTGATGCTCACCACCAGCATCTACTCTTGTTACTCCAGCTGCCGCCAGTACCGCGAGGACATCGGCATTGCCCTGACGGAAACGGGGCTTGACGGCAAGCTCGAGGTCGACAAGATCCGCCAGTACTTCGACCACCCGGGCGTCGTTCAGCCGTTCCTTGAAGGAACCGCTGCCGGCCTGGAGGAAATCCGCGCCAAGCTTGTTGCTGCAGGGGAGACCGATCCCGACGCGAAGATCCGTGTGCTGTTCGCAACCCACTCCATCCCCACGCGGGACGCCGAGGCTGCAGGCAGGTCAGAGGATGAGCCCCGGGAATTTGCCGAGGGATCGGCCTACGCCGCCCAGCACCTTGCCAACGCCAAGGCCATCATGGACACAGTGGCTCCGAACGTCGCCTGGGACCTCGTTTACCAGTCCCGTTCCGGCGCACCCCACATTCCATGGCTGGAGCCCGACATCAATGACCACCTGGAGGAAATCGCTCCGGAAGGTGTTCGCGGCGTCGTCATTGTTCCCCTAGGCTTTGTCAGCGACCACATGGAGGTCGCCTGGGACCTTGATACCGAAGCACTCGAGACCTGCGGCAACCTGGGTATCGAGGCCACACGTGTTCCTACCCCCGGCACGCACGCTGCGTTTGTCTCCGGCCTGGTTGACCTGATCTGCGAACGCACAGTTGAAAGCAACATTGCAGACCGGCCCCATGTCACGGACCTTGGGCCTTGGTACGACGTCTGCCGTCCCAACTGCTGCGAGAACTTCCGCGGTGCCAAGCCGGTCATCGCCGAAGTTGGTACCACAGTGGGCATTGGACACGACACCTACCCGGCCGCGGAGGCAAGCAAGTGACTGTTCGCATCGGTACCCGTGCCAGCAAGCTGGCGCTGACCCAGACGCAGCAGACCGCGGACCAGCTTGCCGCCGTCGGAGGCTTCCCCGTGGAGCTCGTGCACATCAAGACCGAAGGTGACGTCAAGACCGGATCGCTCTCGCAAATGGGTGGTACGGGCGTGTTTGTAGCTGCTCTCCGGGACGCCCTGCTGGATGAAACGTGCGACGTCGCAGTGCATTCGCTCAAGGACCTGCCAACCGGTGCCGCCGTCGGACTCAGCATCGCGGCCACGCCCAAGCGCGTGGATGTCCGTGACGTCCTCTGTGCACGGGATGGTTTGACGCTCGCGGAACTGCCCGGCGGTGCCAAAATCGGTACCGGTTCGCCCCGGCGTGCGGCACAGCTTCGGGCAGCACGTCCGGACATCGAGGTGTTGGATATCCGCGGAAACGTGGACACCCGCCTTGGCCGGGTCCCCGGGCTTCCCGGCAATACGATCGAGGCCGTTGTCCCGGGCAAGTCCTGCGACCTCGATGCCGTGGTCCTTGCCGCTGCAGGCCTGGAACGGATGAACCGGTTGGACACTGTCAGCGAGTTCTTCGAATCGGATGTCATGCTTCCCGCGCCCGGACAGGGTGCGCTGGCCATTGAATGCCGCACCGCAGACGCTTCCCGTCAGACAGGCTCCACCGAAGGATCCAATGGTGTGTTGGCCCAGGCCCTCGCAGCACTCAACGATAACGACACCCGCTTGGCGGTCACAGCCGAGCGCGCCGTCCTGGCACGCCTGGAAGCGGGCTGCGCAGCACCCGTGGGTGCCTACGCCTTCCGGAAGGGCAGCATGCTGCACCTGGAAGCGGTGGTCTGCGCTGTGGACGGAACCAAGACCGTTCGCGAAAAGAAGGCTACCGACGGTCTGACCGAAGTAGGAGCCACCCTGCTCGGCATCGAAGTGGCGGAGCTGTTGCTCGCCGCCGGTGCCGCGGAGATCGCGGACCTTGCAGCGTCCTGATCCGTTGGAACTTCCCGGACTGTCCGGTCGGCGCGTCCTGATCACCAGGAGCGCCGACCGTGCCCGGCCCCTCACCTCACTATTGAGCAGCCTCGGTGCCGAGCCGCTGCTGCTCCCGCTCATCGACTTTGAGCGTGCGGAAGATCAGGAATCCCTCGATGCCGCCATGGACCGCTTGGCCAACGGTGATTTCGACTGGCTCGTGGTCAGCAGCATCACCACCGTGCGTGTCTTGCTGGAAAAGGCTGCTGAACGCGGCACTTCCCTTGCGGAGCTCGTTCCTCCCGGAACGCGCGTTGCCACCGTGGGCCCGTCCTCACGGCGCGTCCTCGAAGCCGCAGGCATTGCCGTGGAACTGGCACCCACCGAACTGCAATCCGCAGAAGGCCTCCTGGCGGTGTGGCAGGACAGTCCTGCACGCGTCCTCCTTCCGCAGGCTGACATCGCCGCAGAAGTACTTGGTGCAGGGCTCGCCGCCAGGTCAGCGGACGTGACGTCCGTCATCGCCTATCACACCGTTGATTACCCGGCCCGCGCCGGGCGGCGCCTGGAAGCCGGACTGCCGCCCGCCGTCGTTGTTTCCGAGGACCATGCGCAGGGGCTGATCAGTCCCGCAGAGGCCCGGACAGCGCTCGACGCCGGGACCCTGGACGCCGTTGTTGCCGCCTCGCCGAGCGCCGCCCGCCGCATTGCCGAAACCCTCCTTCCACTGGGCAGGTGCCGTTTCATTGCGATCGGACGTCCGACGGCGGCAGAGGCCGCCGAGCGTGGCATCACCGTGGCAGCTATCGCCAAAGAACCCACCCCGGACGGCATCGCCGCCGCACTCGGAACCGTATTCGCCAACGAAGGGAACCCCAGATGAGCTTTCCGAACCACCGCCCCCGCCGCTTGCGCACCACCCCTGCCATGCGCAGGCTCACCGCAGAGTACCGGCTGGCCCCCGCGGACCTCATCCTTCCTGCCTTCATTCGCGGGGGCCTCACTGAGCCCAGCCCCATCACGTCCATGCCCGGCGTCGTCCAGCACACCACCGAATCCTTGAAGCGGGCCGCGGCCGAAGCCGTGGAACTCGGCGTGGGCGGCATCATGCTCTTCGGTGTCCCCGCAGTTCGCGATGCACGAGGCACTGCATCCCTGGACCCGGATGGTGTCTTGAACAAGGCCATTCGCGACGTCAAAGCTGAAGTCGGCGATGACCTCGTCATCATGGGTGACGTCTGCCTGGACGAATTCACCGACCACGGCCACTGCGGCGTCCTGGACTCCGACGGCTACGTTGACAACGACGCCACGCTGGAAATCTATGGCCAGATGGCAGTGGCGCAGGCCGACGCCGGAGCCCACGTGCTGGGGCCCTCCGGGATGATGGATGGCCAAATCGCCGTCATCCGCCAAGCCCTCGAGGAATCCGGCCACAAGAACACCGCAATCCTGGCTTACGCCGCCAAATACGCGTCTGCCTTCTACGGACCGTTCCGGGAAGCGGTGGACTCCCAGTTGAAGGGTGACCGCCGGACCTACCAGATGGACGCAGCAAACCGTCGGGAAGCCATCCTCGAGGTGGAGCTGGACCTTGAAGAGGGCGCCGACATGGTGATGGTCAAACCCGCCATGAGCTACCTCGACATCCTCGCAGACGTTGCCGCCATGAGTCCGGTCCCGGTCTCGGCCTACCAAATCTCGGGGGAGTACGCCATGATCGAAGCGGCCGCCGCGAATGGCTGGATCGACCGGCGCGGCGCCATCACCGAGTCCGTGCTCGGGATCAAGCGGGCCGGTGCCGATACCGTCCTGACTTATTGGGCCTCCGAACTGGCAGGCTGGCTGAAGGAGTCCTGATGACCGCCGTTTCCTCCGACCCCGCCGCTCCCGTCGCAGCCAACGAAATCCTGCTCGGCCTCAATACTTTCGGCGACGCCGGACTCGATGCCGAGGGCAACCCCAAAGAGCATGCGCAAGTGCTGCGCGAGCTGCTGGAGGAAGCGAAGCTGGCCGACGCCGTCGGGATCCATGCCTTCGGCGTGGGCGAGCACCACCGCCGCGATTTTGCCGTGTCCGCGCCGGAAGTCTTCCTCGCAGCGGCCGCCGCCGTGACCTCTCGGATTCGTCTGGGTTCCGCGGTCACGGTGTTGAGCTCGGACGATCCCATCCGTGTCTTCCAGCGGTTCGCCACCGTGGACGCCCTCTCCAACGGCAGGGCCGAAGTGATGCTGGGACGGGGCTCCTTCGTGGAGTCCTTCCCCCTTTTCGGCCTGGACCTGGCGGATTACGAGGTCCTTTTCGAAGAGAAGCTGGAGCTTTTCGACAAAGTGCGCGCGCAGAAGCCCGTCCAATGGGAAGGGCGCACCAGGCCCAACGTCAACGGACTGCAGGTCTACCCGCGTTTGCAGCACCACTTGCTGCCGGCCTGGATCGGTGTGGGAGGAACGCCTGAATCGGTACTGCGTTGCGCGGAATACGGCTACCCGATCATCTTCGCCATCATCGGGGGAGAGCCACGGCGTTTCGGGCCGCTCGTCAACCTGTATCGCGAGGCCATGGGCAAATACGGTCACTCGATGCGCCAGATTGCCACCCACTCGCCAGGCTTCATTGCCGACTCCGATGACGCCGCCCGCGAGGAACTCTTCCCGCATTGGCTCGAACAGCGCAACCGTATCGGTGCCGAACGCGGATGGGGTCCGGGCAACCGCGGTGAATTCGATGCCATGTGCGGTCCTGAAGGCGCGCTGTATGTGGGCTCACCGGAAACGGTGGCGCAAAAGATTGCCTTGCTCAAGCGCAACCTGGGCGTGGACCGTTTTGACCTCAAATACAGCAACGGCACCTTGCCCCACACATCAATGATGCGCTGCATCGAGCTCTACGGCACCGAGGTGGCCCCACGGGTTACCGAGCTGCTTGCGGACGCATAACCGGCTCCTCGCTGCCCGGCCGCCCGCGAAATCACTGAAAGAATAGGAACCATGACCTCAAACACCCCTGTGTCCGACCAACTGTTCGACCGCGCCCGGTCCTTGATGCCTGGCGGAGTCAACTCGCCGGTTCGGGCCTTTGGCTCTGTGGGCGGCACTCCGAAGTTCATGGTCTCGGCGAAGGGCGCCTACCTCACGGACGCCGATGGCAAGGAATACGTCGACCTTGTCTGCTCGTGGGGTCCCGCCCTGCTGGGCCACGCCCACCCGGCTGTCCTCGATGCCGTGCACGCCGCCGTGGACCGAGGCCTGTCGTTCGGTGCTTCAACTCCGGACGAGGCCAATCTGGCAGCGATCGTCAAGGAGCGCGTGTCCGCGGTGGAACGACTCCGCATGGTCTCCACCGGTACCGAAGCCACCATGACGGCGGTCCGGCTGGCCCGCGGCTTCACCGGCCGCAACCTCATCATCAAGTTCGCCGGCTGCTACCACGGCCATCTGGACGGGCTGCTGGCCGCTGCTGGTTCAGGGGTGGCGACGCTGGCCCTTCCGGGATCCGCCGGAGTCACCGCCGCAACAGCGGCTGAAACTTTGGTGTTGCCGTACAACGATCTCGCTGCTGTCGAGGCCGCCTTCGGCACTCACGGCAGCAACATCGCGGCCGTGATCACTGAGGCAGCGCCGGCCAACATGGGAGTCGTAACCCCGGGGGAGGGTTTCAACGCCGGACTCTCCCGCATCACCAAGGAGCACGGCGCGCTCCTGATCCTTGACGAAGTCCTCACCGGTTTCCGTACCGGCTACGCAGGCTACTGGGGCCTCACCGGCCGCCAGGAAGGCTGGGTACCTGACCTGCTGACCTTCGGTAAGGTCATTGGCGGCGGAATGCCGACGGCGGCCCTTGGCGGACGTGCCGACGTCATGGACTACCTCGCGCCCGTTGGACCGGTGTACCAGGCCGGCACATTGTCGGGAAACCCTGTGGCCATGGCCGCAGGTGTCGCCACGCTGACTCATGCAACCCCGGAAGTCTACGCCTACGTCGATGCCCGCTCGCTGGAATTGTCGGCTGCGCTTTCCTCTGCCTTTGACGCTGAAGGAGTGGATCACTCCATCCAGCGCGCCGGAAACCTGTTCTCGGCAGCGTTCGGAACTTCAGCCCACGGCGTGCACAACTACGACGACGCCCAGGGCCAGGAAACCTTCCGTTACGCCCCCTTCTTCCACTCGATGCTGGACTCCGGGGTCTACCTGCCACCGTCTGTCTTCGAAGCCTGGTTCCTGTCCGCGGCCCACGACGACGCCGCGATGAACCGAATCATCGAAGCCCTCCCGGCGGCCGCGAAAGCGGCGGCTGCCGCAACGGCATAGTTCCGCCTGTGCCCCGGACCGTTGCAGGAGCAACCGTCCGGGGCATTGCCATGTCTCCAGGGGGTAGGCTCGTAGAGGAAACCCAGCCCCAACGAATTAACGGTTTACCATGCGCAAGACCCAGACATTTGCATCCCTCACGGCGAGCATCGCGACCGCTGGAGTGCTTGTCGCCGTCGCGTCAGGCTGCTCAAGCGGTAGCGGAGCCGCCGGTCCAAGCTCTGCGGGGCCTACGTCGTCGGGGATGTCATCCTTCCCATCAAGTACCAGCTCATCGTCGTCGCCGCCGGCAACAACGCAGGCGCCCACGCCTTCCGTGCCTCCGTCCCCGGCTCCATCGAGCAATCCACCCACAGCAGCCGAGCGAGAACTCGCCGCGCTGAGTCTCGAACAGCGGGTCGGGCAGCTGTTCATGGTCGCGGCCAAGGCCACTGGGGCGGAGCCAGCCACGATGGAAGCCTTGAAGAAGTACCACACAGGGAACATCTACCTCAGCGGACGAAGCCAGGCGGGAACTGCCGCCACTGCTGCAGTTGTCAGCTCAGCCACGGGCACGGTCTCGGCCGCCACGACCGGCGGACTTCCCCTCTTTGTGGCCACTGACCAGGAAGGTGGTTACGTTCAGGTACTGTCGGGGCCCGGTTTCTCCACGATTCCCACCGCACTGGTGCAGGCAGGGGCCGGTCCGGTCAAACTCCGCGCCGACGCTGCTGTGTGGGGCAAGGAACTTCGAACCGCGGGGGTGAACGTCAACCTTGCTCCGGTCCTGGACACTGTAACAAGCCCTGAGTTCGCGCCGTCGAACGCCCCGATCGGACACTTTCAGCGCGAGTACGGATATACGCCAAGTCAGGTGTCTTCGCTGGGAAACGCCTTCGCCGACGGGATGAAGGACGCGGGGGTCGCCCCGGTAGTGAAACACTTCCCGGGCCTCGGACGGGTTGTGCCCAACACTGATGTCACCAGCAACGTGCGGGACACTGCCACCACCCGCAACGATCCGAATTTGGAACCTTTCCATGCCGCCATCAAGAATGGCGCGCAGTGGGTCATGGTCTCCAACGCCTACTACGATCGGATTGATCCAGCCAACATCGCCCCCTTCTCGCCCGTAGTGATGGACACGATGCTCAGGGGTGACGCCGGCTTCAAGGGGATTATCTTGTCGGACGACCTGTGCAGCGCAGGGCAATTGGAACCGTGGACAGATGGCGAGCGGGCGTTGAACTTCTTTGCTGCAGGGGGAACCATGCTGGTGTGTGCTGATCCGGCGAGCATCCCTGCCATGCACCAGGCAGTAGTCCGGAAGGCACAAGGAGATCCGGCATTTCGGGCAAGAGTCGATGCCGCGGCCCTGACCGTCCTCAAGGTCAAAGCCGGCCCCTAGGGAATCCGCACGGCCTGCAAGGAAAGGGATACAGGAAACCCCGCTCGTGGTGATCTTCACTGTGATGGTGAGGGTCGCGACGAGCGGGGCCTGCTGTATTGAGCTGTGGTTAGTCCTTGGCTGGTGCCGTTCTGTCAGAGAACGTCCCTGTCAGAGAACGTCCGAGAGGAAGCCTTGGAGGCGCTCCGTCTGCGGGTTGTTGAACACTTGCTCCGGCGGACCGGACTCCACCACCACGCCGGCGTCCATGAAGGTCACGACGTCCGAGACGTTGCGTGAGAATCCCATTTCATGGGTCACCACCACCATTGTCATGCCGCCTTGGGCGAGGTCCGTCATCAGGGCGAGGACACCCTTGACGAGCTCCGGGTCGAGTGCGGACGTGGCTTCGTCGAAGAACATGACTTCAGGCTTCATGGCCAGAGCCCGGGCAATTGCCACACGCTGCTGCTGGCCACCGGAAAGGTTGGCCGGCCGCGCATCTGCCTTCTGCTTCAGGCCAACCAGGTCCAACTGGGCCAAAGCTTCATCCCTCGCCTGGTCCTTGGACATGCCGCGGAGCTTGCGCAGCGCAAGGGAGATGTTCTCCGCGACGGTCTTGTGCGGGAACAGGTTGAACTGCTGGAAGACCATGCCGATCCGTCGGCGTAGTTCGTCGGGATTGTCCTTGAGGACTGAACGGCCATCGAGCAGGATGTCACCCTGGTCCGGCTCAATGAGCCGGTTCATCACGCGCAGAAGGGTTGACTTACCCGAACCGGAAGGACCGATCACGGATGCCGTAGTGCCCTTCTCGACGTGAAGGTCGATGCCCCGCAACACATGGTTGCTGCCGAACGACAAATGGATGTTCTTCGCCGTCAATGTTCCTGAAGCGAATTCACTCATGCCTGGGCTCCTTTTCCAACGACGGCAGCAGCCTCGTCCGGTTCCTTCTTTTCCGGGCGCCCGGAACGCATGCGGGCATCGATCCAGTTCACGAAGTGCGTGAGCGGGATGGTCAGTGCCAGATAGAAGATTGCTGCAGCAACGTACGGCGACAGGTTGCCGCTGTTGGCTGCGGCATCCTTGCCGATCTGGAAGATCTCACGCTCCGATGCGAGCAGGCCAAGCATGAAGACCAAAGACGATTCCTTGATCAATGCGATGAACTGGTTCACCAACGCCGGGAGGACTCGACGGATGCCCTGGGGTACCACCACAAGGCGCATGGACGAGCCGTAGCTGAAACCCAAAGCACGTGTGGCTTCGAGTTGTCCCTTGTCCACGCTCTGGATGCCGGAACGGAAGATCTCGCCGATGTAAGCGCCGGACATCAAGGACAAGGCCGCGATGGCCATCGGGTACGGGCTCGTGGAGCCTGTCAGTTCACGAATGATGGGTCCGAAACCGAACCCGATCACCAGGATGGTCAGCACAGGTGGAAGACCACGCAGGATGTCCGTGTAGACGCGTGCAATCCACCGCGCGGCCGCGTTCCGGGAGATCCCCATCAGGGCAAGCAGCATGCCGATTGCCGTCCCGATAATGCCGGAGGTGACAGCCAGGATCAGGGTGTTCGGCAGGCCGACCGCGAACATTTTGGGGATGACTTCGCCCATTGCCTCCCAGTCAAAGAAGGTCTGGGCGAGTTGATTGAGGATATCCATGGAACGTCCGGGCTACTTTGCGGGAACTTGGACGGCCTTGCTGCCCGGGGTCCAGCCCTGCGGGGTCTGCTCGGCCGGCGTCGGACGGTCTTTGTACCACTCGGCAGTCAGCTTGCTCCAGGTGCCGTCTGCGATTACGGCGTCAAGGCCCGAGTTCAGGGCGTCGATCAGCGGCTGGTTGTCCTTGTTCACAGCGTAGGCGGTGAAGTTCTGCGTGTTGACGACCTTCTCGGCGATCTTGGTGCCGTCGCCTTCCTTGACCTGGCCGTCGGCCTGCTGGGAGGGAGCAACCCAAGCGTCGATCTGGCCGTTCTTCACGTTGCCGTAGACCGTGTTGTAGTCAGGGAAACGGACGGGTTCGATCTTCAGCGTGTTGGTGACGTAGTCATCCTGGACCGTACCCTGGACAACGCCGATGCGCAGGCCTTCCTTGAGGTCGGCGAATCCGGTGACCTTGGCGTCGTTCTTGGTCACAACAGCCATGTAGCCGAAGTCGTAGCCGTTGGTGAAGCCAACGGTCTTGCGGCGGGCGTCAGTGGTGGAGATCGAGGAGGATCCGACGTCGAACTGCTTGTTCGCAACCTGGGACAGGAGGGCAGAGAAGTCCGTGGAAGCGAACTCCACCTTCAGGCCGAGCTTGTCGCCAATGGCACGCAGGAGTTCGTTGTCGTAGCCGGTGAACTTGCCGGAAGGATCGATGAAGATGTTCGGCGGTGCATCCGAAAGGGTGCCCACGCGGAGGGTGCCGTCGGTAACGAGACCAAGCTTGGACTTGTCGATCTTGTCCAGCGGTGTGACGTCGGCGGTGGTGAACTTGTCCAGCGTCTGCTGGTCGCTGCCGGCGAGGGCGTCAGTGGGGGAGCCGCTGGGTTCGGAGGTTCCTCCGCCGCAGGCTGCCAGGGAAATCACCAGGGCTGCGGCCACAGGGGCGGCAGAGAACCACTTGAGGGCTTTGAATTTCATGAAGAAATCACTTTCATCGGGTCACAGAGACGTTTCGCGGTGGGCGGGGAAGGTGGCAGCAAGCGAAGGTCGACTGCCTTAGCAGAGTTCAACCCGCCAAACTTAATTATGTCACCAGCCCACTAAGGCACCGTGAATCGAATAAGTGATTGCTGTGGCTCAATTTTTCCGAACAAAGTTGCAGCCAAAAGGCCAAACATCAACGGTCCATTCCGATAGTCACGGCGCAGATGGAATCCCAGCGCGCACCTTTGCCTCCGGAGGGTTCCCGGATTTATTGTGACTTGCGTCGCAGATCGTAACCTACGGGCGAACCCTTGCCTAGAAGCCTCCCCGGCTGGCGTCCTCTGGCGGCAGGACCGGCCAATCGCCCTCAATAACGGCGGTGGGCTTGCTGCGCCGGAGATACTGCTGGAAGTCGGCGGCCTGGGAGGCAGCCCAGTCCACCTGCAAATGATGGAGCTTTGAGGCAGGCATGTGCAACTTGGGAAATTTACCCGCCATGGCGTCCAGCACGCGAAGTGTTGCCAAAGCATCCGCAGCGGACGTGTGCGCGTTGTTCAGGTCGATGCCGTATTCCTCGCACAGCGCGGTCAGCGTACGTTTGCCCTTGCGGTACCGGTCCACCTGCTTGTTCATGACGTACGGATCCAACACCGGGAAGCGGCTCAGCTGGGGAACTCCGTACCGTGCGGACTCGGCTGCCAAAACGGTGAAATCGTAGCTTGCGTTGAAAGCAATGACCGGAGTGCCGTCGTCGAACAGTCCCTGCAGAACCCCGGCGACTTCGCGGGTGACCTCGGCCGCGGGCCGCCCCTCGGCGCGGGCCTTTTCGGTGGTTACACCGTGTACTTCGCTGGCTTCCAAAGGAATCTCGACGCCGGGGTCGGCCAGCCACTCATGTTCCGCGATCAACTCGCCGTGGGCATCCACCACTGTGATGGAGGCAGTGACGATTCGTGCCGACCGCGAGTTCTTCCCGGTGGTCTCGAGGTCGAACGCGGCGCGGGAGAGGGTGTTCCAGGAGCTCATGCGTTCACGCTACCGGCTGCCCCTGACACTATTGGGCGCGACACTCCTGCCGTTACGCTGAACACATGCGGATGGAATATGTGACGGCAGTATTGGCCGTCGTGGACCTCGTTCCGTCCGGCGCCGCGGTCTCCTATGGGGACGTCGCAGAACTTCTGGGAGCGGGTGGGCCCAGGCAAGTGGGCGCGGTTATGAGCCACTACGGCAGCTCGGTCGCCTGGTGGCGTGTCCTGAGGGCCAGCGGCGACGCACCTCCTGGCCACGAGGCCGATGCCCTGCGGCATTATCTGGAGGAGTCCACCCCCCTTCATGGCGCCTACCAGGCATTCCTGAGGACGGGCGAAGGCAGGTGGCGTGTGGACCTGACCGCGGCACGGTGGGCACCCTCCGAAGCGGATTTTGACCAACTTGATGTGATCTCGGACCAGTTGGAGCGTCAACTCCATATTTTGTCGGTACCCGATGATGAAATGACTGTGTGACCGCGACTCTCACCAAATCCCGCCAAGCGCCGGCAGCTCTTCGCCTTCTTCCGCCCCGCGAGACCCATTTCATGGCACCTGGCCTGTCTTCGGACCAGCAGGCAGTAGTGTCCTTGCGGCAGGGGAGCGGCCCAGTACTCGTCCCCGGCGGTCCCGGAACCGGAAAGTCCACGGTCCTCGTGGAATCCGCGGTCCGGAGGGTCCGTGAGGACGGAGTTGACCCCGAGCGGATTCTGATACTCGCCCCGGGCCGCCATGCCGCGGCCGCGTTGCGTGACACTTTCACCGGGCGGCTGGACAGGAGCCTCAGTACGACGCCGGCCCGCACCTGGGCCTCATACGCTTTTGATGTCATCCGACGCGCCAAGGCAGAAGGTGTACTGCCGCTGCCGCGGCCCCCGAAGCTCCTGTCGGGACCGGAGCAGGACCTCATCATCAAGGAGTTGCTTGAGGGCCATTCCCGCTCCGGTTTTCAGTTGCCGTGGCCGGAAGACCTCGCCGCTGCTCTTCCCACGCGCGGCTTCCGCCATGAAATCCGGCAATTGTTTGACCGCATCATTGAGTCCGGTCGCACTGCCGAGGACCTGGTCGGCCTGGCCTACGAATGTGGGCGGCCTGACTGGATGGCGGCGGCGGAGCTCTACACGGAGTACCGGGATGTCCTGGACCTGCGCATGCCGGAGGCTTTTGATCCCGCCGGTATCATCACCACCGCCCGGCAGATCTTCCAGGATTCCCCCGCCTTCCTTGCCGCAGAACGTGAGCGCCTCCAGCTCATCCTTGTGGACGACGCCCAGGAATCGAATCCGGCAGTGTTCGAGCTTTTGGCCGATGTGGCCGAAGGCAAGGACGTTGTGGTGACGTACTCGCCGGATACTGTAGTGCAAGGTTTCCGCGGTGCCCGCCCGGATCTTGTGGCGGAGTTGCCGTCCCTTGTGGGCGGTGTTCGGCAGTCGGTTCGGGAATGCCCCCTGTGGGTGACCCACCGCCACGCGCCCGAGGTGGCTGAAGCCTGGACGCGGGTTGCAGCCCGTATTTCGCAACGTTCAGGCGGCCAGCTTGCCCGGCGCCTTGAACAACCGTCAGTGCCGGTTCCGTCGGCAAGCGAGCCGGAACCGGCCGCTGAAGGGAGGGTGGAAGGCCATATCCTGCCTTCCGCCGTTCATGAAATGCGATACGTCGCCCAGCGCATCCTGGAAGCACAGCTCCGGGACGGGCGGGAGTTCAGCGAGATTGCCGTCATCGTCCGCAACGGAGGCCAAATTTCCCAGGTTCAGCGCTACCTCGCAGGCCAAGGCATTCCGGTGCGCGTTCCGGTGGCGGATTCGGCAGTCCGGGACGAGGTTGCTGTGCGTCCTTTGCTTGAAGCGTTCGCTATCGTTCTAGATCCCGCACGGCTGACCCCTGAAACTGCGGTTTCCCTGTTGACCTCACGTATTGGCGGAGCAACAGCAATCGAATTGCGCAGGCTCCGCCAGTCACTGCGCCGCGAAGAGCTCCTGGGCGGCGGCGGCCGGTCCAGCGACTCCCTGCTGGTCGAGTCGCTGCTTCAACCGGGAGCGCTGGCTTCTCTGGGGATCGAGGCCGGTTCTGCCCGCCGCCTGGCCCATATGTTCGCGGCCGGTGCCACGGCTTCAGCCGAACCGGGTGCCAATGCTGAATCGGTGCTGTGGGCGCTGTGGCAGGCCACTGGGTTGTCTGGCCGCTGGGCAGAATTGGCCCTCGAAGGCGGGACGGCCGGTGCCCGTGCGGACCGTGACCTCGACGCCATGATGGCGTTGTTCCACACGGCCGAACGCTTTGTCGACCAATTGCCGGGTTCCGGTCCGGAGCAATTCCTGGACTACTTGCTGAACCAGGAGCTGCCCATGGATACCCTCGCCGCGCGGGCACAGCTGGAAGCGTGCGTTGAGATCATGACGCCGGCCAGCGCCGCCGGGCGTGAATGGCCCGTCGTTATCGTGGCTGGTCTCCAGGAAGGTGTGTGGCCCAACACCCGCCTGCGCGGGGAGCTCCTGGGCAGCACCTTGTATGCAGACGCCGTTGAACACGGAGTGGAGCACGCCCTCCGGCGAGGCCCCATGAGCCGGCTGCGCGATATCCGTTACGACGAACTTAGGAGTTTCTCCACGGCCGTCTCACGTGCCCGCGAAGTCCTGATTTGCACGGCTGTGTCGTCAGAGGACGAACAGCCTTCAGCCTTCTTGGATTACGCGGCTCCGTTGCCCGCGGGGGAGTTTCGGCGGGACTACACCCCAGTGGACCGCCCCATGACTCTCCGGGCCCTCGTAGCTGAACTGAGGCAGCACGCGCAGTCGCAGGATCCTGACGCCGGCGTCGGCGGCCCGGCACGGGAGGCTGCACGGATACTGGCCAAGCTGGCAAGCGTTGAACCGCCGGTTGCCGGTGCGCACCCGGACACCTGGTGGGGTTTGGCGTCGTTGAGCTCCGAGGAGCCAGTGGTGCCGGCGGGAGGTACGGTGTCTGTCTCACCATCCAAGGTTGAGGCTGTCCACAAGTCCCCTCTCGATTGGTTTGTCCAAGCCGCGGGAGGGGAAGCTGCCACCGATTTCGCACGCAGCCTTGGCACCCTGGTTCACGGCATTGCCCAGGAGTTGCCCGAGGCCTCCGGTGCGGAGTATGTAGCCGAACTCGTCCGCCGCTGGCCTACGTTGGGCATGAAGGACAACTGGGAAGGAAAGCTCGATTTCCAGCGCGCTGAGCTCATGGTGCGTAAGTTGGCCCAGTATGTGTTGCTGATGCGCAGCGAGGGCCGGAGCCTGGTGGCGGTGGAGCAGGACTTCGAGGTCAGCCTCCCTGACGTTGCCCTGGAAGCTGACACCCCGGGTGCATCCGAAGCAGCGGGCGCCGCACCTGCACGTCACGCGATCCTTCGAGGACAGGTGGACCGTTTGGAGATTGATCCCGAAGGCCGCCTCGTGATTGTCGATCTCAAAACCGGAAAGCGCCAGCCCGGCAAGGCGGAGGTAGCCAGGCACCCCCAACTGGGTGCCTACCAGGCGGCCGTTCTCAAAGGCGCCTTCCACGACGCAGGAACAGCGGCGGAAGCGCGCGACGCCGGATCGCTCGCCGGAGCGTCCAGTGGCGCCGCGCCCGGCGGCGCCGTGCTGGCCCAACTCGGGACCAAGACCAAGAGTCCTGGCGTGCAGCAGCAGGAGCCACTGGACCCTGATGACAACTGGGCCGAGGTCTTGGTCAACGAGGCAGCGGTCTTGATGGCGGGGGCGGAGTTCGAAGCCCGACACGATCCCAGCAAGGGAGGACACGGCGGTCATGGCTGCCGCCTTCCGGATGTTTGCCCGCTGTGCGCAAGAGGAAAGCAGGTCACCGAATGACAACTGAGCTACTGGACGGCCATGCAGCCGGACTCTCCGGTGCCTTTGGCGCGGCAGGTGTCCCTGAACCACGGTTCTCCCCGTCTCAACTGGCAGACATTCTTGGCGAGAAGAACCACCCCACATCCGAACAGGCGGACATCATCGCCTCGTCCCTCACGCCGCGCCTGGTGATCGCGGGAGCTGGCTCCGGCAAGACCGCCACCATGGCCGATCGCGTCGTGTGGCTCGTGGCCAATGGTTTGGTGCGGCCCGAAGAAGTGCTTGGCGTGACCTTCACCCGCAAAGCCGCGGGCGAACTGGCCAGCCGAATCCGGTCCAAGCTGGCAACCCTCCAGCGAATAGCCGCTGATGACGACGGCAGCATCGGTTTCCCGGAAGGACTCCTGGGCGCTGACGACCTCGAACCCAAGGTATCCACCTACCATTCCTACGCCAGTGGCATCGTGTCGGATTATGGCTTGCGGTTGGGCATCGAACGAGACGTCGTTCTGCTCGGTGGCGCGCAATCGTGGCAGTTGGCGAGTGAAGTCGTGGAGGCCTACGACGGCGACTACGAGCATTTCACTGCGGCCAAGTCCACGCTGGTAAACGCCGTCATTCAGTTGGCCGGCGAGTGTGCTGAGCATCTTCAGGATCCCGGCGCCGTACGGGACTGGGTGTTGGAGCGTGTTGAGGCCTTTGAGCAGCTTCCCTATGTTGCCGGTGCCAAGAAGAATCCCACCCAGGCCGCGGGGGATTTGGCAGCAATGCTGAGAACCCGGGCCAGCGTGGCCGACATGGTTGTGCGGTACCAGGACGCCAAGCGCCAACGCGGCGTTCTCGATTTCGGCGACCTGGTGGCTCTCGCTGCCCGGATTGCCAGTGACATTCCCCTTGCCGCCTCCACGGAGCGTGCCCGCTACAAGGTGGTTCTCCTTGATGAATTCCAGGACACGTCCCACGCTCAGCTTGTCCTGTTCTCCCGGCTCTTCGGCGGAGGACATGCGGTCACCGCCGTGGGGGATCCCAACCAGTCGATTTACGGGTTCAGAGGTGCCTCGGCCGGGCAACTCTTCCATTTCGTGCAGGAGTTCCCGGTTCGCCGGCCGGATCCCGGTACGGGGCAGGAGGCCTTTTCCGTTGCTCCTACCTCATACCTGACCACTGCATGGCGCAACGGGAGGAATATCCTTGGGGCCGCCAATACCATCGCCGCACCGTTGAACAAGGCAGCCGTTTCTGATGGGCCGGCGGGGGAGAGAAGCACGCCCAAGAAGGTCTCCGTCCCTGCATTGGTCCCGAGCCCGGCGGCTGTGGACGGAAAGGTGGTGATCGGGCGCTTCGGCACCGATGAGGATGAGGCCGCCGTGATCGCCAGGGATATTCGGCGATACCGGCGTACGGTCTTCGAGGAAGAAAAAGATGGTTCGCCCGTACGGCCCACCATGGCAGTCCTGTGCCGTCGGCGTGCCCAAATGGAATGCCTACGCCGCGAATTTGAGGTGCAAGGTATCGCCTACGAGATCGTCGGGCTGGGAGGTTTGCTGGATACGCCGGAGATCGTAGACCTTGTGTCCACGCTGCGGGTTCTTGCCGATCCAGGCCGGTCCGATGCCTTGATGAGGCTCTTGGCGGGAGCGCGTTGGCGCATCGGCCCCGCCGACCTGATGGCATTCAGCGACTGGTCCCGTTTCCTTGCGCGCCGACGCTCAGCTCCGGACTCTCATTCTGATGCCGTGGACGCCAACGAGGACCCCGCATCAGTGGTGGTGGAAAGCGACATCACCGATGCCGCGAGCCTTGTAGAGGCCCTCGATTTCCTGCCGAGGCCCGGGTGGACTTCGGGCCACGGCCGGAGCTTGAGCCCCGCAGCAATGGAACGGCTCGCCAAGCTCGGCACGGAACTTCGGTATCTTCGCAGCTACATCGGTGACGACCTCACTACTCTCCTCGGAGAAGTCGAGCGGGCAATGCTGTTGGACATCGAGGTAGCAGCCAAACCTGGAATCAGCATCCACCAGGCCCGGCGCAACCTGGATGCATTCCAGGACGCCGCGGCCGGATTCCTGCAGACCTCGCAGCGCATCGACTTGCTTGCCTTCTTGTCGTGGTTGGAGGCTGCGGCCTCCGAAGAGGGTGGCCTGGACATAGCTCCTGTTGAAACCAACCGGGAGGCAGTCCAGTTGTTGACTGTCCATGCCTCCAAGGGATTGGAATGGGACGTTGTCTTCGTCCCTGGCCTCAATGCCGGCTCGTTCCCCAGCACCAGGGATTCACGGTGGAGCAGTGGAGCCGCGGCGTTACCGTGGCCATTGAGGGGTGACCGCGCTGACCTTCCCCAGTGGGATCTCGACCAGCCCGACCAAAAAGGCTGGTTGGACGCGGAGAAGGACTTCAAGTCCGAGGTCCAGCATCATGGCGAGGCCGAGGAGAGAAGATTGGCCTACGTGGCCTACACGCGGGCAAAGTTCGTCTTGTGGGTCTCCAGCGCCGCCTGGAACGGCTCCCGCTCAGGTATAGCCGAAATGTCGGCCTTTCTCTCTGAGTTGGCACCGCTTGCAGGGCTGGACGATGTAGGGGATCGCCGGGAAGCGGCCAGTGCGGTGGTTCACGCGGACTCCGTCGCCGAGGAGTCCTTGCCGGATGTTAGCCCACTAACCACAACGCTCGAGGTAGCGCAATTCCCCTATGATCCCCTTGAAGGGCCTTCGGACCCTCGGACCGGGGCCCGTCTCAGGCTCGTGCCCGGCAGGCGGGTCGCGATGGACCGGGCCGCAGATTTGGTCCTTGAATACCTCGGGAACTCCGCCCATGACTTGCCGCTGGAGGAGTTGAGGGGGACAGCGGGGCGGTGGTCGCAGGAAGCCGGGCTCCTGCTCGATCGCCAACGCCAGCGTAAGACCATCCAGGACGTCCACTTGCCGAGCCACATCTCGGCGTCGCTTTTTGTGGACCTGGGCGCTGACGCTGCCGCAGTCCTGTCCCAGCTTCGCCGTCCTGTGCCCCGGGAACCCGGAATCTCGGCCCGAAAAGGCACAGCATTCCATGCGTGGGTGGAGGAATTCTACGGGACCACCGGCATGCTTGACCTCGACGAAGCGCCGGGTTCGGATGCTCACATTGATGAGGCCTATGGCCTGGATGACATGGTGGCCGCCTTCAAGCAATCGGAGTGGTCCCAGCGTGCACCGGTCTTCGTCGAAGTGCCTGTGGAAACCCGGATTGGCGATGTCGTTGTCCGCGGGCGCATCGACGCCGTGTTCCGCGATGCCGACGACCGATGGCAGCTCATTGACTGGAAGACCGGACGACGACCCGCAGGTAAGCAACTGGCTACGCGGGCCGTGCAGTTGGCCGTTTACCGCCTCGCCTGGGCACGCCTGAAAGGAGTGCCCCTCGAAGACGTCAGCGCAGCGTTCTACTACGTGGCGGACGACTCCTTGGTGCGTCCGCACGACCTCGGCAGCGCCGAGGACCTCGAGCAGATCGTTGCACGGGCGCTGGAGAACCAGGACTAGGAGACTAGGACCGCTCTGCTGTGTGCAGCGGTGTCACATTAACCACGTTGATGGCGGCGGTTGACGTGTCGTCAGGAGCCAAAGCAGCATCGGACTCGCTGCCATCGGCGTGGTGGTTGCCTTCCGCGTCCACAGCGCCCGCGGCCGCGTGGGGTTCAGCCTTGGCGTCAGGTGATGACGTGGCAGGCGGCGCGGCGTTCGGGATGGTGGCCACCGATACTGAAGGTTCGGCGTCGGGTATTGCCTCCACACTGACTGGCGGCTGCTGGAAAGCGGCTTCCGCGTCCTCGGCAGAAATAATGCCGGCAGCCTCGACTTCCGCTGCTTGCGCGGCTTCTTCTTCCCTCCGTGCCTGCTCCTCGATGTCGTCAGCAAGGGTTTGAAGCATGGATTCTGCCTCCGCAGTCATGCTTTGGTGGCCGGCGGCCATGGCCTTGACCAAGTATTGGGCCAAAGCGAACTCCGCCAGGAGAGCGGCCCGCCGTAGCAAGTGTGCGTCCGGTGTTTCGCGGCGAGCCTGGGTGTAGTGAGTGAGGACCGCCTCAACGAAGGAGGCTTCGTTCGACGCCACCAGCCAGGCGAAGTCGTCGGCGGGATCGCCGATCCGGAGATCGGTCCACCCGGTCAAGGCCGTCACGGAGTCGTCCAGGACCATCAGGTTGTCCTCGTGGAGATCGCCGTGAACCACAGAGGTGTTGAACCGCCAGAGTGCGACGTCTTCGAGCGCGTGTTCCCAGCGTCGCAGCAGGGTTGCGGGAATCTTTCCGGTGGTGGCCGCCTGGTCGAGTTCGTTGAGCTTTCGCTGCCGGAATTCGTTCGCGGAGTAGCTGGGGAGGTCAGCGTTAGTGACGAGAGTCAGTGGGAGGTCGTGGATGGCCGCCAAAGCCGCGCCGATTTCCTTCGCGAGGGCTGGACTGCCCGCAGAAAGCTCCTCGATTGACAGTGTTGAGCCCTGGAGATGGGCGTAGACAAACGTGGTGAGGGCACCTTGCCGGACGGTACCGGCGATGGTGGGCACGTGGAACGGCAGCTCGGCTCGGATGGCAGGGGCGAAGGCCCGCAGGACCATGAATTCGGTTTCCAGCCGCGTACTGGCTTCGGGATGGCGCGGCGAACGGACCCGCCAGCGTTTGCCTTCGGCATCGAGAAGCAACGCCGAGTCGAAGTCGGCGTCGTCATCGGGGGAAAAGGCTGTAGCCGTCGGCGCCAGGCCAGGCACCGCCGCAGTTGCTACAGCGGCCAGTTCGAGCGGTGTTCTTCTCACGTCTCCCACGGTAGATTGACTGGCGGCTGTGGCCATGATGCAGTGCGGCGAGTCTCCAGATCCGCAGCAAAACAACGCAGAAGTGGCCACTAAAGCACCTCCAAGGGCAGGTGTCCACAAGGCACCACCGTTCCAAATGTTTTTTGTCGGTACGAGTCAGTACGGTAGATACATGAGTTATACGGAGTCGCCGGCGCTGGCCAACCACTTGATGGACACTGTTCTTCCAGTGCGCCCTGCCATGGTGGATCGCGGCTCAGGGGTACGCATGAAGCCGGGCATGGTGGATGACCTCGTTGCCTCCGGAACCGCCAAGGCCATGGTTGTATCCAAACGCAAGGCGCTGGTGACGGCTGAGGGGCTGTGGTTTGGCGACGCTTCGCAGTTATGGCAGGCCCTCGACGGGACGGGCACGGAAGCTGCTGCCATCTACTTGGGAACCACGCTGGGACCTTCGTCCTTGCCGGAGGGCACAGCCGTGCTGCTTTTCACTGTTGTTGATCCTGCTGTTCTTGGTACCGCTGCCGTCCCCCCGCACGCTGAATGGGCCGGTTTCCGGGAAGTCGCCGGGCGCCTAGACGCCAACGACACCGCTTTGTTCATCGAAGCCAGCGCAATCTCCAACTGGCATGCCACGCACACTCATTGCCCGCAGTGCGGAACCCCCACCAATGTTGAGGCGGGAGGCTGGGTTCGGCGTTGTCCCAAAGACAATTCCGAGCACTACCCGCGGACGGATCCGGCGATCATCGTCACGGTGGTCGGACCTGACGGCCGGCTCCTTTTGGGCGGCGGCGGACCCGCCGACGCCAGGAACTATTCCACGCTCGCAGGATTCGTCGAACCCGGTGAGTCGCTGGAGCAAGCAGTGGTTCGCGAAATAGGGGAGGAAGTTGGCGTCCACGTGAAGGCGTGCCAGTATCTTGGTTCGCAGTCATGGCCGTTCCCCGCCTCGCTCATGCTGGGGTTCACCGCCACGACGGACGACGCCGTTGCACGGCCCGACGGCGTTGAGGTCACCAGGGCGCGGTGGTTCAGCCGCGAAGAGCTGCAGGAAGCCGTGCTGAATGGCGAGATCACCATTTCCACACGCCTGTCCATTGCGCGTTCGCTGATTGAACACTGGTACGGCGGCGTCATCGAAGACCTCCAGCCGTGACGACAGACATTTTCGACGCCGGCGGCTCACTCGAAGAGCGCATCCTCGGTGGCTTGGATGACGAGCAGCGCGAAGTAGCCAGTTCCCTGACCGGTCCAATGTGCGTGCTCGCCGGCGCGGGCACAGGAAAAACCCGCGCCATCACCCACCGCATCGCATATGGGGTTCACTCCGGCGTCTACAGTCCGCAACGGTTGCTTGCCGTGACTTTTACAGCCCGGGCAGCGGCAGAAATGCGGAGCAGGCTCCGGGACCTCGGCGTAGCCAACGTTCAAGCCCGTACATTCCACGCAGCAGCCCTGAGGCAGTTGCAATTCTTCTGGCCCCAGGCCATCGGCGGCACGTTGCCCAGTCTCCTGGACCACAAAGCGAATATGATCGCGGAAGCCTCCCGCCGGCTTCTCCTCAAAACGGACCGGGCAATTATCAGGGACCTGGCTGCGGAGATCGAATGGGCCAAGGTCTCCATGCTGACGCCAGCAAATTACTCGGAGAATGCCCAAGACAGGGGGAGTCCCGGAGGATTCGATCTCACGGCAGTATCCCGGGTATTCCAGGCGTATGAGGACATCAAGACCGACCGCAACCTCATCGACTTTGAAGACGTCCTCCTGATAACGGTGGGCATCCTCCAGGAAGACCCGAAAGTAGCAGCAACAGTCCGTGAGCAGTACCGCCATTTCGTGGTGGACGAGTACCAGGACGTCTCCCCGCTGCAGCAGCGGCTACTGGATCTGTGGCTCGGCGGCAGGGATGAGCTGTGCGTGGTGGGCGATGCCAGCCAGACTATTTACTCGTTTACGGGCGCATCGCCCAAGCACCTGCTGGGCTTCAAGAAGCAGTTCCCGGCCGCGTCAGTGGTAAAGCTCATTCGTGACTACCGATCCACACCGCAGGTCGTGAAGCTGGCAAACGACCTTCTAGGGTCGCGGCGAAGCGGCGGCCCCGTGGCCGACGCCGCGTGGGCGACGCCCCTTAAGCTCGTTGCCCAAAGGCCTGTGGGACCGGAACCACGGTTCATGGAGTGCCCGGATGACGAGGCCGAGGCAGCCGTTGTCGCGGGCAGAATCCAAGAGTTGCTGGACACCGGCGTCAAAGCCAGCGAGATCGCTATCCTGTTCCGCACCAATGGTCAGTCCGAGGCTTACGAGCAAGCCCTGGCCTCAGCCGGGATCGGTTACCAGCTCCGGGGCGGCGAACGGTTCTTTGCACGCAAGGAAGTCCGTGACGCCATACTGCAGCTTCGGGCTGCAACCCGGGCCGTCGCTGAGGGTCCGCAGGAATCCTTGGGGCAAATCGTGCGGGACATCGTCGCATCGCTGGGCTACAGCGAATCCGCGCCGCACAGTGGTGGAGCCCTTCGCGAGCGGTGGGAATCCTTGGCTGCGTTGGTGGCTTTGGCCGATGAACTCGCCGTCAGCCGGGGGGAGTCCTTCACGTTGGCTGAATTCGTCAACGAACTCCAGGAACGTTCGGTGGCGCAGCACGCCCCCACGGTCCAAGGCGTGACACTCGCCTCGCTTCACGCCGCGAAGGGCCTTGAATGGGATGCCGTATTCCTGGTTGGCCTCAGCGAAGGCCTTATGCCGATTTCGTTTGCCGACACCCCCGAAGACGTTGATGAGGAACGCCGGTTGCTCTACGTGGGAATCACCCGGGCGCGGGAACACTTGAATCTCTCGTGGTCCACCGCCCGCACGCCGGGTGGCAGGGCCAACCGCAAGCCGTCCCGGTTCCTTGACGGACTCCGGCCCAATTCGGTGGCGTCGGCCAGTGCCCGCAGCAAACCAGGTTCCACGAGGCGCCAAGCCGCCGCACCGGCGTCGTGCCGGGTTTGCGGGAGCATGCTCGGCAGCGGAGCCGAGCGCAAGGTCGGGCGCTGCAACCAATGCCCCCCTACTTACGAGGAACAGACTTTCGAGGCCTTGCGGCAATGGCGGGTGGATGAAGCCAAAGCCGCAGATGTGCCGGCCTATGTCGTTTTCACGAACGCCACCCTGACGGCCATTGCCGAAGCCAAACCGGATTCCCTGGAAGCGTTGAAGGACTTGCCCGGAGTTGGCCCGTCCAAACTGGAGCGCTACGGCGAGGCTGTTCTCGCCGTTCTTGCTGAAAGCACCGAGCTCTGATGGGCCGCCCACCTGCCGTTGATGCCGGCATTCCCCAGGTTACCGACGACGGCGCTCCAGTGGTGGTGCGCCGTTCGAGCAGGCGGCGAAGGACCGTGGCAGCGTTCTGGGAAGACGGGAAGGCGGTTGTCGCCATCCCGGCCAGCTTCACCAAATCCCAGGAACGGGAATGGGTCAGCCGCATGCTGGCCAAGCTCAAGAAGCAAGGCGAGCGTGGCCGAGGACAAGGCCGGCGGCGCCCTGCCTCCGATGCCGCCCTGTCGGAACACGCAATGCACCTTTCCCGGACGTATCTGGGCGGGCGGGCAGTACCGACGTCGGTCCGATGGGTCAGCAACCAGAACTCGCGGTGGGGTTCGGCCACTCCGGCGGACGGCAGCATCAGGCTTTCGAACAAGCTTCAGCCGATGCCGCAATGGGTGGTTGACTACGTTCTTGTCCACGAACTCGCGCACCTGCTGGTGGCTGGACACACCGCCGATTTCTGGCGCCTGGTTGAGGGCTACCCGGAAACCCAGCGCGCCAAGGCTTTCTTGGAAGGCGTGGCTTTTGCTTCGTCACGGGGTCTCACGGGAGATTCCGGCCCCGACGATCAACCTGAGGGTCCTTCGGCAGCAAGGGACTAAGACAGCAGTGGCCGCCATGTCATGTCATGGCGGCCACTGCTGCTTGTCACTGGACGGGGAAGGCTACTTGGCGGGGGACTGAGGATCTGTCTCGCCGGATTCCGGATCGTCGTCTGACCCGGGTTCGTTCGCCGCCGAACCTTCCGCTGTCTCGGTGTCGTCGGTGGTTTCGTAACCCCCGCTGAGCAGCTTCTGCAATGCGTCATCAACTTCACTGTCGCTGGCCTCGGCAAGCCGGCGCCGTTCGGAGAAGCCCTTGGGATCGTCGAGGTCCTCTCCGGTGGGCAGGAGGTCCGGGTGGTGCCAGATCGCGTCGCGCCCTGCAATTCCGCGTTCTTCCTTCAACGTGGCCCACAATGTGGCCGCCTCCCTAAGCCTGCGTGGACGCAGTTCCAGGCCTACCAGTGAGGAAAACGCGTGTTCGGCGGGCCCACCGGTGGCCCGACGACGGCGAACCGTCTCGCGAAGGGCTGTCGCGGAGGGCAGCACGTTTGCGGTGGCTTCCGCGGTCAGCTCGTCCACCCAGCCTTCGACAAGTGCAAGGGCGGTTTCGAGTTTCTCCAGGGCGGCCGTTTGCACCGGGGTTCGTTCCGGAGTGAATACTCCCTGGGATAGTGCTTCCTGGATTCCCTCAGGATTGCTGGGGTCAAGATCACGTGCCAAGTCCTCGATGCGGGACATGTCGATGTGGATGCCGCGGGCGTAGGCCTCAATGGCGCCAAGGAGGTGTCCGCGCAACCAGGGAACCTGGACGAACAGCCGGGCATGGGCAGCTTCACGGACCGCGAGGAATAGCCGGACCTCATTTTCGGGGAGACTGAGGCCCTCACCGAACTTGGCTACGTTGGCCGGGAGCAATGCCATCTCGAGGTCTGCCAGGGGGACGCCGATATCCGTGGAGCTGACTACTTCTGCCGACAGTGCACCGATTGCCTGTCCCAATTGCATTCCAAAGATGGCTCCGCCCATGTTCTGCAGCATCGACGAGGCGCCGCCCATCATGGATTTCATCTCTTCGGGCATCTGTTGCGTCAGGGCGTCGGACAGGGCGTTCGCGATGCTGTTTGCCACCGGTTCGGTCAGGCGCTTCCACGTGCCAAGCGTTGCCTCGACCCACTCGGCGCGTGACCATGCACGGCCAATCAAGCCTGTTGCGGAGAGGTCGGTGACCGGATCCAGCCAGAGCTCGGCGAGCCGGAGTGCTTCGTCGATTTCCCTGGACTGCTGGGCATTTACCGACGGATCAGTACCGGCCGCAGCAACCCGCCGGGCGTTCTCATGGGCAAGCTGCCAGTTCACGGGGCCTTCAGAGGTGGAACTCATCATGGCTTGGACCTGCGAGAACATCTGCTGAAGAAGCTGGGGGTCGTTGGGCAGTCCCGCTGCCTTGGCCAGCTCGGCAGGATCGATGTTGCCCAGCCCCTGTCCACCCATCAGGTTCTGCAGCATTTCGGCCAGCGGATCCTTGGGGGTCTCGTCGTCGTTTGACGGGTTGTTCGGGTTGGAAGTCATGGTGCCGCCGATCGTCGAACTGGCTGGTGATCACTTTCACCGTACCGCGCAGCCCGAATACTGTCTGCCTGGACGCGGTGTCGTTCGCTGTAGGCAAAGCGGTCCCACGACCCCGGACCGCGTAGTGTGGATGTTTGGTATGTGCCCGTCGTCGCCGCCGGCGGGGAGCCCCGGTACCCATCACCAAAACGCCGGCATAGAGAGGCCTCAATGCTTACTTCTCCCAGCCCCGAGGGCTCGTCGGACCAGCGTCAAACGCCCGACGCCGATCCCTCCTCAGTGACTCCGGCACCTGCCCGCGACGTCCGGTACATGATCATGGTGATCTCGGGGCTCCTGGCCCTGGGCCTGGGCATTGGTGCAGCCGCCCTGCCGGTTCCCTATGTTGTGGAGTCAGCCGGCCCCACTTTCAATACCTTGGGCAAGGACGGCGACAAGCCAGTCATCAGCATTTCCGGTCGGGAGTCCTTTCCGGCCAACGGCAACTTGGACCTGACTACCGTTGTGATGACGGGTGGCCCGAAGAGTCCGGCCACTATTTTCGATATTTTCCGGGCCTGGCTGGACAGCTCCAAAGCCATCTATCCCGAAGAACTCATTTATCCCAAAGGCACTACAGCCGAGGAAACGGTTCAACAGGGCGAGATTGCCATGGAGACATCCCAGGAGAATGCCGTTGCGGCAGCGTTGCGGCAACTGGATATTCCGTTTGAGCAGCGGCTGACTGTCGCCGGACTGTCGGATCCTTCACCGTCTTCGGGGAAGATCCAGGAAGGTGACCTCCTGAAGTCCATCAACGGCAAGGCCATCACGTCCATGGGAGTTGTTCAGACCGAACTGGCCGCAGGTGCTGGTGCGCCGGCAGTTGTGGTCGTGGAGAGGAACGGCACCGAAGTAAGTGAAACGGTGACTCCCACCAAAAACCAGGCAGACCGCTACGTCCTGGGCGTGCTGCTGGCCAGCGACTTCACTTTCCCGTTCGATGTCAGTATTTCCCTCAACAACGTGGGGGGACCCAGCGCCGGCATGATGTTCGCATTGGGCATCATGGACAACCTGACGCCCGGTGATCTCACTGGCGGAAAACACGTGGCCGGCACAGGCACCATTACTCCTGATGGTGCAGTGGGAGCGATTGGTGGCATCGCGCAGAAGATGATCGGGGCCAGGCAGCAAGGCGCCACCATGTTCCTTGCGCCGGCCGCCAACTGCGCCGACGTCGTAGGTCATGTTCCGGACGGATTACAGGTCGTCAAAGTCGAAACACTCGCCGACGCCAAGTCAGCTGTGGAACGGCTCGGGTCGGGACAAGACACGGCGGGCCTTCCCACCTGCACCAACAACTAGACTGGCGGTGGAACTTAGCTCCACTGCCACTCGTGGCATATATGACGGACTCTGCCATGGTTCCAACGGCTGGGGATGTCAAGCACGCGCACACCGACTGTTAATTGACGACCACCAATGAGGTACAGAGTTTGTCCCGTCCCGCCAGCTCCAACCCGCCCGGAAGATCGCCGCTGAGACGAGGTGCCCTGACGCCGACGCTGATCGTCGTTGCAGTGGCCGTCGTAGGTTTCATTTTCTTCGCCAATGTGTGGACTGACGTCCTCTGGTACCAGCAACTTGGCTTCTTCGAAGTCTATGTTCGAGAAAACCTGGCAAGGATCATCACTTTCCTGGTCGGTTTCGCCATGATGTTCGCAGCCGTTTTCTTCGCCATCCGGATCGCGTACCACTCGCGACCTGTCTATGCTCCTGACGCCGAGTCGCGGGACAACCTCAACCGCTACCAGGCGCAGCTTGAGCCCGTTCGCCGCGTGGTCATGATCGGCCTGCCGATCCTGTTCGGGCTCTTCGCAGGCAGCGCCGCCGCAAGCCAGTGGCAAAAGGCCCTCCTGTTCTTCAACCAGGAGCCATTCGGCCAGACTGATCCGTTGTTCAACCTCGACATCAGCTTCTACCTGATGTCGCTTCCTTTCCTGGGATTCGTCACAGGGTTCCTGATCAGCATCGCCATTGTGGCCGGTATTGCCGGCATTCTGACGCACTACCTGTATGGCAGCATCCGCCTCATGGAGCGCGGCATCTTCACGAGCCGGGCGGCGCAGATCCACATCGCCGTGACGGGCGCGTTCTTCCTTCTCCTGCTGGGCATCAACTTCTGGCTGGACAGATACACCACTGTGCAGAGCGCTTCGGGCCGCTGGGCCGGTGCACTTTACACGGACGTCAATGCCGTGGTGCCCACCAAGGCCATCCTGGCCGTTGCCGCTGGCTTGGTCGCTATCCTGTTCATCATTGCCGCTGTCATTGGACGCTGGCGCCTCCCGGTGATTGGCACAGCAATGCTGGTTATCACCGCCATCCTGGCGGGCGGTGTCTACCCCTGGGTGATCCAGCAGTTCCAGGTGCGGCCTTCGGAAAACACCCTGGAAAGGGAGTTCATCGACCGCAACATCGAGATGACGCGCGCAGCCTATGGTCTGGACAAGATCGACGTGTCGGCGTACAACGCCACCACCACCGCTACCAGCGGTGCCTTGGCAAAGGACGCACAGACCGCCGCCAATATTCGACTACTGGACCCGAACCTCATTTCGTCGGCGTTCTCTCAGCTTGAGCAATACCGTCCGTACTACCAGTTCCCGCAGACGCTGAATGTTGACCGGTACACAGTGGACGGCAAGGTCCAAGACACGGTCATTGCAGTCCGCGAGCTGAATCCGGATGGCCTTAGCGCGAACCAGCAGACCTGGGTCAACCGCCACATCGTCTATACCCATGGCTACGGTGTTGTCGCGGCCAAGGGTAATAAGTTCACCGTTGACGGCAAGCCCGAGTTCCTCCAGTCCGGCATCCCTTCCAATGGTGTTCTGGGCAACGACACCACTTATGAGCCACGCATCTACTTCGGAGAAAACTCACCCGAGTATTCCATTGTTGGTGCACCCGAGGGAGCGCCGCACCGCGAGCAGGACCGTCCCGCCGGCCGCGAGGGCAGCGGCGAGACCCAGTACACGTTCAACGGCAACGGCGGTCCCAATGTCGGGAACTGGCTCAACCGGATTCTCTACTCCATCAAGTTCCAGTCATCAGACTTGCTCTTGTCGGACGGCGTCAACGAGAAATCCCAGATCCTCTATGACCGCAATCCCCGCGAACGCGTCGAGAAACTTGCGCCGTACCTGACCGTTGATGGCAACGCCTACCCGGCTGTTGTGGACGGCCGCGTGAAGTGGATCGTTGATGGCTATACCACCAGCCAGTATTTCCCGTACTCTCAGCCGCAGCAGTTGCAAAACGCGACGGTTGATTCCCAGACCAGCGCTGGCCGGACGGTTGCGTTGCCGAACAGCTCGGTCAATTACATCCGGAACTCGGTAAAAGCCACGGTTGACGCTTACGACGGTTCTGTTTCGCTGTACGCGTGGGATGACCAGGATCCGATCCTGAAGGCGTGGCAGAAGGTCTTCCCGACGGTCATCAAGCCCTACAGCGAGATGTCCGGCGATCTCATGAGCCACGTCCGGTATCCGGAGGACCTGTTCAAGGTCCAGCGCGAACTGCTGGGCCGTTACCACGTAACAGATCCTGACAGCTTCTACCAGAACAACGATGCCTGGAGCGTTCCCAACGACCCAACGGTCTCGGAAGCCGTCAAGCAGCCGCCGTTCTACATGTCGCTCCAGATGCCTGACCAGGACAAGCCGGCGTTCCAGCTGACATCGTCCTTCATTCCGCAGACGGTCAACGGCAATGCAAGAAACATCCTGTATGGCTTCCTGGCAGCTGACTCCGACGCTGGGAACGTCAAGGGAGTGAAGGCTGACAGCTACGGCAAGCTCAGGCTCTTGCAGCTGCCCACGGACACCCAGGTTCCGGGCCCCGGTCAGGCACAAAACAAGTTCAACTCCGATCCCACAGTGTCGCAGGCGCTTAACCTGCTGCGCCAAGGTGCCTCGGATGTCTTGAACGGCAACTTGTTGACCTTGCCTGTAGGTGGAGGCCTGCTCTACGTCCAGCCTGTCTACTTGAAGTCCACCGGTGAGACGTCGTACCCCACGCTGCAGCGCGTTCTAGTGGCGTTTGGCGACAAGATCGGTTTTGCGCCCACTTTGGATGAGGCACTTGACCAGCTGTTCGGTGGTAACTCCGGAGCCAAGGCCGGTGACTCGGCCAACAACGGTCAGACACCTACCACTCCGCCCGGCACCACAGCACCGCCTGTCGGACCAACTGACGCAAAGGCGGACCTCAAGGCCGCCCTGGACGACGCCAACAAGGCCATCCAGGACGGACAAGCTGCTCTGGCCAAGGGAGACTTCGCCGGCTACGGAACGCAGCAGACCAAGTTGTCTGACGCGCTCCGCAGGGCCATCGAAGCCGAAACCCGCTTGGGCGTGACTCCTGAGACGACGGCGACGCCCAGCGCTACTCCAAGCGCTACGCCGTCACCTTCACCGAGCAACTGATATGTAGAAGCTGTTGTCAAGAGGCAGTTGTGAGCGGCTCCCGGCTTTCGTGTCGGGGGCCGCTTTGGGTTGGGTGCTGTCCGGGTG
>NZ_JBHUCD010000029.1:0-68588 GCF_042786555.1 Paenarthrobacter sp. NPDC056912
GTCCCATTCCGAACCCGGAAGCTAAGACCCACAGCGCCGATGGTACTGCACCCGGGAGGGTGTGGGAGAGTAGGACACCGCCGGACACACATTAACGGGAGAGCCCCGACCACGACGGTCGGGGCTCTCCCCACTTAACCACCAAACACGCCCATACCGGGCTGACGGCGGTCTGAGCTGCAACGACGTACCCTGACGGGTCAGCTCTGCGGGTAGAGTCTTGAGATGATTCTCACTCGAACCCTGGATGCCGCGTCGGTAAGCCCCTTGGACGTGAATCTAAGGCCCCTGGAGCTGTCAGACGCTGAGTCTTTGGCAGAAGCCTACCTGTGCAACCGCGAGCATTTGGCGCCGTGGGAGCCCCTCCGCAGCGAAGAGTTCTTCACGATTGCCGGTCAACGGGAAAGCATCCGAACCAAGCTATTGGGCGGTGAGCTGCCATGGGTTCTTATAGGCGATACGGGCATCGTTGGCCTGATCACACTGACGGGCATAGTTCGTGGCCCCTTCTTGAACGCCAATCTGGGCTATTGGATAGATCAGGCGTGTACAGGCAAGGGTCTTGCCTCTGCCGCAGTGGAAGCTGTCCTTGCCATGGCCGGCAACGAACTCGGCCTCCACCGTATCCAGGCTGCCACACTGACGCACAATGCCGCGTCCCAGGCCGTCCTGAAGAGGTGCGGATTTGAGCAGATCGGCTTGGCCTCGAGATACCTCAACATTGCCGGTGAGTGGCAGGACCACCTTCTGCATCAGCGGATTCTCTTCTGATTTGCTCGTGATTCGGGCCAGTCCACGTGCGCGCTGTGAGGAGGCTGCCAGCCCACCAGACGCGGCCAAGAGTACGCCATGGGCGTACATCATCCCCAAAAACCCTGAAAATCCGGTGATTTTGGTCAAAAAAGCGCGGAAACACGCGGAATTTGCTGGCCATGCCAGTGCAAGCTGGTAAGTTTTCGAGCAGTGGCTTGCTCGCATTCCGCTTGAAAGCTCAAAAACGTATGAGTCCAGGAGGACGTAAATGGCTAAGAACCGTAGTGAACTCGTTGCAGAGGTAGCAGGCAAGGCTGGCACCAGCCAGGCAGCCGTCAACTCCGTGCTCGATGCACTGTTCGAAGTTTTCGAGACTTCTGTCGCCGCTGGCGAGAAGATCACCATCCCGGGCTGGCTTGCAGTCGAGCGCACCGACCGTGCAGCACGCACCGGCCGCAACCCGCAGACCGGCGAGACCATCCAGATCGCAGCCGGCCACAGCGTCAAGCTGACCGCTGGTTCCAAGCTGAAGGCTGCAGTCGCCAAGAAGAAGTAATTTCTCTTCGGCGCATGCCTTGAAAGGGACGGTAACCTGCTGGTTGCCGTCCCTTTCTGCTTTGAGTTTGTGCACATAGCGCCTTCCCGATTCGCAGCCCGGCGACAGGTAGCGGACAATGGATGAGTGCCATCAGCAAGAAGTTCCGCCACTGCCCCTTCGCCTGCTCCCAAGCCGGGAGTGCGGGGAGGCAATGCCGTCACGGGCATTTCCGTCCCATGGCAGCTGGCCGGACTGGGCGTACTCTTCCTGACTTTGGCCGCAGCCCTGATCTTCTCCGGAGCTTCAGCTGCCCGTCAGGTCTCGGACCCCGGCGCCTTGGTCCGCTGGGGCCTTCCCGTGGCGAAGGCCATCCATAACGTGTCAGTGGCTACGGTGATTGGCGGCTTGATCTTCGCCGTAGGCATCCTGCCAAAGAACCTTAGGGGCTCCCGATCCCGCGAGAAGGACGTCGACGCTCCTGAGCACCCGGCGTTCACCCGTGCCCTTGCTGTTGCAGCTGCGGCCGGAGCGGCGTGGACATTGTCGGCCGTTGCCGTCCTTGTGCTGACATACGCGGACGTAGCGGGGCAGAGCCTCTCCGGAGACGCAGATTTCACCCGGGCCCTGGTGTATTTCATGACGGATATCGAGACCGGCAAGGCCTGGCTCGCTGTCACGATCATCGCAGCAGTCGTCACGACTGCCCTGTTTGGCGTCCGTTCGCTGACCGGCCTGGCATTCACGCTGCTGTTGGCGCTGATAGGGCTGATTCCCACTGCGCTGATCGGACACTCGTCGAGTTCCAGCGACCATGAAGGTGCCATCAACTCGCTGGGCCTCCACTTGGTGGGCGTTTCCACCTGGGTGGGCGGCATCATCATGCTGGCTGTCATCTCGAGGCTCCTCACCGGTTCCAGGAGCGCGGGTACGCAGGACATCACGGAGCAGACCCTTCGACGCTTCTCGTCGCTGGCAGGTTTTGCCTTCGTCCTCGTGTTTGCGTCCGGTGTCATCAATGCAGCCATCCGGGTCACCAACCTCGGTGATCTCTTTGGTTCGGCCTACGGCCAACTCATCGTTGCCAAGGCGCTTGCCACGTTGGTGCTGGGCGGCATCGGATTCATGCACCGCCAGTGGGTCATTCCGCAGTTGGGCAAGAACGGTTCAATGTCTGCCCGCCGGGTGCTGTGGCAGTTGATTTTGGTTGAGCTGCTGGTGATGGGCGCGACGTCGGGACTCGCCGTCGCGCTGGGACGCTCGGCCCCGCCGCAGCCCACCACGTACGCGCCGGACGCGTCGCCGTCCTTCATTCTCTCCGGCTACGAAGTCCCGCCGGAACTCACACCTGAACGCTGGCTCACGGAGTGGCGCTTGGACTGGCTGTGGGTGGGAGTGGCCTTGTTCGGTGCTGTCTCCTACATCCTGGGCATCATCAAGCTCCGCAGGCGCGGGGATAAGTGGTCCTGGTTCAGGGCCGTGAACTGGTTTATTGGGCTGGTGGTCCTCACATACATCACCTCGGGCCCGCCTGCTGTCTACGGCCGGGTGCTGTTCTCGGCGCACATGGTGGACCATATGGCTCTCACCATGGTGGCTCCTATTTTCCTGGTGCTGGGCTCGCCGATCACCCTGGCGCTGCGGGCACTCCCGGTCAGGGGCGAGGGCGCCCACGGTTCCCGGGGCCTCCGGGAATGGTTGCTGCTGTTCGTGCATTCCAGGTTCTCTCAAGTCGTGACGCACCCGCTGTTCGCCGCGGCGAACTTCGCGGGCTCAATTGTTCTTTTCTATTACTCGGACCTCTTCGGCCTTGCAATGCGCGAGCACGTAGGCCATGAGCTCATGAACGTGCACTTCCTGCTGACGGGCTACATCTTTGTCTTGAGCATGATCGGGAGCGATCCGCTGCCGCGCAGGGCTCCTTACCCCATGCGTTTGCTCCTGCTGCTGGCCACTATGGGCTTCCACGCATTCTTCGGCGTGGCCATCATGGGTGGCACCGGGCTCCTCGCGGCTGATTACTTTGGAAACCTTGGCCGCACCTGGGGTCCGTCGGCCATCGGAGACCAACAATTGGGCGGCGCAGTGGCATGGGGCATCGGCGAAGTACCCACGCTCTTGGTGGCCATTGGCGTGGCCGTCATGTGGTCCCGCTCCGATGAGCGGGAGACCCGACGCGTGGACCGGGCCGCTGACAGGAATAACGACGCCGATCTCAGTGCTTACAACGATATGTTTGCCCGGCTCGCTGACCGCGATGCCAAAGTGGCCGGCCGAACAGCCCAAACCACGACAGCAGCCCAAACCACGACAGCAGCCCAAACCACGACAGCAGCCCAAACCACGACAGCAGCCCAAACCACGCCAACACCCCAAACCACGCCAACACCCCAGGCGACGCGAACGGCCCAGGCTGAACGCTCCACCGCTGAACGCTCCACCGCTGAACGCTCCACCCAGGACAGCGCCACCCCACAGGAAACTGGTGCCCAGCCGGACACCGCTGCCGGGCACACCGAACGTAACACCAAGCTGGAAGGACGCTGATGAGCGAAACCGTACGCACCCAACTCCGGGTCCGGGCCTCCGAACTGGAGGGACGCGGCTGGCTCAACACGGGCGGCAAGTCCCTTGACCTGGAATCCCTGCGCGGCAAGATTGTGCTCCTCGACTTCTGGACCTTCTGCTGCATTAACTGCCTGCACGTCCTGGACGAGCTCCGGCCCCTGGAGGAAAAGTACTCGGACGTCCTGGTGACGGTCGGGGTGCACTCGCCCAAGTTCGAGCACGAGGCCGATCCGTTGGCCCTGGCAGCCGCCGTTGAGCGCTACGAAATTCACCACCCGGTCTTGGACGACCCCGAGCTCGCCACGTGGAAGGCCTACACGGCCCGTGCCTGGCCCACGCTCGTTGTGGTTGACCCCGAGGGTTACATCGTGGCCCATCTCTCCGGCGAGGGCCACGCAGACGGCCTTGCTGTCCTGCTGGAGGAACTCGTGGCCGAGCATGACGCCAAGGGAACCCTCCACCGCGGTAACGGTCCGTACGTGGCTCCCGTGCCGACGTCGGGCACTTTGCGCTTCCCCGGCAAGGCGACACAGTTGACCAACGGCAATTACCTCGTGGTCGACTCCGGTCATCACCGGCTGGTGGAGCTCCGCCCCGACCTGGAAACCGTGGAGCGCGTCATTGGCTCGGGCACCAAGGGGTACCTGGATGGGCAAGCGGAGATCGCACAGTTCAACGAACCCCAGGGTGTTGCCCTGCTGCCGTCGGACCTGGCCTGGAAGCTCGGCTACGACGCCGTGGTTGCAGACACCGTCAACCACCGCCTGCGGGGCGTGACGCTCAGCTCCGGCTATGTACAGACCGTTGCAGGCAACGGCGTGCAGCGCCTGTTGGACGCCGGACCTGCCCGCGTGACTGACACCGGCGCAGGAACCTGGTCTGAACACCACGACGCCGGTCCGGCTGACTTCGCTGCCGACGCCATCGACGTCGGGGCGCTGGGTCTCGGTACCGGGGTATCCCTGTCCTCGCCTTGGGACGTGGTGTGGAGCGAAAAGCTGCAGCGCGTTGTCATCGCGATGGCGGGAACCCACCAGATCTTCGCCTTCGATCCCTTGACCAATGAGGTCTCCATCCTGGCCGGTTCCGGTCTTGAAGGGTTGTTGGACGGCAAGGCCGAGGAAGCCTGGTTCGCACAGTCGTCCGGCTTGGCGATCGACGCGGATGACAACATCTGGGTGGCCGACTCGGAGACGTCGTCCCTGCGCCGCTTGGTTGTCAGCGATTCCGGCGTCACCGTGGAAACTGCCGTGGGCAAGGGCCTGTTCGATTTCGGGTTCCGTGACGGCGATGCCGCCGATGCGCGCCTGCAGCACCCCTTGGGTGTCACTGTGCTCCCGGACGGTTCCGTGGCCATCGCGGACACGTACAACGGTGCCGTTCGCCGGTACGACCCCGTCACCAAGTCCGTGTCCACGTTGGCGAGGGGCCTTGCTGAGCCGAGCGACGTCGTCGTGGTCCAGGTTGAAGGCAGCGAGCCGCTGCTGGTGGTGGTGGAGTCGAACAAACACCAGCTGGTCCTGGTGCCGATCCCTAAGGAAGCCCAGCAGGTTGATGAGGGTGCTTCCCAGACGCACCGTCCCAAGAGCCCGGTGACGCCCGGCACTTTGGAACTTGCGGTCCGCTTCAAGGCTCCGACCGGCCAGAAGCTGGACGACCGGTGGGGCGACCCCACGCAATTGAAGATCTCCTCGACTCCTCCGGAATTGTTGGTCTCCGGGGGTGGAACGTCCGTGGGCTTGCTGCGCACCCTTGAATTGTCGGCCGATGTTCCCGAGGGAATCCTCCACATCACGGCGCGAGCGGCCGCGTGCGACGGACCGGAAACGGAAGACGGTGAGATCCCGGACCACGCAGCTTGCCATCTGTACCAGCAGGACTGGGGAATCCCGGTGGTGCTGCAGGCCGATGGCGAGTCCGAGCTGGTCCTGGACCTGCGCGGGATGGACTAAGCCTTAGAAAGACGGGGATGGCCCGGGTTTGCCCCTTCAGGGGTTGGCCCGGGCCTTTCATGCTCGAGGACTCATGCTCGAGGACTTCACGCTGCGGGCTTCACGTTGTGGGCTTCACGCTGTGGGCATCGTCAAGAAAGGCCTGTCCGCAGCTCCGGTCTATCCGTGCCTAGAAACTCAGGTACGGGGTCACCGTGACGGTGCCGTTGCTGGTGTCCAGTTGCGTGGTGAAGCTGAAGTCGTGCTCCACGTTGAGGTCGTTGCCGAAGCCCGTGAACAGGTCAATCTCGCGGGCAGTCAGCCGGGCCTTGCCGTTCAAGGGTGCCACCACCCATTTGCCGCCGAACGGTTCGATGGTGATCTTGGGGTACTCCGTGATTTCCCATTTGATGGTTCCGTCCACCACGCGGGCGTTGCTTACGTGGTAGAACGGGCAGTCGGGTTGGAGGCGTTGTTGCTCGGTGGCTTGGGCGGCACACGTGTCCAGGAACTCTCGGACTTTGCCGGCCACGGCCTCGTTCATGGCTTTGGTGGACCTGGTTTGGAGGTTCAGGGGTGCCTGGCCGCTGTCCCGCGTGGCAACCAGGGCAGAGGTTGGCGGGGCTTCGAAGAACGTCCCGTTCAGGCTGGCCTCGTACTTGCCGGGATAGAACACGGCGAAAGTGTTGCGGCCGTTGGGCATGTTCACCGGGACACCGTTGAGTGCGGCCTCGCTGGAGTTGACCACCGTGACTTCGATGGTGGGCAGCGTGGTGGGCACAAACGCCCATTTGGCGAAGAACAACCATTGCGTGCCCGTGCGTTCCATGAGGAATTCCGTGTGGAGCCGGCTGCCGTCCAGGGAATAGTCGAGGGGCACCGCCATGCGGTTGCTGCCACGGGCCTCGGGGTTCCCAAGCTTGACGTCGGATATCTTGGAGGCGGCCGTTTGCAGCGCCGTGCCGTCCAGCATGGCCGCGTTCGCGTTGGGGACTTTGGCGCGGAGGAGACCCAGCGCTTCCTCGCCTTCGCCCTTCTGCAGGGCTTCCAGATACTCCCTCACGGGCTGCTGCGGACTGGCCACCGACGAGCTCACCAGGTTGATGCAAACGATCGCCCCGGCGGCAGCAAGCATCAGACCGAGCAGCCATCCGGCTGCGGTCCTGACCATCGCTTGACTCAACTGCACGCCCTTTACGTTACCCGCCGCGGCGGCCATGGTAGTGCAGGAAGGCTTCCGAGTGACTTATATCCACCTGTGAGGAAAGCCACGACGGCGGCCGGCAGCGCGCAGTGCCGCCGCCCGGCGTCGTGGTTGGGACCTCAGCGGCGCTTCCGTGAGGAGGTGCCAAAGACGCCGCGCATGAGGTCGCGGCCGAGCTGGGTGCCCATGGACCGGACCATGCTCTTGAGGCCGCCGCCGAGTGCACCTCCGAGCGCCCCGGCGAGGTCGCCGAACATGCCGCTGTCCTGCTGGGGGGCTTGTTGGGGTACCGGTGCAGGCATGGCGGGCGGAGCGGGGTAGGACTCGGGAGCAGGCGCCGGCCGGGAGCTTGGACGCCCGAGGATCTCTTCTTCGATGCGGCGTGCCTCGGCATCGACGTCGGCCTGGGATACCCCGGTAGAGGAGGCCGGTACGGGCGGCAGCCCTGGCGCAGCGTCACCGGTTGGCGCAGCGGCGCTGCCGTTCAGTTTCTCGAAGGCCGACACGTTGTCCACGGCGGTCCCGTACTTGGACAGCAGCGAGGAAGCGGCCACGGTGCTGCGGACGAGGTCGTCGGTGCTGGGGCCCATCACGGATTCGGGAGCACGGAGCCGGGTCAAGGCAACTGGCGTGGGTGCGCCCTTCTCGTTCATGACCGTAATGACGGCCTCGCCGATGCCGGCCGAAGTGAGGGTCTTCTCGAGGTCGTAGTCGCTGACAGGGAACGTGGACACCGTCGCCTTGAGGGCTTTCGCGTCCTCGGGAGTGAAGGCACGCAGTGCGTGCTGCACCCGGTTGGCGAGCTGGCCGAGGATATCGGCGGGAACATCCTTGGGTGTCTGGGTGACGAAGAAGATGCCCACACCCTTGGAACGGATCAGCCGGACGGTGGTGGTGATGGCTTCGAGGAAGGCCTTGGACGCGCCGTTGAACAGCAGGTGTGCCTCGTCCAGGAAGAAAACGAGCTTGGGCTTGTCCAGGTCGCCGGCTTCGGGGAGGTCCTCGAAGAGGTCCGCGAGAAGCCACATGAGGAACGTGGAGAACAGCAGGGGCTTGGTCTGCAGCGTGGGGAGCTCAAGGCAGCTGATGACGCCTCGGCCGTCCGGGGCGGTGCGGAGGAGCTCGGCGGTATCGAACTCGGGTTCGCCGAAGAACTTCTCCATGCCCTGTGCCTCGAGCGTGACGAGTTCGCGAAGGATCACCCCTGCCGTGGCCTTGGAAAGCCCGCCAAGATTCTCCAGTTCGGCTTTGCCTTCGTCCGAGGTAAGGAACTGGATAACGGCGCGGAGGTCCTTGAGGTCGATCAGTTCCAAGTTGTTCTTGTCCGCGAAGTGGAAAATCAGTTGAAGGCTGGACTCCTGGGTGTCGTTCAGGTCCATGATGCGGGAGAGCAGGATGGGCCCGAACGAAGTGATGGTGGCACGGACTGGGATGCCGTTGCCGTCGCCGCCGAGCGAAAGGAACTCCACCGGGAAGTTCTTGGCCTGCCACTGCTGTCCGAGGGCCTCGGTACGTGCCGTGAGTTTCTCGCTGGGGGTGGCCGCCGTCGCCAGTCCGGAGAGATCGCCCTTGATGTCGGCAAGGAAAACCGGAACACCCGCCGTCGAAAGCTGTTCTGCGATCATGTGCAGCGTGACCGTCTTGCCGGTGCCGGTGGCGCCTGCCACCAAGCCGTGCCGGTTCATCATGGCGAGCGGCAGGCGGACCTGCGCTTCCTTATGGACTTCGTCGTCCACGATCGCGGCACCGAGCTCGATGGTGGCGCCTTCCAGGGTGTACCCCTGCTGGATGGTGGCGAGTTTTTCGGCAGTTGTTGCGATGGGTTTGTTGGCCATGCGCATAGTTTAGCTGGGGACGGCAAGATCCTTGCTGAACGCCAAATGCTTGATTTCTTCCGGGTCCGCTGCGAGGTCGAACAGTGCTTTGTAGCCGGTGGCGAGGTACAGGTTCTTGGCTTCTGGCTGGCGGGGACCCGTGGTCAGGTAGAGCTTCCGGTAGCCGCGCCGACGAGCCTCATTTTCCAATTCGGTAAGGACCAGGCGGGCGAGTCCGCGACGACGGTGCGCGGAATGCGTCCAGATCCGCTTGAGTTCGGCCGTGTGCTCGTCGTACCTGCGGAAGGCCCCGCCGGCAATGGACTCGCCGTTCTCCTGGATGATGATCAGGGCACCGTGCGGAGCCTCGAACTCTTCGGCCGGGTATCTGTTGAGTTCTTCGGCAGCGCCGCCGGTTCCGAACAGGTTTCCGTAGCGCGTTTCATATTCGACGGCGAGCTCGTCAAGGAGCGGCCGCACGCGCGGGTCCCGCATGCGCAGGCTGAGGACGGAAAGGCCCGACGTCGGCATTGTGGGCGTTGTTGTCATGTCAAGCCTTTCGTGGGTGGAACCCAAGTAGGTAGCAGGTGAGGCCGTTTTGAGGGCTCAAAACGGCGCTAACTGCGACTCAGTTGGGTGGGTGGCAGCAACGGTGGCCAGGATCCGGCGCGCAAGGGCATCGTTCTCCCGGAACGGTGCAGCATTGGTGTTGGGACGGGCGAACGCTCCCGCACCCCAGCCGGATGTCCAAGGCCCCACAGCAAACAAACCATTCTGTGGTGTACCAACAGGGGACAAGACCTCGTGATTCCCGGAAACCAGGAGTTTACCGGTGGAGTGGGCGCCCTCGGAGGTGAGCAGCCTTTGCTCGGTGCCCCATCCGGCGTCGTGCAGGTCAGCCAGGGCGGGGTTTGCGGAACGTTCCACGGACGGGGAAGGCAGCCGCGCCTCGATGTACGCTGACGCGTCGACCACTACGGGCGACTGGAACGAGCCTGCGACGAACCGGCCCACGGCCTCGTCCGCGCGCACCCACATGCCGGGACCCAGGAACTTCAAAAGGCCGGCACGGTGCAGCGCGAGCATTTCGCGGAGGCGGTGCGGGGGCGGTCCGGAATCGACAAAGCTGAAGAAACCGTGCCACCAACCATGGATAGCTTGCTGCGACCGTGCGTTGAGCCGCTCCTGCGGAACCAGCCGGCCGAGGTCCATGTAAACGAACAGCAGCGCGGTAAAGAGGGCGAGGGTTTCGGAATGGTCGTCGCTGGTGCGGAGGTCCAAGTCGCGCTGGATGTAGGCGGCCACGGATCGCTGCACGGTGTCATGGTCCGCGAAGGCGCAACCGCTCAGCGGATGGTCGAGCTTCTCCAGGTCCAGGCGCAGCGCGGCATCAGGCACGGCGAAGTTCACCAGCTCTTCCCGGGCTGAGCTGTACCAGTCCACGGAGTCGAAGTGCGCCTCGAAACTGGTCCACGTTCCCAAAACCCGTTCCGGGTAGCCGGTGAACAGTTCGCGGTAGTACGCATAGCCGGCGTCCTTGGCGATCAGCGGCCACAGTTGGGTGCGGAAATCGAGTTCGTGATGCTCGGCCAGCAACTCCGCAACAGCCTCAGCCGTGAAATAGCGCGGACGCGCGGCCGGCTCCCCGCGCAGCACCGAGGAAATCTTCGAGTGGTACGGCACACCGCGTCGCGACCCGGCCCAGACCCGCGGCTCGGCGCCGGACGGCACGTAGTCCAGTTCGCCGTCGGGCCTTTCCTTGAACCGGCCGCCGCGGCCCTCGAACAGCAGCACCAACAGGTCAACGAACGCCAGCCCCATGCCGGAGACGATCACGTCCTGCCCGGCTTCGATCCCGGAGTAGTCAACGTCGGTGGTGTACGACGGCGCCGCATGGAAACCGCCGTGCCGGGCAGCAAACTCACCGAGGCGGGCCGACTCCGGCTCCAGCAAAGAGTCGGTGTGGCCCAGTGCGTACACCACGACGTCGGCAGCCACCTCGGCACCGGAAGCCAACCGCACGCGGTGGGCACCGGCGTCGGACTCACCGGCCGTTGCAGGCGAAACGCCGTGGGCGGTGTCCCGGTGAACGGTCACCACGGCGTCGGGGCCCAGTGAAGCGACCGCGCGGCCGAAGAACCACTCAAGGTACTTGCTCTGGAGCTGCCGTGTGGGAAAGGACGCGGGGGAGAGGGACCGCAGTTGCTCCAGCAAGTGCGGCTCGAGGGCCGGAACGTCGCGGATGCTGCCGTCCAGCACGCCGGCCGCCCAGGTGGAAAGTCCGGGACCGTCCACCGAGGGACCATCGCAGGCCACGGAAGCGTCCGTGAACATGGTGACGTCCGCGGCAGTGGAGTTGAGCAGCAGCCCGGGGTCCTGGTCGTAACGCCAGATCCTTCCGGAACCTGGCTGGTGCGGCTCTATGACGTGAATGTGCAGCGGGCCCTCGAACAAGGCCGGGCGGCTGGCAGCAAGTCTTTCGAGGACACCGGCCGTGCGCGGGCCGCCGCCGATGAAGGCGATGGCGGGAACTCTTGGCGGCATGGGATCTCCTGGAAAGCAGTAGGGTATGCAGCCCAATCTAGGGACGTCGGAGGGGCACAGTCGAGGCGCTGGTAACGGCCGTTCACTACGCGTCACGGAACGTCAAGACAGGAAAAACGACGACTCAAAATGGCGCACCATGAAGCCGATTGTGACGCTGTGCGTAGTCCCGCTAAGCCGCGCTAAGCCGGGTGAAGAAGTGCAAATTCCCGCCTTGCTGACGGGTTTCGAGCGCCCATAGATTGGCAGCCATCCGATAGACAACAATCGAACTGAAATGAGGTGGCGCATGAGTGCAATCGCACCGCCTGCCCCGGCGGAAACTGCACCGCCCACCGTGGATTACTCCGACTACAAGCTGGTTCCTTCCAGGCACCCCTGGCGATGGGTGGGCACCGTAGTGGTGGCCGCAGGCGTCGCCGCCATTGCCTGGTCACTGGTGACCAACCCCCGCTGGGAGTGGGGAGTGGTGGCCGAGTGGTTCACGGCCCAGTCGGTGGTCAACGGTCTCATCGAGACCTTGAAGCTCACCGCCATTTCCGGCGTCCTTGGCTTTGTGCTCGGGTTCGTCCTGGCCCTCATGCGCTTGTCCGCCTCACCGCTGCTGGTCTCGGTGTCCTGGACGTTCTCCTGGATTTTCCGTTCAACCCCGCTGCTGGTCCAGCTGCTGCTTTGGTACAACCTGGGCTACCTCTACGAGAAGATCAGCCTGGGCATTCCTTTCACGGACGTCCGCTTCTTCGAGGCCCAGACCACCACCCTTATCAGCCAGTTCGCCGCAGCAGTCCTGGGACTCACGCTGAACCAGGCAGCCTACTCGGCGGAGATCATCCGCGGCGGCATCCTCTCCGTTGACCAGGGCCAGCTCGAGGCAGCGTCCGCTTTGGGCATCCCGGCGTGGAAGCGCTCCACCAGGATTGTGCTGCCCCAAGCAATGCGGGCCATTCTTCCCAACGCGTTCAACGAGATCATCGGCCTGGTCAAGGGCACCTCGATTGTCTATGTCCTGGCCTACTCCGAGCTCTTCTACACGGTCCAGGTGATCTACAACCGGACCCAACAAGTGTTGCCGCTGCTGCTCGTCGCCACGCTTTGGTACGTGGTGATCACCTCGGTGCTGAGCGTCTTCCAGTACTACATCGAACGCCACTTCTCCAAGGGCGCCCTGCGGACCCTGCCGCTCACGCCCCTGCAGAAAGCCCGTAAGTTCTTCGCCACCCACGTCGCTGCCTCTCCCACGAACGTGAAGGAATCCCGATGACCACCATCTTTTCTTCCTCAGAAGCGGCAGCTGCCGCGCACCTCGCCGAGGCCACCCTGGATGGGCAGCCACCGGCTTCCAGCCAGGAACCGGTGCCTTCCAACCGGGAATCCGCGCCTTCCAGCCAGGAACCCACGACGGCGGGTCGGCGCGCCGCGGCGGACAAGCCAGCCACCCGAGGCCAAGTGGACATCACGAATGTCCGCAAATCCTTTGGAGCCACCGAAGTCCTCAAGGGCGTTTCCCTGTCCGTTCCGCCGGGCGGCGTCGCTGTGATCGTCGGCCCCTCCGGCTCCGGCAAGTCCACCTTGCTGCGGACCATCAACCACCTGGAAAAGGTGGACGGCGGCTACATCACCATCGACGGCGAACTCGTGGGCTACCAAGTCCGCGGCAACAAGCTCCATGAGCTGCGCGAGAAGGACATCCTGAAGCAGCGCACCAACATCGGCATGGTGTTCCAGAGCTTCAACCTCTTCCCGCACCTGACGGCACTTGAGAACGTCATCGAAGCGCCGATCGTGGCGCAGAAGCGTTCCAAGGCGGAAGCCAGGAAGCGCGGCCTGGAACTCCTTGACCGGGTGGGCCTCAAAGACCGTGCCAATGCTTACCCACGCCAGCTCTCCGGCGGCCAGCAGCAGCGTGTCGCGATTGCCCGTGCACTGGCCCTCAACCCGAAGATCCTGCTCTTCGACGAGCCCACTTCCGCGCTGGATCCCGAACTGGTCAATGAGGTCCTGGATGTCATCCGCGAACTGGCCACCTCCGGGACCACGCTGATCATTGTCACGCACGAGATGGGCTTCGCCAGGGACGTTGCGGACACCGTGGTGTTCATGGACGACGGACTGATTGTCGAGTCCGGCACCCCGCAGGAGATTTTCGCCAACCCCCGCGAGGAGCGCACCCGCAGCTTCTTCTCCAAAGTCATCGAACCAGCTTTCAACATCTAGGAACCCTCAATGCTTCGCACTACCAAAACCAGGCTTTTGGCACTCGCTGTACTTCCCGCCGTCGTACTTCCCGTGCTGGCCGGGTGCTCCGATCCTGGCGCGTCGGCAGCCAAGCCGGAATCCGAGGCCGCGGAGAACGGCATCGTCTACAACACTTCGGTGGACCAGAACCGGATCCGAGCGGAGAAGGACCCTGCCGCTGCGGGCGTCGTTCCGGCCGCCATCGCCAAGGACGGCAAGCTGACTGTCGCCACCACGGCCGGTTCCATTCCGCTGTCCTTCCACGCCACGGACGACAAGACTCCCATCGGCGTGGAGGTGGACATCGCCCAGCTCGTGGCCGACAAGCTCGGCCTGGACCTGGACGTGCAGGTGACGTCGTGGGAGAACTGGCCGCTCAAGACCCAGTCCGGCGATTTCGAGGCCGTGTTCTCCAACGTGGGCATCAACCCAGCGCGTGTAAAGCTGTTCGATTTCTCCACCTACCGCGCTGCGTTCATGGGCTTCGAAGCGAAGAAGAGCTCCAGCTACGACATCAAGGGCTCGGACGACATTTCCGGCCTGAAGGTTTCCGTGGGCTCGGGCACCAACCAGGAGAAGATCCTGCTGGCGTGGAACAAGGAGCTCGAGGCCAAGGGCAAGGCTCCTGCCACGCTGCAGTACTACTCCTCGGACGCCGACACCATCCTGGCGCTCTCCTCCGGCCGCACGGACTTGAACCTGGCCCCGTACCCGTCGGTGACCTACCGCGAGAACACCCGCGACGACCTCAAGGTAGTGGGCAAGGTCAATGCCGGCTGGCCGGCCGAGACGCTCGTGGCAGCCACCACACTCAAGGGCAACGGACTGGCTCCGGCCATCACCGACGCCTTGAACTCCACCATCAAGGACGGCTCCTACGCCAAGGTCCTGGAGCGCTGGGGCCTCTCCGAGGAAGCCATCCCGGAGTCCAAGACGGTCACCGAGGCCACTTTTGTCACGCCCGCCGGGACCACCAAATGAAGTTTCAAGTCCTGGACATCATTCCGCACCTGAAAAACCCGGTGACGGGGGAGATCGTCTCCACCGCTGAGCGACTGAACCAGGTTGTTGAGACAGCGAAGCGGGCCGAGGAACTCGGCTTCGACAGTTTCTCCGTGGGCGAGCGGCACGCCGGCGAGTTCGTCTCGTCATCCCCGACGACGGTCCTCGCCGCGATTGCCGCCGTCACCAGCCGCATCCGCCTGCAGACCGGCGTCACGGTGTTGTCCGTCCTGGATCCGGTGCGCGTGGCCGAGGACTATGCCACGATCGACCAACTGAGCCGCGGCCGCCTGGAACTGGTCATCGGCAAGGGCAACGAGGTGCTGCAGTACCCGCTCTTTGGCTTGTCCCTGGACGATCAGTGGGAGCTGCTTGCCGAGAAGTATGGGCTGCTGCGTACGCTGTGGCGCAAGGAAAGCGTTACATGGTCCGGCCGCTTCAGGCCTGCGCTCACCGAACCAACGACGACGACGCCCCGCCCCTTCGCGGGTTCGCCCCGGATTTGGCACGGCTCGGCTACAACCCTGACATCCGCTGCGCTCGCTGCCAAGTGGGGCGATCCGCTGTTCACGGCCAACGCCATCCAGCCGCGGGAGAACTACAAAGTCCTGATCGACCACTACCGCGAAGAGTACGAACGCCACGGCCACGACCCACGGCACCAGTACTTGGGTTCGGGCAGCGGCGCCGGTGGCGTGTTCATCGCGGACACCACCCAGGAAGCCATCCGCCAGTACGGCCCCGTCTACGAGGGCCTGACTGCTGGCCGCAACGTACCCGGCAACAACTCGCCGTTCCGGGACATCCAGCACGCCGTGGCCGAGGGACCGGCATTGGTTGGCAGCCCGGAACAAGTAGTGGACAAGATCCTCAGCTACCACTCGCTGTACAACCACGACCTCCAGTCGATCTCCTTGCCCACCACCCTGCCTTTCGAGCAGCAACTCGAGATCCTGGAACGCTTCGCGCTGGAAGTCATCCCGGCCGTCCGGGCTTCCGCGCCAAGCACCTTGTGGGAAGCCGAAGACCCCTTCGGTGGCCGGCCGGAGTTTGCCGGGGCCACCGAAGCCGATGCAGCAGCCACTGTCACCGCAGACCACGCCTTCAACAGGAGCGACACCGCACATGTCTACGCACACTGAAACAGCCTTGGAATCGTTTGAAGAAAACTGGCAGGAATGGCACGACGCCCATGAACGTCACCGTGCCCACCCCCACGGCTTCCTTGCCGTGACCCACCTGCACTGGCTGACAGGCGACGCGACCCGTCTGGAAGGTGCGCCGGGCAGCTGGAGCGCGGACGCCGACGTCGTACGTGTTGTCCTGGAACCGGGCGAGAGCCTGCAGCAGGACGGTGTGGAACTGAACACCGGTAACCCGCTTGAACTTGGGCCGATCGAGGAACGCGGCGGCATCAACCTGGTCTCAGGCGACACGGTGATCGAGGTGGCCAAGCGCGGCGGCGAGTACATTGTGCGGCCGCGGAACCCGTCCAACGCCCTCTTGCAGGAGTACCAGGGCACGCCGGCCTTCACGCCGAACGCGGCGTTCGCCGTTGCCGGAACGTTCGTGCCGTTCGACTCGCCGCGTCCCACTACGGTGGGCGCCGCCGTCGAGGGTATCCAGCACGTGTACGAGGCTCCAGGCGAGATTCGCTTCAAGCTGGCCGGCGAGGAGTTGGCGCTGACGGCATTCAATGGCCACGCGCCGGGTTCGTTGTCCGTACTGTTCACCGACCAGACGTCCGGCAAGACCACGTACGCGGCCAACCGCTCGCTGTCCGTGGTTCCCGCCGCCGATGGCTCCGTACAGCTCGACTTCAACCGGGCCGTGAACCTGCCGTGCGCCTACACCGACCTCGCGACCTGCCCACTGCCGCCCGCTGAAAACCGGCTTCCCGTGGCCATCGAAGCCGGCGAAAAGATTCCCTACGAACGTCAGGACCAGAAGTGAGCATTGCTGAGAAGGCCGGGTTCCTGGCCATTGAACTCGATGGCGCCGGGTATGAGAACCTTGCCCGCGCCGTCCTCGCAGCCGAATCTGCCGGCTTCCACGTGGCCACCTTCAAGGACGCGCCGGAAGCCGGCCGGGCCAACGCCCTGCAGCGGGCAGCGTTCGCCGGTCCGTTGACGAGGACCATCGCTGTGGTTCCGGAAGTGGACACCGTATATACGGAGCCGTTCCACATCTCCACGCAGCTCGCGAGCCTGGACTACGTATCCGGTGGCCGTGCCGGCTGGATCGCTACCGCAGCGGAGTCGCCCGAGGCCGCTGCCGCCGTCGGACGTTCCTTCGTTGAAGGTGGGGCACTGGCGCAGGAAGCTGCCGCGTCGATCGAGGTTGGCCGCCGCTTGTGGGATTCCTGGGAGGACGACGCCGTGATCCGCGACGTCGCGACCGGCCGCTACATCGACGTCGACAAGCTGCACTACATTGACTTCGAAACCCCTGCCGACTTCAGCGGGGCCGCCTATTCGGTGAAGGGTCCATCCATCATCCCGAGGCCGCTGCAGGGACAGTTGCCCGTCCTCGCCGCTGCGTCACTGGTGGGCGAGGGGTTGGTGTCAGCGGACGCAGTGGACGCGGTCCTGGTCACGGCGCCGACTCCGGAGTTGCTGGTTGCCGAGGTTCGCGACGTGCGGGCCCGCCTCGGTGCTGCCGTCGCGATTGTGGCGGAGCTCGACGTCGTCCTGGACTCGCGTGGGCAGGCTGCGGCCTCGCGTCCGGTATCCGCTCAGGGAGATCGGGCGCGCTTTGTTGGCTCGGCAGCCGGTCTTACCGAGTTGCTGACCTCGCTTCTTCAAGAGGCCGACGGCGTCCGCCTCCACCCGGCTGCCGTGGATGTGGAACTGGGTGAGTTTTCCCGCCTGGTCCTGCCCGAACTGCGCCGCCGCGGTGCCTTGCGTGCGCCCGTCCAAGACGGCACGTTCCGGGATTTGCTGGGCCTCGGGCCGGCGGAGAACCGCTATACGACTTCTGTGCCCACCGCCGTTGGCGCTGGAAAGTAAGGGAACACAATGACACAGCACAACCGTGCTATTTTCCAGCCGAGTGGTCAGATCCAGTTTGGGATCTTCTTCCAGGGCGTCAACTCCGGCACCATCTGGAAGGCAGCCGAAGCGGGCTCGCAGACGGATTTCGAATCCTTCCGGCACATCGTGCAGACCGCCGAGCGCGGAAAGTTCGCAGCATTCTTCCTGGGCGAAGGCCTCCGTTTGCGTGAACACCTTGGCCGTCCGCACGCCTTGGATGTTGTGGGCAGGCCCGATGCGCAGACCATGCTTGCTGCCTTGGCCGCTGTGACCACGAACATCGGCCTGGTCGCCACGCAGAACACCACGTACAACGACCCCGCGGACCTGGCGCACCGCTTGGCCTCCCTGGACCTGATCTCCGGTGGACGGGCTGCCTGGAACGTGGTGACCACGGACAACGCCTGGACCGGCGCCAACTTCCGGCGCGGCGGCTACCTCGACCACGCGGACCGCTACAAGCACGCCGAAGCGTTTGTTGAGACCGCCAAGCGCATCTGGGACTCGTGGGAGACTCCTTCAGGCCCGGCCCGCCGAGTGCTGCACGAAGGCCAGCACTACACCGTGGACGTCACACCCCGCTTGCCGCGGAGCGCCCAGTACCGTCCCGTCCTCTTCCAAGCCGGCGACTCACCGGAGGGCCGCGACTTCGCTGCCCGACAGGCTGACGTGATCTTCTCCGCCCACCCCAAGTTCGACGACGCCGTGGAGTTCCGCCGCGACATCGTGGCTCGCTCCGTGGCGGCAGGTCGAGGAGCAAACGCCGTGCAGATCATGCCGGCCAGCGAGTTCATCCTGGCCGCCACCGACCAGGAAGCGCAGGAGAAGAAGGCCTGGGTCCGCAGCCTGCAGATTGGCCCGCAGCAGGCCATCGCGTACCTGGAACAGTTCTGGGGCCGCGAGCTCTCGTCCTATGACCCGGATGGTCCCCTCCCGGAGATCGACCCCGTGGTGGAGGAAACGTCCGAGACCCGCGGCAGCGGCTTCCACGGCGCCAAAGCCCGTCAGCTCGCTGATCAGTGGAGGGCCGAGGCCAAGGACAAGGGCCTTTCCATCCGCCAGTTCGTGACGTCGAAGACCGCACGTATCGATGCCACGTTCACCGGCTCGTACACGGCCGTAGCGGATCACTTGGCCGAATTCGCACGGGTCGGGGCTGTGGACGGCTTCAACATCTCGCCGTGGCTCATCCCCACCGGCCTGGACGACATCGTGAACCACCTGGTGCCCGAGCTCCAGGAACGCGGCGTCTACCCCACGGAATACCGCGGGACCACGCTGCGCGAAAACCTGGGGCTGGAGACGCCCGTTCGCTCCGACGAGTCGGTGCAAGTCTGATGAACGTACTCCGTTTTGCTGGATCAATCCTTCGTCGCAAAGGACAGGACCCGGAACCACGCGGGAGCCGACCCCAGTGCCAGGGATTGATCCAGCAGAATCACACAGCATCGCCGGCGCCCGACGGCGGGAAGGCGAGTGCCGCCGTCGTCGACGTTTCGCGCGGGACCATCAGGCTCCAGCTGTCCGTGTGGGGGCAGCCGCTCTAGCTGTTGGAAGGCTAGAGCAGTTCCCGGAACACATCCCAACCGTTCCCGATAGGACCGTAGGGGCCATACATGCCTGTGGTGGCAGCACCGGTTGTGTAGCTAAGGAGGTATCCGTTCTGGTCGACGGCGGAGAGTTCGCTGTATTTCGAGTGGCCGGAGCTGCCAAACCCAGCGATTTGGGAGAACGCGTCCCATCCTCCACCGACGACTACCGGCGCACGCCAGCCACCTTGGCCATCGCTGGGGTACAGGTGAAGGTAGCCGCCGTTGTCACGGGCGAAGATCTCCACCGTGCCGTCACCGTTCATGTCACCACCGGTAACGAGCTTGTTCATGACCTGCCAGCCCCAGCCCACCTTGGACGGGGTGAGCCAGCCGCCGTTGCCGTCGCCGGGGTAGAGGAAAAGATCACCGGCGGCGTTGCGTGCCAGGACATCGTTGGTGCCATCGCCGTTGAAATCCCCGGGGCCAACAATCGAGTCGAACATATTCCAACCGGAGCCCACCTGCCGGGTTTCCAGCCAGCCGCCATCGCCGTCCCCCGGATAGAGGAACAGGCCGCCCGCAGAGTTCCTGGCCAGGAGGTCGTTGAAGCCGTCGCCGTCAAAATCGCCGGGTGAGAACACGATGTTGAAGATGTTCCAACCCGCCCCGACCTCGCGGGGTTCGTCCCACGAACCCCAGTAGGCGGGGCATGGGCCCTCGCAGGCGCCCTTGTAGTAGGTGTAAGTCCGCGGGTAGAGGACCAGGCGGCCGTCGTGGGTGCGTGCCAGTGGTTCGAAGTTGCCGCGCCCCGTCCAGCCCATGGCCCTGCTGGAAGCTTTGATGGGCTGGGTTTCCGCGCTCAACTGTGTGCCGGAAGGGCACCCGGATTCACCCGGAGTCGATGGATGGACCCGCACCGCGATCCGGCTGCCTTGGTCCTCGGGCAGTATCCGGAGCGTTTCGCCCTGCCTCTCGGCCGGCAGCGGTTGGCCGTCCCGGATCCATTCCAGGGTGATGCCGTCCGTGGTGCCCTCGGTGTGCTCACAGCCCCAGTAGTCGTAGTTGTACTGCCGGCGCATCTCGGAGCCCACGTACGGGACGCCGTCGATGATCGGTTTTGGCTGCGAGGCCGCGGTGGCCGTTCCCGGGGCAAGAAGCCCGGCCGCCAAAGCAATTGCCGCAGCGGTCGCAAAGCTCAACGTGCGCGCTCGAAACAGCCCCATTTGTTTCCCCCCGGAAGTATCGCGTCAAAGCCGCGTGGTGTTTGCTGAGATTACCGTATTTCGTGGGGCAGGTCAGGAGGCCGCGGGCGCAACCATGAAGACGTCGATGGGGTCCTCGGATTCCAGCACGAAGCCATGCCGTTCGTAGAGGCGCCGTGCAGCACTTCCTTGGAGCACGTCCAGTCGGAACGGACGCCTGTCCACGGAGGCCGCCATGACCTGCCGGAGCACCGCGGCGCCCAGTCCTTTGCCCTGATGCGCCGGGGCCACGAAGAAATGTTCGATCCACCGCGCATCCGGTTCGGGGCGAACTGCGATCACTCCGGCGTCCACGCCGTCGGTATGGATCACCGAGGTGTGCTCGGGTTGGAAAGCGTTCAGGAAACGCTCGCGGACGCGCACGGGATCCCAGCGCCCAAGCCGTTCGAGGTCCGGGCGCATCACCACGGCCCTGAGCTCGGCGATCCATGCGGCATCGGAGGCCACGCACTGACGGAGAATGAAGTCGGGCATGGGAACAAGCCTATTCCGTCCGCCTGGCTTTGGAACCATAGGATGAAACGGACGAAAGGTGCCGCCACGATGGTCACACGCGAAGAAGTAGAAGCCGCATACGCACGGACATCAGGCTGGGTCCGCCATACGCCTTTGGCCGAGAGCGGCAATCTGGAGCCCTATCACCTCTGGTTCAAATGCGAGTACATGCAGCACACGGGTTCGTTCAAGGCCCGTGGTGCGTTCAACCGCCTTCTCACGGCGAAGGAGAACGGCGAGCTGGACCCCGAAGTCGGGATCGTGGTGGCCTCCGGTGGCAACGCCGGCCTGGCCAACGCCTACGCCGCCGCCAAGCTCGGAGTGCCCGCAACGGTCTTCGTTCCTGAGTCGGCGCCGGCCAACAAGGTCCATAAGCTCTATGCCATCGGCGCCCGGGTGGTCCAAGGAGGCGCCGAATACGCAGAGGCCTACGCGGCGGCAGTCCGCTTCGCCGAGGAGAAGGGCGCGGTCTATTGCCACGCCTACGACCAGCCCGAAATCGTCGCCGGAGCCGGAGGGGTGGGCCTTGAGCTCCTGGATGAACTGCCCGACGTCGACACCATCCTTGTTGCTGTCGGCGGCGGCGGGTTGATGGGAGGCATCGCGGCAGCCACCGAGGGCAGGGCACACGTAGTGGGCGTTGAACCGGAGACGGTCCCCACCCTGCATACTGCCTTGGCGCAAGGCGAACCGGTGGATGTGGCCGTCTCCGGAATTGCCGCTGATTCACTTGGCGCCCGGCGGATTGGCGAGATCGGCTTCGGCGTCGCCCGCCGCACGGGTGTCCAGAGCGTGCTGGTGACCGATGATGACATCGTCAAAGCCCGGCGCGCCCTGTGGGAGAAGCACCGCATCGTGGTGGAGCACGGGGCCGCAGCAGCCTACGCGGCGCTGCTCTCGGGAGCATACAAACCCCACGACGGCGAAACGGTGGCGGTCATTCTCTGCGGCGCCAACACCGACCCCGCACACTTCTAGCCGCACGCAAGAATCCCCGCCGGCTGGTGTCCGGCGGGGATTCGGCGTCGGCAGGTCTGCCCTGCCACTGCGGCGTCCTACTTCTTGGGCAGGCCTGCCGGGTTCAGTTCGGACGACGGAATGGCCTCGGAGGCGAGTCCCCAGCGGTCCAGGATCTTGCCGTAGTTGCCATCCTTGATGAGCGTGTTCAGTGCAGCCTGCGCCGCTACGGCCAAGCCGTTGTCCTTCTTGGTGGTGAACGCGATCTCGGCCTTCAACGGCCAGCCGCCGGCCAGCGTGCCCACCTCCTTGGTCTTTCCGTCCTTGGCCGCCTTGTAGGCTGCCGAAGCGTTGGGCCCGAACGTCAGGTCCGCACGGCCCGACTGGAGGGCGAGCTGGGAGGCAGAGTCGTCGTCGTAATACTGGAAGTCAACCGGCTTCAGGCCGTTCTTCTTGTTCTCTTCGTCCCAGCGAACCAGAATGGCTTCCTGGTTGGTGCCCGAGCCGACAACGATCCTCTTTCCGGCGACGTCCTTGGCTTCCTTGATCTCGCCAATATCGGAATCGCTCTTTGCGTAGAAGCCCAAGAGGTCGTTGCGGTAAGTGGCGAAGTCGAACTTCTCCTTGCGTGCTTCCGTGACCGTCACGTTGGAAAGGACGGCCTCGTACTTGCCCGATTCGACGCCGAGGGGCCAGTCAGCCCAAGCGACCGGGAGCACCTCAACCTGCAGCCCGAGCGTCTCACCTACTGCGTAGGCGATGTCCACTTCGCTGCCGATGAGGGTCTTGTTGTCGGTCGCGAAGAGGCTCAGGGGAGCAGCGCCGCCGGTGGTTACAACTGTGAGCTTGCCGTCCGCTTTGATGGCGTCCGGAACCTTCGCGGCAGCGGCAGCGTCCACCGCCACCTTGATGCGGTCCTGCTGCGGCGTCAGGTTGAATTCCTTGGTGGAGGAGCTGGAAGACGCGTTCGCGCTAGCCGACCCCTGCGGGGCGGTCGCCGCCGTCGCGCCCGGGTCCGAGCAGGCCGCGAGCCCCAGCAGGGCGGTGGCGGCCAGCGCCGCGGTCACGCCGGTTTTGGCTGCAAAACGTGCCATGTGTACTCCTTGGGTTGCCCGAAACGGGAAGTCTGATGCGTGGTTGTGGCTGCAACTATCCGGCAGCCCTCGGGAGGCGGTCAAAGCGCTCTGAAACGCGGGGATATGGGGGGTCACGGCGGTTAATCGGGCGTCGAACGGTGTCACAAAACGCCCGCGGAGGCATCGCGCGACGCAACTCACAGAAATAAGCCCGGTGTCGTCGTCGTTGTCGCTAGAGTGCCCCGCAACCAAACGCGCGGGCACCGCGAAACGTACCGAAAGGCCTCTCCCGTGACTGTTCCTCTTTCCATCCTCGACCTGGCAACCATCGGAAAGGGCCAGACGGTGGCGGAAAGCCTCGCGGGCAGCGTCGCCATGGCGCAGAAGGCCGAGGAGCTCGGCTACCGCCGTGTTTGGTACGCCGAGCACCACAACATGTCCGCCATTGCTTCCTCGGCCACGAGCGTTCTGATTGCCCACGTCGCCGCGCACACCAACACCATCCGGCTCGGCGCCGGCGGCGTCATGCTGCCCAATCATTCGCCCCTGACCATCGCCGAGCAGTTCGGCACGCTGGAGACGCTGCACCCGGGGCGGATCGACCTCGGCCTGGGCCGGGCCCCGGGAAGCGACCAGAACACCATGCGTGCGCTGCGCCGCGACCATATGTCCTCAGACGCATTCCCGCAGGACGTCCTGGAGCTGCAGGGCTACCTCACCGGGCCCACGCGCATCCAGGGCGTGGAAGCGACGCCGGGCAAGGGCACCAACGTGCCGCTGTACATCCTGGGATCCTCGCTGTTCGGCGCGCAGTTGGCCGCCCAATTCGGGCTCCCGTACGCGTTCGCCTCGCATTTCGCACCGGCCGCGCTGCAGGACGCCGTGGCCATCTACCGCCGCGACTTCAAGCCCTCTGCGCAGTTGTCGGAGCCCCACGTCATTGCCGGCGTCAACGTCACCGCGGCGGACAGCAACGCCGAAGCGCAGGCCATCCACCTCGCCGTGAAGAGGGCCCGAGTGTCCCTGTTCTTCGGCGGCGGCCGTGAGTTCACGGACGACGAAGCGGATATGGTGCTCGATTCCCCGCAGGGCCAGCACATCGCCCAGATGATGAAGTTCTCGGCCGTGGGAACCAAGGACGTGGTTCGCGATTACCTTGATGAGTTCACCAAGCACGCTGACGCCGATGAACTGATTGTGGCGCACCAAAGCATCGGCACGGAGGAACGGCTGCGGTCCGTGGAGCTCGTGGCAGAGGTCGCCGGACTTGTTCCCGCCTGATGCATTAACACATTCGCAACCTTAGAGGTATACAAGCGAAACCGGCCGGGCGGAAACTGTAGCTATCCGCATCGGAAGGATCCGCCATGCCTACACCCCTGAACCAGTCAGTCGCGGCCTCTGCACTTCTCATGAAGTCGCTGCCCCTTGGACTGTTGCGGACTTTCGTACAGTCGGACGCGGACCACGGAATCACCCCGCAGTTGCTTGCCGACCTTAAGGTCCTGTCCCGTGTGCCCGGCCTGCTGGTGGCCTGCAATTACGGTGGCACCCTGTGCTCCGCTGAAGGGGTGTCCACGGAAACACTGCCCTTGGACAGTGCGGCCGTGGCGCTCCGGGCGCTCGCCGCACTGCCCAATACGCACACGGCCATCATTTCCGGACGGTCTCTGCGGGACCTCGCAGCCGTGTCCAGGTTGCCCGCTGAAGTCCATCTGGTGGGCTCCCACGGGGTGGAGTTCGACATGGGCTACGCGTACAACTTGTCCCTGGCCACGGACACGCTGCTCCAACAGGTTGCTACCGCGCTCACCGAGGCCGTCGCCTTTGAAAAGGGCATCAGGATCATGCGCAAGCCCACCGGCGTTGCCGTTCACACGCGGCCCGCCACACCGGAAGTAGTGGAGCGCGTGATCTTCCGGTCGCACCAGATCGCCATTGAGTACGGTCTCTATTTCATCATTGACGGTTCGGTGCTGGACCTGACCGTGGAGGAACCGGCAAAGGGCCAGGCGCTGGAGCAGCTCCGGTCCCGCCTGGGCGTCAGCGCCGCACTCTACGCCGGCGATGCTGAAAGCGATGAACGCGCGCTCGCCACCCTGCGCGGGCCGGACCTGGGCCTGCACGTCGGTCCAGGGGATACGACGGCGGCCCACACCATCCCGGACCCGGAATCCTTTGCGCGCGTGCTGGCTTTGCTGTTCGAACTGCGGCGAGCGTGGCTGTTCGGCGAGGACGCGGTGGGGCTGGAGCGGCACTCGATGATCGGCAACGGGACCTCTACGGCCTTGCTCACCCCTGATGCGAAGGTCTGTTGGATGAGCCATCCATTGCCGGACTCGGGGTCGTTGTTCGCGCATATTCTTGGCGGTGATCCCGCAGGGCATTTCAGCATTGAGCCAGTGAAACCGTCGCAGGTCCTGGCGCAGCGCTATGTGGATTACACCATGATCGTGGAAACCCGTTGGGCCGATGTCACCGTCACCGACTACCTGGAGCCTGCCCCGGAAGGGATCACCAGCCTGGTCAGGGTTCTGTCGGGGACGGGTGCCGCCCGCATCATTTTCGCGCCCCGGCCGGACTATGCCAACGCGCCGTTCAGCATGGAAATCCGTGGCGACGAAGTCCATGTGGTGGGGACCTCGGATCCGATCATTCTCTCGGCGCCCGGCGTTTCGTTCCAGATCGTCAGCGACAGCCGCCATGCCACGGCAACCGCTGAAGTGCCCCTTCATCTCGGACCCGTAGTCCTGAACCTGCGGTGCGGTGACACCGAGCCGCCGCCCGCGGACCCGGACGGGGAGCCCCACCGGCGTGCCGCCGTCGGGCAGGTTGCGCGGGAGTGGGTCAAGGCGCTGCAGCTGCCCACCATCAAAACGTCGCTGGTCCGGCGTTCCGCGCTGGTGCTGAAGTCGCTGGTGCATGAGCCTACCGGGGCTGTCCTGGCCGCGCCCACAACATCGCTGCCGGAGGGGATCGGCGGGACCCGCAACTGGGACTACCGGTATTGCTGGCTGCGGGACGGGTCCATGACCGTGAATTCCCTGGTCTCTCTGGGATCCACGGAAGAGGCCGACGGTTTCCTGGGCTGGCTGGGCCGCATCCTGGAGAACGCGCCCGGGCCGGAATGGCTCCACCCCCTCTACTCAGTGACGGGCGCGCCGCTGTCCACGGAAGCCATTGTGGAGAGCCTGCCTGGTTATGCGGGCTCGCGGCCGGTGCGGATCGGAAACGCTGCGGACCACCAAGTGCAGCTGGACGTCTTCGGGCCCATTGCCGAGTTGATTCACGATCTGGCCGAGCGGCGTGGTTACCTGCCCGATGACCATTGGTTCCTCATGGAGCAGATGGCGCACGCGGTCCTGGCGCGCTGGCACGAGCCCGATCACGGGATCTGGGAAGCCCGGCGACCACCACGGCACCACGTCTACACCAAGGTCATGTGTTGGGTCACTCTGGACCGGGCCCTGCGCACAGCGGCCTTGCACGGGCGCGCGCCGCATGGGGATTGGGCGCCGACTGCCCGCACCATCCGCGAGGAAGTGCTCCGCGAGGGTTGGGATTCGTCCGCTGCTTCGTACACCGTGGCCTACGACAGCCCGGACCTGGACGCCGCAGTGCTGCACATCGGCTTGTCCGGCCTGCTGGACGTCCAGGACCAACGGTTCCTGGACACCGTGACGGCTGTGGAACGCGAGTTGCGCGTCGGGCCTACCGTTTTCAGGTACAGGTACGACGACGGCCTGCCGGGTTTGGAGGGCGGCTTCCACATCTGCACCACGTGGCTGATCGAGGCGTACCTTGCGGTTGGCCGTTTGGATGATGCGCTGGAGTTGTTCAACCAGTTGGTGGCGTTGTTCGGTCCCACCGGATTGCTCCCCGAGGAGTACGATCCCGGCACCGAAACACACTTGGGCAACCATCCCCAGGCTTACTCGCACCTGGGTTTCATCCGCTGCGCGCAGCTCCTGGACTACTACCTGTCCAGCGCCGACGTGGAGTAACCGGGGGGTTAGGCGAGCAGCAGGGCGACGGCGATCATTGCGGGCACGGCCACGATCGTGGTGATGAGCACGGTGTCCTTGGCCACGGTGATTCCCGCACGATACCGGGTGGCCGCGACGAACACATTCTGGGCGGTGGGCAGTGCGGACGTCACCACCACGGCGAACAGTGCATGACCGTCCATCCCCAGTGCAAAGTGGGCAAACAGGTAAGCGATCAAGGGGTGCACGAATAGCTTGAACCCGCTGGCCAACAGCGTGTCCAACCTACGTCCCGCAGCTTTCTGCAACGGCTTGGACCCGTTCAGGCTCATGCCGAAAGCCATCAGCATGGCTGGAATCGCCGCCCCGCCGATCAGGTGAATCGGCTCCAGGACCAGGGCGGGCACCTGAAAACCAGTACCGGCCACCAGCAGGCCCAGCGCCGAGCCCACGATCATGGGATTCTTCACGATCATCAGCAGGAAGCGCAGGGGAGTGGTGCGGTGCGTGCTGGTGCTGGCGTCGAGGGCCATCAGGTACATCGGAGTGAAGAAAGCCAGCTGGAAGATCAGCAGCGGAGCCACATAGCTCGCGTCACCCAGGACAAACACGGCAATGGGGATACCCAGGTTCGCGGAGTTGGCCAGCGAAGCACTCATCGAGGACATGAGTGCCTCGGGCATGGTGCGCTTCAGCCAGAACTTCACGATCAGGAAAAACAGCAGGCCCGTGATGATGGCGCCCACTGCAGTGACCAAGAGCGGGGCCGCAAAGACATCGTGCAGTTTGGCTTTGCTCAACGTCTCGAACAGGAGCGCGGGGCTGGCCACGAAGAAGGTCAGGGAACTCAGGACCGAGCGCGCGTTCTCACCCAGGATCCCGCGACGACCAACGAACATGCCCACCAGGATGATGGCCCAGACAACAAAAAACCCGGACAGGACGCCGATCATGGGAGCGTACGGGCGGGGAATCGTTGGATCACGAGGTACAGCCTAGCCACATTCCTCTAGTGAGTAAGCGTTTTCTCGCGACAGTTCCGTCATATGGACTCCCTTAACGCGCTCGACGCCGGCACTCTGGTGAGTGCCGGCGTCGAGCGTTGCTGTGGAGCCTCAGCTGAGGTGCGCCGCGTTGCTCAGTGCATGGGGCGGGCGCATCAGCCCGGGAGTGTGTGCCTCGGCGGGATCGTTGCCGAGCTGCGTGATCTTGTTGTCCTTGCCGACGTGGACAACCTTGGGCTGGTACGCCCTGGCCTCTTCCGTGGTCATCTCGGCGTACGTGATGAGGATGACGAGATCGCCCACATGGACCTGATGGGCCGCCGCACCATTGATCCCGATCACGCCGGAACCGCGCTCGCCGGCGATGGTGTACGTTTCCAGCCGGGCGCCGTTGGTGACGTCCACAATGGACACGAGTTCACCGGGAAGGATGTCGGCCGCGTCCAGCAGGTCCAGGTCAACGGTGACCGAACCGACGTAGTGGAGGTCGGCATGGGTCACCGTGGCGCGGTGGATCTTGGACTTGAACATTGTGCGGATCATAATGCGATCAGTTTAGCGCGGGACCCTCATCCGGCGCTGTGACGTACCAGACGTTCAGCTGGCTCGTACCTCTCCAACTCTGTTCCCGCGGCCACGAGTTCGCGCAGCTCAGCCAGCCCGCCTCCAACCAATCCAGCAGCCCGCGCCTGGACCAGGACATTGCCCTGCGCTGTCGCTTCAACGGGTCCCGCGATCACGGGTTTGCCCGTCGCATCCGCGGTGAGCTGGCACAGGAGCCGGTTTTGCGAACCGCCGCCAACGATGTGCACCATGCTGGTGCTTCTACCCGTGAGCCGCTCGGCGTCGGCCAATGTTCGAGCGTAACCGGCAGCGAGGCTGTCCATGATGCAACGCACGACGGCGGCAGGCCGGTCCGCGAGCACGGCACCGGTGTTTCGCACGGCTGCCCGGATCCGGTCCGGCATGTTGTCCGGAGCCGTGAAACGGGGGTCGTCGGCGTTGATCTGCGGTCCGCCGGCAGGTAGTGCCGCCGCGGAATCGAGCAAGGCGGTCAGAGCCTGTGAGTAGCCTTCGGCGGCCCATGCCCTTTGGCATTCGCTGAGCAGCCACAGACCGCCGACGTTGCGAAGGTAGCGGATGGTTCCGTCCACTCCACGTTCGTTGGTGAAGTTGGCTTTGCGGCTGGTTTCCGTGAGGACCGGCTGGGGGAGTTCCACGCCCACCAGTGACCACGTGCCGGAGGAGATATAGGCGAAATCCTGGTCTAGCGCGGGGACGGCTGCCACGGCCGAGGCGGTGTCGTGCGAGCCAACCGCCACCACCGTGGTGTCAGCGGGCAGGCCAGTTTGCTCAAGGATCGCCGGAAGGAGCGTGCCCACCGTTTCGCCGGGCTGGATGAGCGGCGGGAAGATATTCCTCGGCAGGCCCAGGGCATCTAGGAATTCCGTGGCCCACTCGCCCTTGACGGCATCAAAGAGCCCCGTGGTGGAGGCATTGGTGGCCTCGGTTCGACGTACCCCCGTGAGCAGGAACGCGATCAGGTCCGGGATCAGGAGAGCCTGGACCCCGTCCAGTTTCGGTTCGGCCGCGAGCTGGTAAATCGTGTTGAATTGCAGATACTGCAAGCCGGTGGTGGCGTACAGCTTTTCCGGAGGGATCGCTGCATGTACACGCTCCACGGTCACCCTGCTGCGCTCGTCCCGGTAGCTGTACGGCACCGAGGTCAGCTGGCCGGCGTCGTTCACCAGTCCGTAGTCCACCGCCCAGGTGTCTATGCCGATGCTGACGATGCGCTCGCCGTTTTCTTGCGCACGCGAGGCTGCAGCTGCCAGACCCTTGAGCACCTCAGCGAACAGTGCGTCGAAGTCCCAGTGGAGGCCGCCGTCGAGCTCTATGACGCCGTTGGGGAAGCGGTGAATGGTCTCGAGGGAGACGCCGGATGCGGAGGAGAAGCGGCCCAGCATGACGCGGCCGGAGGAGGCTCCGATGTCGATGGCGGCAAACACGTTGTGGGCGGACACCGCCCCGGCGTGTGCCGGGGCGGTGTCCGTGGCGGTTCCGTTGGTCACTGTCCGGTCCTAGCGCAGGAAGGCGGCTGCCACGCCGGCGTCCACTGGGATGTGGAGGCCGGTGGTGTGGGAGAGCTCGTTGCTGGTGAGCACGGACGCGGCGTTGGCGACGTGTTCCGGGAGGACTTCGCGCTTGAGGAGCGTGCGCTGAGCGTAGTACTTGCCCAGTTCCTGCTCGTCCACGCCATACACAGCGGCGCGCTTGGCACCCCAGCCGCCGGCGAAGATGCCGGAGCCGCGGACCACGCCATCGGGGTTGATGCCGTTGACGCGGACGCCGTACTCGCCCAGTTCAGCGGCGAGCAGGCGGACCTGGTGCGCTTGGTCTGCCTTGGTGGCGGAGTAGGCGATGTTGTTCGGGCCGGCGAACACGGAGTTCTTGGAGGAGATGTAGATGATGTCCCCGCCCAAGCCCTGGTCGATCATCACCTTGGCCGCGGCCTTTGACACCAGGAACGAGCCCTTGGCCATGACGTTGTGCTGGAGATCCCAGTCCTTCTCGGTGGTCTCCAGCAACGGCTTGGAGATGGAAAGGCCGGCGTTGTTGACCACCAGGTCCAGGCCACCGAATGCGAGCACGGCTTCGGCGATCGCGGCGGCGATCTGGGCTTCGTCGGTCACGTCGGCCTGGACGCCGATGGCGACGTCGGATCCGCCCAGTTCATCGGCGACCTTTTGGGCGTTCTCAAGGTTCAGGTCGGCAATGACCACGCACGCGCCGTCGGACGCCAAACGGGTGGCGATCGCCTTGCCAATACCCGACGCCGCACCGGTCACCAGCGCGATGCGGGTGGCGTGAGATTTGGGCTTGGGCATCCGGGCGAGCTTGGCTTCTTCCAGCGCCCAGTATTCGATGCGGAACTTTTCGGATTCCTCGATCGGGGCGTACGTGGAGATGGCCTCGGCGCCGCGCATCACGTTGATGGCGTTGGTGTAGAACTCGCCGGCCACGCGTGCGGTCTGTTTGTCCTTGCCGAAGGAGAACATGCCAACGCCTGGTACCAGCACGATGGCCGGGTCAGCGCCACGCAATGCCGGGCTGTTCTCGTCAGCATGACGGTCGTAGTACGCCTGGTAGTCCTCGCGGTACGCGGCGTGCAGTTCCTTGAGCCGGGCCACTGAGTCGTCGATCGAGGCATCGGCCGGGAGGTCCAGGACCAGCGGCTTGACCTTGGTGCGCAGGAAGTGGTCCGGGCAGGACGTGCCCAGCGCGCCGAGGCGCGGGTGCTCTTCGGCGGCAAGGAATTCAAGAACGACGGCGTCATCACTGAAGTGCCCCAGCTGCGGTTTGTCCGTGGAGGCCAGGCCGCGGATCACGGGAGCAAGGGCGGCTGCCTTTGCCCGCCGTTCAGCCTCGGGGAGGGCGCCATAGCCGGGGAGCTGGGCGCCGAAGGGCTCGGTCTTGCCGTTGTCCTGGATGTAGCTCTCAGCCGTATCGATGATCCACAGGGAGTTGGCCTCGGCCTCCTCGGACGTGGCGCCCCACGCGGTGATGCCGTGGCCGCCCAGGATGGTGCCGATGGCCTGCGGGTTGGCTTCCTTGATCGCGGCGATGTCCAAGCCCAGCTGGAAACCGGGACGACGCCACGGAACCCACACCACTTTGTCGCCGAAGACCTTTGAGGTCAGGGCTTCGCCGTCCACTGCAGTCGCAATCGCGATGCCGGAGTCCGGGTGCAGATGGTCAACGTGAGCTGCGTCCACCAGGCCATGCATGGCGGTATCGATCGAGGGAGCCGCGCCGCCCTTGCCGTGCAGGCAGTAATCGAAGGCGGCCACCATTTCGTCTTCACGCTCGACGCCGGGGTAAACGGACTTGAGTGCCTGCAGGCGGTCCAGCCGGAGTACTGCGAGGTTCTCGGCCTTGAGGGTGCCGAGGTCGCCGCCGGAGCCCTTGACCCAGAGGAGCTCGACGTCCTGGCCGGTGACCGGATCCTTCTCGGTGCCCTTGGCGGAGGTGTTGCCGCCGGCGAAGTTGGTGTTCCGCTTGTCCGCACCGAGGCGGTTGGAACGGGAGATCAGTTCTTCAACAGTGGTCATCTTTTTAGGCGCCCCATCCGGCTTGCTGGCCGCCTGCGCGGTCCTCGTTGATCTTCTTCTGGTATCCGCTGGCTTTGTAGGCGGCCATCGGGTCGGCGGGCAGGCCGCGGGATTCGCGCCACTCGGCCAGGACCGGGCGGACATCGGTGTAGAAGGCATCGTTGAAGATGCCGTTGGCGGTCAGGACATCCCCGGCACGCTGGGCTTCGCTGAGGGCGGCGGTGTCCACGAGCAGGGCGCGGGCCGTCATTTCCTGGACGTTCAGCACCGAGCGGATCTGGCCCGGGATCTTCTCTTCCAGGTTGTGGCACTGGTCCAGCATCAGCGCGACGCCGGACTCTTTTCCTGACGACTTGCCGAAACCGCCGCCGCGGATGACCTCGTGCATGATGCGGAACAGTTGGAACGGATCGGCTGCGCCAACAATCAGGTCGTCATCGGCGTAGAAGCGGGAGTTGAAGTCGAACGAACCCAGCTTGCCCAGGCGCAGGAGCTGCATCACGATGAACTCGATGTTGGTGCCCGGGGCGTGGTGGCCGGTGTCCAGGCAGACAAAGGCCTTCTCGCCGAGGGCCAGGGTCTGGGCGTAGGACGTGCCCCAGTCCGGAACATCGGTGTGATAAAAAGCCGGCTCGAAGAACTTGTACTCAAGGACCAGGCGCTGCTCATCGCCCAGGCCCGCGTAGATTTCCTGGAGGGACTCCGCCAGGCGGTCCTGGCGGCCGCGGATGTCGTCCTGGCCCGGGTAGTTGGTGCCGTCAGCGAGCCAGATCTTCAAGTCCTTGGACCCGGTGGCATGCATGATCTCGATGCACTCCAGGTGGTGGTCGATCGCGCGGCGGCGCACGGACTCGTTGGACGAGGTCAGGGAACCGAACTTGTACTCGTCATCCTGGAACGTGTTGGAGTTGATGGTCCCCAGCCCAACGCCAAGGCCCGCAGCGTATTCGCGGAGGGCGGCGTAGTCATCCACCTTGTCCCACGGGATGTGCAGGGCAACCGTGGGGGCCAAGCCGGTGAGCTCGTGGACCTTGGCGGCGTCGGCGATCTTTTCCTGGACGGTGCGCGGTGTGCCCGGGGTGCCGAAAACCTTGAACCGGGTCCCGGAGTTTCCGTAGGCCCAGGACGGCACTTCAATGGCCAGTTCCCCGAGACGGCCCAGGGCCGATTCTGTGGTGTTCATGCTTGTTCCTTTGGGTACTCGTTGGCGGCTGTGTCTTTAAGTGGTATGGCTGCGGCGTCCGTGACGGTGCCCGCGGCGGTCAGTTGGTCCTCAAGGTTGAAAACTTCCTCGACGAGTTCGAAGCCCTGGTCTGGCGGGAGGTCGCTGTTCGCGAACAGGGTGGCCATCTCGGCCTGCCAGCGTGCGTTGACGTCCGTCAGGGCCATGCGGGCCTGCGCGGCTGCGTAGTCTTCGCACTCCAAGTAGCCGATCAGCTGGCCGTCAGGAGCGAGGAACAGTGAATAGTTGTTCCACCCTGCGTCCTTCAGTGCTGTCAGCATTTCCGGCCATACTGCGGCGTGGCGTTGCTTGTACTCGGCCATCAGTTCCGGCTGGACTGAAGAGCGGAAACAAACCCTCATGTGCGGATCTCCAGTGTTACTCGTCTTTGAATCGTTTCATTTGTTACGATTCAAATTACCCTCGGAAACGGGAGGGTGTCAAGGCGTTTCCAGCACATTGACGTCAGCCAACGGAGATCGGAAAGCATGTCGCAGACAGCAAGCATCAAAGACGTTGCCACCCATGCCCAGGTAGCCGTGGGGACTGTTTCCAACGTACTGAATTACCCGGACCGCGTTTCGCAGCGGACCAAGGAACGCGTCCTCCAATCCATCGCCGAACTCGGCTTCGTGCGCAACGATGCTGCCCGCCAGCTCCGTGCTGGCCAGAGCAGGACCATCGGCCTCATCGTGCTGGACGTCGGAAACCCCTTCTTCTCCTCCGTGGCCCGTGCTGCTGAGGATGCCGCCGCTGCGTTGGGCAGCGTGGTGCTGGTGGGGGACAGCGGGCAGGACACCTCCCGCGAGGCGCACTACATGGACCTGTTCCAGGAACAGCGTGTTCAAGGCCTGCTCATTTCGCCCGTAGGCGATGTGACCGAACGGATCGACACCCTTCGTGAACGTGGCGTCCCCACAGTGCTCGTGGACCAACTCGCAGATGAGGATCGCTGCAGTTCGGTCTCCGTTGATGACGACGCCGGGGGATACCTGGCCGCCAAGCACCTGCTGGACACGGGCCGCCGTCGTCTGGCTTTCGTTGGCACCCCTTCGATCCGCCAGGTGGCGCACCGACTCAAGGGCGCGCAGCGTGCAGTTGCCGAAGTTCCCGGCGCCGCCCTCGAGGTCCTCGACTCCGCCGGGCAGACAGTCTTGGCCGGTCGGCAAGTGGGCAACAAGCTGGTGGAGCGTTCGCCGGAAGAAAGGCCCGAAGCCATCTTCAGCTCCAACGACCTCCTGGCCCTTGGCGTCATGCAGTCGCTGACCATGCTGCGGACCGTCCGGATCCCGGAGGACATCGCACTCATCGGGTATGACGACATCGACTTCGCGATCTCCGCCGTCGTGCCTTTGTCCTCCATCCGCCAGCCCACCGAAGCGCTGGGTCGGACAGCGATTGAATTGCTCGCCGAGGAGCAGGAGAGTGGCGGAACCAAGCACAGGGCCGTGGTCTTCACGCCCGAGCTCGTGGTGCGGCAAAGCACAGCCGGCTCACCGAACTAAGCCGACTCACCCAACTAACTGGCATTTGTGGTTGTTTTGGGGCGTCAGAACAACCACTAATGCCAGCCAGTTGGGATGAATTACGACGCGCGGAGGCCGGCCAGGTATTCGACCGGCGCCAGGGCGTCCGGCTGCTTCGTCTGGCGGACGAGCCCGGGGGCCGAGCATGCCAGCTTGTCGGCCGAGCGCCCCAAGCAGTTCAGGATGCTGGTGATGGAGATTCCCGCCTGCGACTTCTGCCGCAGCGTCGAAACATATCGCCGGGCGGTGCATCCGCTGATGCTGGTGGCAATCGTCTTGTCCGTGGACACATGGTCCAGCGCTGGAACCAGCGCAATGCCCAGCCCTGAACGGACCATGCCGCGGATGGCGTCGTAGTTGTTGCTGCGGACGGCGATGCGTGGCATGAAACCTCCGCTGGCGCACAAGTGCCTGAGGCAGGCGTCGCCGGATGAGTCCTCCTTGGTGGAGACCCAGGCTTCTTCTGACAGGTCCTGCAGGGTGATGGAGTCGGCCCCGGCCAGCCGGTGGGCCTCGGGCAGCAGGAGCACCAAGTCCTCGGCCAGGAGCGGTGTGGCGACAACGTTCGATGGCCATTTCTGGGGGACAAGATCGTAGTGGTAGACCACCGCGACATCCAGCGTGGAGTCCCGGATCATAGCCGCCAGGCCGGCAGGACTGCTCTCCTCCAATTCCACGGACGAGTTCGGATGCTTTCGCAGGTAGGAGGCGAGTCCGCTGGGAAGCAGCCGCTGGCTGGCCGTACTGAAGCTCCCCAGCCGCAGCAGCCCGTAGTCGCCCTTGCTGAAGCCCTTCATGTCGTCTTCCAGTGCGCCAAGGGCATTGATGATGTCGTTGGCCCTGGCAGCCAGGAACTTTGCCGCCTCCGTGGGGCGGATACTCTGGGCGTCACGCTCCACCAACGGTGCCTGGACGGCGCGTTCCAAAGCGGCTACCTGCTGCGAAACAGCGGAGCCCGTGTAGCCGATTTCGCGTGCGGCATCGGCGAAAGAACCTGTCCGGAGGACTACGGACAATGTGCGCAAATGGACGGGATTCAGCATGGCCGTGGCTACTCCCCGGCAGGCGGCGTGAGCAACCGCTCCACGTCAACGGCTCCGCCCGCGGCCTCGAAGTCCAGGCGAACCTGCTCCCGCAGCCGGGCGTCGGCCAGGTAGTCGGCCACGGTGAGCGCGAGCCCTACCGCACCGTCCACCACGGCGGCGTCACCAGCGGGGCTGATGGAGTGTTGGCCGAACTCCACCGTATGCATCACCGCGGTAGCACGGGAGATGCTCACGGTCGGGTGGATGGACGGGATCCGGAGGCTGAGGTTTCCCAGATCCGTAGACCAGCCGCCACCGACCAGTTCGGTCTCCAAGGTGATGGTTCTGCCGCGCGCGGACATGTGGGCGTGGTACCGGGCGGCCAGCGCATTGTTGCTGCGCACGGGAAGATAGGCGGGGAAGGGGTCCCAATGTGTTTCCAGCCGCGTTCCGGTCATGAGGGCCGCACCCTCCAGGATGTTCTGGACCTTCTGCGAAATGTCGATCAGGCCGTCCGGGTCCAGGGAACGTATTTCGACGACGGCGCTCGCCAGGTGCGGTACGACGTTCACCGCGGTGCCTCCCTCGGTGATGAGGCAGTGAAGGCGGTCCGTCGCAGGAATGTGCTGGCGGAGGGCCGCGATTCCCTGGTACGCGGCGACCACGGCGTCGAGCGCGTTGCGGCCCATGTGCGGTGCGGAGGAGGCGTGGGCGGCGACGCCGTGGAAGGTCACCTCGACGTCCCGGACCGCCAATGAAGCGAACGACGCTACCTCGTATTCGCCCGTGAACGGATGCAGCATCACCACGGCGTCGATGTCGTCAAAAGCTCCGGCGCGGGCCAGGAGTTCCTTGCCGTTGCCGTTTTCTTCGGCCGGCGTGCCGATGAGCACCACGGATCCGCCGAGTTCCTGCACCTGGGCGGCTACGCCCAGGAAGGCTCCGACGGCCGCAGCGCAGATCACATTGTGGCCGCAGCCGTGGCCCACGCCGGGGAGGGCGTCGTATTCGGCGAGGACGGCTACCTTGGGCGAGCCGGAACCTGCCTCGGCGCGGAGGGAGGTGCGGAGTCCATAGCGGCCCACTTGGACCGGATAACCCCTGTACCGGAGGAACTCTGCGGCGAAGGCGACCGAGAGGCGCTCTTCAAAGCCGACCTCGGCGATTCCATGGATGCCGTGGCTGAGCTCCTGGAGGTCTGTGCTCAGGTCTTCGATAGTGCCTGTGATGTTCCGGGCCACGGATTCGGGGGCGCCGAGGATGCCGGTAAGGGGAGGGTGCGTTTCCACGGTGACCACGTGGCGTCCTTTCACGTTGGGAAGTGTTGGGGCCATTTTCGGAACTTCGTCGTTCCGTAGGTGGCGTGTTGTTTAACTTAAGATACATCCGCCTTCGTCTTAAGCATAGCTAATCATGCAACAATGTGACCATGACCGAAAAACCCCTCCCGGATGTATCGCGACTGCGCCTCCTCAGTGAGGTTGCACGGCAAGGATCATTGGCCGGTGCCGCACGCGTTCTGGGCATCACGTCGTCCGCTGTTTCCCAGCAGATCAGCATCCTGGAGCGGGAGACCGGAGTCCAGCTCCTGGACCGCTCATCACGTGGTGTTGGTCTGACAGGTGCCGGTGAAATCCTGGTGGAGCACGCGCGGGCGGTGGTCCGGCTACTGGAAGTTACCCGGGCAGAGATGGACCAGCTCAGCGGCGAACTCGCCGGCAGGGTACGCATAGGGTCCATCCCTTCCCTTGCCCGGACGGTGCTGCTCCCGGTCGCCGAAAAGCTCGAGGCGACCGTTCCCGACGTCGAGCTGACCGTTAACGTGGTGGAACCAGTGGACAGCATCGAGCAACTGCTGAACGGTGCCTTGGATATCGCGATCGTGGACCTCTACGACAATGTGCCCATGGCCTTTCCGGACTACTTGGTCACCAGGGAAGTCATGAGCGAGCCGCTGGTTCTGGTCACCCCGCCTGACTATGTGGTGCCGCCGCGACTGAAGTTGACCGATCTCAAGAACGCCGATTGGGTCCTGACGCCGGAGGTCGGTGCTTGTGGGCAGGCGGTCCGATACGCGTGCCGCAACGAGGGATTCGAGCCCAACATCCGGTGGATCGTGGACGATCTCCTGTTGTTGGTTGAGTCGATCTCCAGGGGCCGTGGGATCTCCTTGCTTCCCCCGCTCTCCATCGACAACACGGTGGCGCCTGTTGGTATCCATGCCTTCGACAAGCCGCGCATTCAACGCCGGGTGCTCACCGTGACCAGGAGCAGCGACGCAAAACGGCCCATCGTGAAGGCCGTCCTGGATGAAATCCACAGCCTCCTGGGTGCCGCCGCCGCGTGAGCCGCGTGCCGCCGTCGGCCACAGCATTCGGCTGCCAGCGACCCAAGTGGCGAGAAAGTCACGGTCGGAGGTGGAGGAGCCAATCGTTGACTTCCCGGACCGCAGTTGCAAGATCGATGTCGATCCCCAAATCGTCAGCCAGTTTGGTGAAGTCCGTGCCCCAGCTCCGATGCACAACTATTTCCGTGGGCCACGTCTTGGTTTCGATACCGTTGATGGCCCCGTTGATGGCCCTTGTGTCGAAGACGTCTTGGCACGCCCGATCCAAGCCGTCGGTCTTCCGTCCGGCGTCGAAGACATGGCGTTTGAGCAGCAAGATATCCAGGACGTCGCGTTCCCTGTCATCATGGCCGGGGCCGGTGCAAGCGTGAACTTTCTGGGCGACTTGATTTTGCGCAAGAGCTTCCTCGCGAAGACCACTTGGATCTCGTGTCGGCGTGGGTTTACGGCCGCCAGGGCAACATCAATCTCTCCCACCCGGGACTTGACGATAAACGAGAAATCGCCAAGAGGTGCTGCCAGGGTTTCCTGGAGAAACGTGTCGAAGCGTTCAGCCTCCGCAGTGAAGAAAGTATCGACGTCCTGGGTTGCCCGCGCGGCGGGATGCAGCGACCACTCAAGGTATGCGCCGCCTTTGAGCCGGACCATTGGCAGACCATCCGTGTCCGTTTGGCGTTGCAGAGCGGCCAGAAGGACACTCGCTGCGATGGTCCAGGTGGTTACTTGCTCTGGTTCTCCGGTATCCACATTGCGTATGCCTGCCAATAGGGAGGAAGCGGTCTTAGCGGGCTTGATTCGCGCCTCCAGGCTCCCGTACTTCAAATCCCCGTTCCCCCAATTTCGTAATGCCGGTGCAGCTCCAACGCCTCGGAGTCCAATATTAAATCCCTGCGGGACGCGGTCCGGATCGCCTGGCGGGCCAGTTCGTGCCGCAAGCCGTGATCCAAAGCCCGGCTGATGGCTTGATGGACGGAGACCATCGGTAGACCCCGGTGATACTCAACGTCGAATTTCCCTCGGTGAAGGCGGTAATGCTCCTTCCCCTTGCGCCGGACCCGGACCCCTGGAGGGACGGCTACGTGCAGTTCCCGTGGATTCACGTCGCAAAGCCCAAGCAGGACCAGCACGCTCTCGGAGTCGATGACGGCTTGCGGTCCGGCCCAGAGTAAGGCGAGCCGGTATTCAGTCGTCTCATCTACCGGGACCTCGGGAAAGCGATAAATGCCCTGAAGCTCTCGTGTCAGGCGTCCGCGCAGGGCCATGCGGGACAGTGACTTCGGGTCCATACCTACGGCGACAGCGGCCTCGGTATCCACGAATCCTCCGCTGTCCATTCCGAATTCCCGTAGTTCGCTAACCTTAGTCATGCCAAAAGGTTACTATTTTTAGTCACCTTTTGGCATGTTCCCCAAAACTCTCCCGCCGTCGCGCGCTCTGCCGCGTGCCGCCGTCGTGGGTTGAGGCGGGGGCTCAACGGCAGTCAAAGAATCTCTTGCGGCAGCGCCAGCAAACATCGCTCTGCTGGCCGGTCAAACCCCTGTTTTTCGTTCCATGCTTGTAGTGATTAGTGACGATCACCACAAAAGGAGAACGAAAAATGACCACCCTCGAACGACGCTTCGCAGAGGTTCCAGGACACTGGCAGGTGCCGGGCCACTTCAAGATCAACCACAGCCACGGCATCCGTGTGGGGGACATGATCTACGTGGGCGGCCAGGAGGACCTCGACGCGGACGGCAACGTCAACAACCCCGGCGACATCGTGGCCCAGTGCAAGTCCGTCATGGAATCGCTGAAGCGGGTTATCGAAAACCTGGGCGGAACCATGGGCGATGTGGTCCAGTTCAACACCTTCTACGCCGGTGAACTCAGCTACGAAGAATGGCAGCGCACCTACGACATCCGCTTCAGCTACTTCCCCGCCCCCGGCCCCACCGCCACCGGCATCCTGATCGGCGAGGAACTCAACCTTCCCGGCATCCGCGTGGAAGTCAACGCCGTCGCTATCGTCGGCAGCGCGGCCAACCGCGTTGAAGCGTTCGACGGCGGTACTCCCGCGGCGCTCAACGGCACCCCTGCGGGCGAGTCGAATGACTAGCATCAAGCCCCAGCTTGGAGTCATCCTCTGCGACCTCGACTCCTACCCTGTCGATTACGTGGAGTGCCTCACCCCGGATGCGCCGGGCATCAGCAACAACCCGGTGGGCTTCTTCGAGAACCCGGCCAGTTGGCAGGGCCTTCCCGTTGCCTACGCAGTGGCCCGGGGAGCCCGCGTGGAACCGCTGGTCAACGGTGAGCCGGAGGCCGTGGAAGCGTTCTGGGCCGCCAGCGAAAAGCTGGCCCACTGCCCCTTGGTCATCACCGACTGCGGCTTCTTCTTCTACGCCCGCAAGGACATGCGCCAAACAGCCAACGTGATCACCAGCGGTCTTGACCTTCTGCCGATTGCGTCCATTCTGACCAACCGCGACATCGGCATCCTCACCGTTTCGGAAGAACTCGCCACCAAACTCCTGGGCGACCACGTGCTGTCTTCCCGGATTGTCATTGCCGGCATGGAAGGCGAGCCTGGTTGGTCCACCATGCTGACCAACGACCACGCCTTGGGCAACGGCTGGGACCAGGCCTTGCTGAAGGAAGGCGTAGCGGCCGTGGCCAAACGCGAGTTCGGCCCAGGCGGGCGCTTCGCCGACGTCGGCGTCCTGGTCCTTGAGTGCACCCTGTTGCCCGAATTCCGCCAGGAAATCCGTAAGTACACCGATGCGCCGATCCTCGACGTCGCCTCCTTCGCGCTGAACGCGCTGGGTAAGGGTTTCGACGCCGGTCCGGCAGCGGCCTCGGCCAGCGCCACCTTGAGCCAATGACACAAGTCAGGAACGAGTTAGTCATGCAGGAAGACACCGGGCAGGACCGGACCGCCATATCGCTGGAATCAGTGGTGAAACGGTACGGAGATCACACCGTGATCAACGACGTGTCATTGTCCGTCCGGGAAGGTGAGGTGATCGCCATCATCGGCCCCAGCGGCGCCGGCAAGAGCACGCTGCTCAGGTGCATCAACCTCCTGGAAGTCCCGGACAGCGGCAGGGTCACGGTGGAAGGCAACCACGTGGATGCCGGAACCGCGATCAGCCATAAGGACTTGGTCCGACTCCGCCGCAACGTCGGCATGGTGTTCCAATCCTTCAACCTCTTCCCGCACATGACGGTGCTTCGGAACATCTCGCTTCCCCAGGAACGCGTTCTGGGCCGGACCCGGCAGGAAGCAGACGCCCGCTCGCTGGCATTGCTGGAGCGGGTAGGACTTGCGGACAAAGCCCAGCAATATCCCAGCCGATGCTCGGGTGGCCAGCAGCAGCGCATCGCCATCGCCCGGGCGCTCGCCTTGGAGCCCAGGGTCATGCTTTTCGACGAGCCTACGTCGGCATTGGATCCCGAGGTGGGGTTGGAGGTTCTGGCAGTCATGCGAGAGCTCGCCGCTGAGGGCATGACCATGGTGGTTGTTACCCACGAGATGCAATTCGCTCGGGACGTTTCGGACCGCGTGGTGGTAATGGCAGAAGGGGCCATCCTGGAGGAAGGCGATCCTGCGGACGTCTTCACTGCCCCGGCCATGGACCGAACGCGTAAATTCCTGCGCGCTGTTTTGGAGCGCTGAGATGGAAGCCCTGTCAGTGGTGGCGCAGGGCGTCTCCATGACGCTCTTGCTGACCCTCTCATCGTTCGTGCTTGGAGCCGTCGGAGGAATTCCGTTGGCCTTGGCCCGCCGCTCCCGCTTTGTGGTGGTGCGGTTCGTGGCCCGTTCGGTGATCGAATTGCTCCGTGGCATCCCGCCGTTGGCGTGGTTGTTCATCATCTACTTCGGCATCGGAACCGGGGTGATCGAGCTGAGTTCGTTCGCGGCCGCCGTCATCGGTTTCGGCCTGGTGGCTTCGGCCTACATGGCGGAGATCTACCGTGGCGGATTGACCGCCATCCACGAGGGGCAGTGGGAAGCCAGCGATGCGCTGGGCCTCTCGCGCGCTGCGACGCTGGCCACGATCATAGGCCCACAGGTTCTTCGCGTCTCGATTCCGGCGGCAGCTACCTTCGCCATTGGCCTGTTGAAGGACTCCTCTGTGGCTTCGGTGATCGGCGTGCAGGACACCATCTACTGGGCAAGCCACGAATCCACGGTCAGCGGTGACGCGATCGTGCCGTTCCTCTACGCGGCCGGCCTGTATGTAGCCATGACCATTCCCTGTGCCTGGGCCACCCGGTGGTTGGACAGCAAGCTCCGGAAGCGGGTTGCGCGATGACATTCTTCAACGATTGGGTGGACTACTTCCCGGACCTGCTCAGCGGCCTGGGGGTCAGCCTCCAACTGACCCTGGTGACGCTCCTGATGGGTCTGCCCGCTGGACTCGTCCTGGCCCTCGGCGCGGGTTCCGGGAACAAGGTCCTCCGTGTCATCACCATCGGCGTGATCGAGATTGGCCGTGGAACTCCGGCGCTGGTGGTGCTTCAGTTGTTCTACTTTGGACTTCCGTCAGCAGGCATGACCCTCACGTCCTTTGTCGCCGCGTCCCTGGCGCTCGCCTTCACCACGGCCGCCTACACCAGCGAGATCCTCCGAGGCGGGCTGCAGGCTGTGCCGTCCGGCGAGGTGGAAGCAGCACATGCGCTCGGGATGGCACGCCGCGACATCCTCCGTTTTGTTGTGATTCCGCAAGGAGTCAGAATCGCCATCCCGCCGCTCATGGGGTTCGCGATCATGGTGTTCCAGGCGACCTCCCTGGCCTACACCATTGCCATGCCGGAACTGATGAGCCAGGCCTACTCCATCGGCTCCATTACGTTCCGTTATTTGAGCATCCTTACCCTCGCGGGCCTGATGTACGCACTGATCACCATCCCCGCGAGTTCCCTGAGCAACTTCGTTGAGCATCGTTTGGCGCGTCACCGTTGACGCGCCAATTAGGCAAAGGAACCAGCATGAAACTACGAATGATCGCATCGGCCGTGGCCGCCCTGACGCTGGCCGCAGCCCTCAGCGGTTGTGGCGGAAGCACGGAAGCCTCGGGAACCAAGGTGGCCACCGACTGCAAGCCCGCATCCCAATTCGACACCCTCAAGAAGGGCAACCTGACGGTGGCTGTGTACGAGGCGCCGCCATACGTCACCTTCAAGGGGAATGAGCTCGGGGGTGTCGATGGCGACATCCTCATGGGCTTTGCGGAGAAAGAGTGCCTGGACATCACCTCTGTGTCCGCTGCAGCTGCGGCTGTTATCCCCACGGTCCAGGGCGGACGCGCTGATGTCGCCACAGGTGGTTGGTGGCGCTCTGCCGCCCGCGCTGAGATCCTGGCTTTGACCGAGCCGATCTACACCGATCAAATGGTGTTGATCTCCAAGGACGGACTCAACAAGGTGTCCGACCTGAAGGGCAAGAAGGTGGGCACCGTGAACGGCAACGTGTGGGTTGACGACGCCAAGAACTACCTCGGCGGAGACCTTCAGCTGTACAAGGCCCCCGTTGACCTGTTCCAGGACCTGAAGTCGGGCCGAATCGACGTCGGAATTGACGGTTTCGGTGAGGCGCACAACAACAGCAACGGGCTGAGGGTCGAAGTCCTGGAGCCGGACAGCGCCATCAAGGCCTCCCTCGAACCGCCGCAGACCTGCTTCCCGGTGACCAAGGACAACGCCGCATTGCTGGCAGCTTTGAACTCTTACGTTGATAGCCTCCGCAAGGATGGCACGTTGGAGAAGATCCTGGTGAAGAACGGTTTCCCGGCGTCCGCAGTGGAGACGGGGGCGGCGCGCCTGATCGGCTGACCCCAACCCAACTAAGTAGCAGATCAGGGCCGTTTTGACGTCTCAAAACGGCCCGGATCTGCTACACAGTTGGGCTCAGCGGGCATGTGGATCCTGTGGCAGGCTAGCTTCATGGTCAACCACGCACAGGGACCCGGCGGTCCGGGCTTTGAATCCGCAAACTCTCTGGTCAGCGGAGATGTGCGCAGGCACAACCTTGGTCTTCTGGCCGGGTATCTCGTGGCCCAAGGCCCCAGTTCGCGGAGTCAGATTGCGGATGGAACGGGGCTGACCCGGGGAGCAGTGACAGCACTGAGCAAGTTGCTTGTGGATGCCGGGATCCTCCGCGAAGTACAGCCCGTGGCCAGTGGAGGCAAGGGCCGCCCGTTGACGCTCCTTGAACTGGCCGCAGACGACGTGGCCATCCTTGCCCTGCAGCTTGACGCAGACCAGGCCGTTGCCATGGTGGCTTCGGTCTCAGGTGAGATCCTGTTCCGGATCGCTGAACACCACGGGAGGCCCATGGGTGAGCCTGAACCGGTGCTGGATGTTCTGGCAGAAGTGCTTGCCCAGGGGATGGCCGCGGCCGCGGGGGCGGGGCGTCGAATGGTGGACCTGACAGTGGTGGTCTTTGCTCCCGTCGCAGGTGATCCAGCGGTGGTATTTGCAGACACCGACTTGGACTGGGGGATGGTAGATGTCCTGGGCGAGCTGCGGAAGCGGGTTCCCGGGATGCCGGAGACCACGCGGCTTCGATCTGACTCTGACGTTGCTGCCTGGGCCGAATACAGCAGGCTCGACGGTGTTCGGAACGTCCTGTATCTGAAGAGCAATTCGGGCATCGGCGGCGCGATCATCGACGATGGGCGGATCGTGACGGGGGCACATGGATATGCCGGCGCATTTGGCCACCTACCCATTGACCACGGCGGAGAGCTCTGTGTTTGCGGGCAGCGTGGCTGCCTTGTCCTGGTGGCGGGCCCTGACACCGTCCTCGCTGCTGCAGGCCTCGGAGAACTACTGGAAGCAGAGGGTTTGACCCGGGCCCTGGCAGAGCTGACAGATCGGATCAACAACGGCGAGGAGCGGGCAACCGCTGCCTGGACTGACGCCACTGCCTGGATAACGCGGACCCTTCATGTCCTCACCATGACGCTGGACCCGCAAGTGATCTTGCTGGGCGGGTACTGGGCTGGATTGGCAGAGCACGTGAGGACGGCCTTCGAGTCAGATCAACCCGTCTTCGCGGGCCAGCCGCTGCAAAGGCCGAACATCATCTCCGCGCAACTGGGCGAGGATGTGGCATTGCTTGGGGCTGTTTGGGCAGCCCGTGACCGGCTTTTGCTGGACCCTTTGGCGTTGGATTTAGTCTAATCAGTGAATAGATTCACTGGCCCTGACGATCAACTCCACTCGACGAGGGAGGATTCGAAGAAGTGCCAGCCGGCCTGGCGCCATAGCGGCGCCTGGGCGGCGAGACGCTGAGAATACTCGTCCCAGATCAGGCTGTCTTGCGGCGACCAGCCCTTCTCGGCAAATCCGGCGAGGCGGGGAAGCAGGAGCATGTGGAGGTCGGCTTCGGATTCGACGGTCTCACACCAGACGGCTGCTTCGATGCCGATGACCCCGCTCATGTCGGCCTCGGGAATCACCGTTTCGGGGTCCCAAGCAATGGAGTCGGCCGTCGACTTTGGTGGGTACGCACGGAAGCCAAGACCCGGGCGCCGCAGTTCCTGCTCCCGGCTGATGGATGTCTCGGCGTGCGGGGTATCGAAGTAGGCGACGGTTGTCGGGGAGAGGAGCACATGGGCGCCCTGCTCCTGCGCCTTCTGGAGGTCGAGTCCCGCGTTTTTGAACTGGATCACCATCGCCTCGATCATCTCGGGCCCCATGGCGAACTCCGCGGGCAAATTGTTGAGTGCCTCGCGCACGTCGATGCCGCCATTGACCCAGTACTGGATGATGTCGCTTGAGCTGAGGTCGCCTCTGGCAATCTCTTGCCAACCAATGACTTTCTTGCCCGTAGCACGTACCAGCGGCAGAACCAGCGCAATGAACTCTTGGTAGAGCGTCTCCGGCATGCCGAAGGCTTCGTCTCCACCGATGTGCAGGTACGGTCCGGGGATGACCTTGGCCAGATGGGTGAAGACCTGGCTCAGGAATTCCCGGGTCGATTCCATTCGCGGGTCCAGGTATCCGGCGGAGGGATCGTAGTCGTGGCTGGCCTGATCGGGGGAACGGAGCTCCGGGTATGACTTTAGGATTGCTCCTGCATGGCCTGGCACGTCGATCTCCGGCACCACAGTGACGAAACGCTCGGCAGCATAATTGATAATGTCCTGAAATTCTGCGGGGGAGTAGAAGCCTCCGGGCCGATTGCCGACCGCACCCACAGCGCCGAGCCCGGTGAGCTGGGGCAGGGAGGGAATCTCGAGGCGCCAACCCTGATTGTCGGTCAAGTGCAGGTGCAGTACGTTCATCTTGTAGAGCGCCAGCATGTCGATCACAGCCTTGACGGCTGTGGGCGGGAAGAAGGTGCGAACAACATCGACAGATAGTCCTCGCCAGGCAAAGCGGGGTGCGTCAACGATGCACTGGCACTGGATCGAGACCTCACCCGCGGCTCCTCCTACGATGAGTTGCGTTAGGCTGGCGATCCCGCGGGCCAGGCCCTCGGCGGCGGTTGCCCGAACCTCAATGCCCGATTCGGTGACTTCGATGACGTACCGCTCGTCAGCCGGGTCGCGATCAGCTGGGCTCAGTCCATGGGTGGACCGTAACCCATCCAAGATCGGATCCGCGTCTACGAGGCGAATCAAGATCTCCGCCGATTCGTTTCCTCCCCACACCGCAGTGGCCTGATGCTCGGTGAGTTCGTTGATGCGGGCCATTGCATCGTCGAGGGGCGCCGCGACGAGCCTCTCGTCCACGGCTACGCGCACGGTTCTGGGCAGCGCATAGCTTCCGGTGGCCAGACCGACCATGGTTGGAGTTGGAATGATTCCTGACACGATGCTCCTTTGTTCGGTTTGGGCAGCCCGCGAGCGACTGTTACGGGGACCTGGGCCAAATATAGTTTAACCATTGAATTAAGTCTGGATGCAGCGCATACTCATTCCCAAGCGCTCATCGATTTTCGAGCCTCTTCAATCAAGCCGTAACTTTCTCACTGAGGAGAGTCGTGTCCAAACCCCTATCCGAACAGGACTCCGGAGTGGCCGTTGCCATACCGGTCCCCGCCGAATCCGCAGTCACCTCAGCGCCCGTCCGGCGCAGTCTGTTGCCGTCCCTGGCGATCACCTCCATGGTCCTGTTCGCAACGTACACAGGTCTCATTTCAGTGCTTCTGCCCAACCAGGTCGCTGCCATTGATGAGGCCAACAAGGTGGCCAACTTCGCTACGATTTCCACCGTTTCCTTCATCTTCACCTTGTTCGCGCAGCCCATAGCCGGCGCCCTGAGCGACCGCACGCGCAGCAGGCTGGGCCGGCGCGCACCATGGATGCTCATTGGCGCCGCGAGCGGAGCTGTGTTCCTGATGGGCCTCGGTGGGCTGGACTCTATCCTGTGGATCGCCATTTTCTGGGTCATTATCCAGGTCTCACTGAACGCCCTCCAAGGGCCCTTCTCTGCGATCGTTCCGGACAGGTTTCCCCGCGAACGCCGCGGCATGGCCTCGGCCATGGTGGGCGTTGGAACCATGGCTGGTTCCACGGCCGGGGTCATCCTGGCGGGCAACGCAGGTGTGGGCTACACCGTTTTCGGCGTCGCTGTCCTGGTGACCTCATTGCTTTTCGTTGTTTTCAACCGTGATGCCCCCAGCGCCAGTGCCGCACGAACCCCTTTCAACTGGAAGCAGTTTTTCGCCGGATTCTGGATCAGCCCCCGCAAACATCCCGACTTCGCGTGGGCGTTTGCGGCCAGGTTCTTCTTCATCCTCGGCTACTTTTTGGTGATCACTTTCCAGCTATACATTCTGACCGACTACATCGGCTTGCCCTTGCCGGACGCCAACGCCGCCATTGGCTTGCTGAGTCTCGCTGGTCTGGGATCAACGCTCTTGTCGGTGTCTGTGGGTGGCTGGTGGAGCGACAAGATCGGCAGGAGGAAAGTCTTCGTCTACGCGGCGGCAGTCTTCATGGTGCTGGGTCTCCTGTTCCCGATTGTCATGCCGAACATGACCGGAATGATCATCATGTCTGTCATCAACGGGTTCGGCATTGGCCTGTACATGTCCTGTGATACGGCCCTCATGACCGAGGTGCTGCCCGGTGGCGGCAACGCGGCCGGCAAGGACCTCGGCATTCTGAACATCGCCAACAACATCCCGCAAGCACTCAGCCCTGTGGTTGCCGGGTTGCTGGTCGGCTCCGTTGGGGGTTACGCCAGCCTGTTCATGGCAGGCATGGTCTCTGCGGCCATTGCCGGCCTCGTGCTCATTCCCATCAAAACCGTCCGCTAGGAATACGCGTCAATGACCCAACCATCGATTTCCCCAGACTACTTAGAAATTACGACGGCGGCAGGCGCCGTCCGCGGCTGCTGGCGGGAGGGCTCGGCTGCTTTCCTCGGCATCCCCTTTGCTGAACCGCCTGTAGGCGCACTGCGCTTCGCCGCTCCTGTGCCGCACCGGCCGTGGGAAGGCGTCCGTGATGCCCTGGAGTTTGGGGCAACACCGCAGCGCGTTGGCCCGGAAGAAGTAACCATCATTCCCGAACCCTCGGTCGCCGGAGACTCCACCCTCAACGTGAATGTCTTCACGCCGAGCCCGGGCCAGACCCAGGACCGGGGCCTGCCTGTCCTTGTGTGGATTCACGGCGGCGGCTATTTTGCGGGCTCGCCGGCAAGCCCCTGGTACGACGGTTCAGCTTTCAACCGCGATGGCGTGGTGACCGTCAGCGTCTCCTACCGCCTGGGCTTCGACGGATTCGGGTGGATCGCCGATGCCCCGCATAACCGGGGCGTCTTGGACTGGATCCTGGCGCTGGAGTGGGTGCGGGACAACATCGCAGCTTTTGGTGGCGACCCGTCCCGCGTGACCATTGCGGGCCAATCCGCCGGAGGGGGTGCGGCCTTGACTCTGCTGACCGTGCCCCGGGCCCAGGAGTTGTTTGAAAGGGTCATCTCACTGTCCGGAGTCCCCACCGAGATGACGTTGGAGCAGGCGGAGGCAACGGGCCGTCGTCTGGCCTGGCTCGGCGGCGTCGAATCGAGCAGGGCGGCCCTGGCCACTTTGCCCGAGCAACGGGTGCTTGAATTGCAGGCCCAGCTGTCTCATCTGGGGCAGGAGGGCGATCCGATCCTCAACATCGCCAGCGTGCTGAATGACGGGCTCGCATTCGCCCCCGTGGTGGATGGCATGCTCATTCCACGGGGCACCGCAGACGCCATGAGGGCTGGCCAAGGCTCCGGCAAAGCGCTGATGCTCGGTACCACCGACCACGAATTCAACATGATGCTCGCCGGTGCTGGCGCGCATCTCCCAGCAGAGCCGGACCCGGCCCTGCTGACCCGGCTGGGAGTTTCCACGGAGACAGCCGGGATGTACGCCGCCGATCGACCGGGCCTGGACAGCGCGCAGTTGCTCGGCCAATTCGTGACTGACTCAATGTTCCGCGCGCCGGCGCTGCGGGTGGCCGAGGCTCGGGCCGGCTCCACCGCCCCCACGTGGATGTATAGGTTCGCGTGGCGGTCTCCGGTGACAGGCGAGGCCGGCCACTGCCTGGACGTGCCGTTCTTTTTCGACCTGATCGACGCCGAGCGCGTCACCGCGATTGCCGGTTCCGAACCCCCTGCGTCCTTGGCCGCCGACGTCCACGGTGCCGCAGTTTCCTTCATCCGGACCGGCCAGCCCGGCTGGATGCCCTGGGACGCAGGAACCCACCAGATCCGGGTGTATGACTTGCCCACTACCGACATCGACGACGGCTACGCGGACGTGCGGCCCCTGCAGGCTGCCCCCTCAGCCCTCACGCCTCAACCAAGGAGCTAACCCCATGACCGATACCGAGACCACAGCGCCCACGCGCGCCAGGCCCGCCTGTTTCCAAGACCCCTCCCTGCCGATCGAAGAGCGCGTAGACGTGCTGCTGAGGCAAATGACCCTGGAAGAGAAAGCAGGGCTCTTCTTCCAGACCATGATCACCATTGGTGAAGACGGTCAGCTGGCGGAGGCGAATCCCACCTTTGGCTCGCCGTCCACCGAGGAGTTTGTCCTTGGGAAGCACATGACGCACTTCAACGTTTTCGGGGCAGCCCCCACCGCCCGGCAAATGGCCGAGTGGCACAACAGGCTTCAGGGCCTCGCGGCGTCCAGCCGGCTCGGCATTCCCGTGACGCTGTCCACCGATCCGCGCCACTCCTTTACTGAGAACCCGGGAACAGCCATGATGGCCGGGCCTTTCTCGCAGTGGCCCGAACCTCTGGGGTTGGCTGCCATCGGGGACGAAACCCTCGTGGAGCAATTCGGTGACATCGCACGCCAGGAGTACACCGCCGTCGGACTTCGCGTCGCACTGCACCCGCAGATCGACCTGACCAGCGAACCGCGCTGGTGCCGCCAGATCGGCACTTTCGGCGAAGACGCCGATCTCACCGGACGGCTTGGCGCCGCATATATTCGCGGCTTCCAGGGGAAGCAGCTGGGCCCCGGATCCGTCGCCACCATGACCAAGCACTTTCCCGGCGGCGGACCGCAGCTGGACGGCGAGGACCCGCACTTCGACTATGGGCGGGAGCAGTCATACCCGGGGGACCACTTTGAACACCACCTGAGGCCGTTCGAAGCCGCCTTTGAGGCTGGGACAAGCCAGATCATGCCCTACTACGGCATGCCTGTGGGCACGGAGCACGAGGAAGTCGGCTTCGGCTTCAACAAGAGCATCATCACGGGCTTGTTGCGGGAACGGTACGGTTTCGATGGCATTGTCTGCACCGACTGGGGCTTGCTGAGCGATTCCCACATTATGGGCGACCATTTCCCGGCGCGGGCTTGGGGAGTGGAGCATCTTTCCGTCCGGGAGCGCATGGTCAAAGTCTTGGAAGCCGGTGTGGACCAATTCGGCGGCGAAGCGATCCCGGAACTGTTGGTGGATGTGGTCCGCAGCGGTGATGTGAGCGAGGAAAGGATCGATATTTCGGCCCGACGGCTTCTCCGCGAAAAGTTCCTCCTCGGGCTCTTCGACGAGCCTTGCGTAGACACCGCCGCAGCGGACTCCGTGGTGGGAAACGCCGCGTTCCGGGCCGCTGGGGATGCCGCGCAGCGTGCCGCTGTCACCGTTCTCACCAACTCCGGCGAGACTCCCGCACTGCCCCTTTCCCGCGGGATCAAGATCTATGCAGAAGGTATTGAACCGGCCGAAGCGGCCCGATACGGGACGGTGGTGGACTCGCCGGGGGAGGCCGACGTGGCGGTGCTGAGGCTGCAGGCGCCCTTCGAGCAGAGGGCTACGGCGTTTGAGAATTACTTCCACGCCGGCTCCCTCGATTTCCCCGCGGAGCAGGTCCAGCACGTGCTTCAGGTCGCTTCCGCGGTACCCGCCATCGTGGACGTATTCCTCGACCGGCCGGCAATTCTCACGCCGTTCATCAACGAGGTAGCGGCCGCCGTTGTGACCTTCGGGGCCAGCGACGATGCCTTGCTGGACGTCTTGTTCGGCGAGGCGCAGCCGCTCGGATCACTGCCGATGGACTTGCCCTCAAGCATGGCAGCGGTTGTGGCCAGCCGCCCGGATGTTCCCTTCGACACCGCCGATCCGCTCTTCCGGTTCGGCCACGGCCTGCGGTACACCTAGGACTCGGCTGGTCGCCCGCGTGGGCGACCAGCCGGCCGTGCGGGAGGTGCGTACGTTATGAAGCGTTCGACGGCGGGGCGTCGCCGTCGTGGTTTGGCGCCACTGAAGGGAGTGCCCCGACGAGAATCAGGTCAATCACCCGGTCGAGGGCCTCCGGGAAGTCGAACGAGTCGTCCTTGCCGCGCAGCCAGCGAAACATGAGTCCGAGGTAGGCATCGCGGAGTAAGTGTGCGAGGTCGCTCAGGTCGACTCCGTCGCGGAACACTTCTTCTGCCCGGAGTTCGCGGAGGAGGACCAGGATCTCGTCGGCCATCCACGGATCATCGTCAATGGGTCCTCCGGAGGAGACCCAGCCGATGCCCATGGCAAGGGTGAGCTCGTACGTTTGCGCGTTGATGCGGCCCATCGCATGAAAGTAGGCACGAATCCGCTCAGCGACTGAGGTGCCCGGTTGTGTGCGGGTGGCCAGCATGGCCTCGGTTCCGATCTTTCGGCGACGACTCGCCCATTCCTTGATGAAGTCGCTCTTGGTTCGGAAGTGGTTGAACACCGTTCCTCTGGCCGTGTCGGCGAGCTCGGCGATCTCGTCCATGGTGGTGGCGTGGTAGCCCTTGGACTGGAAAAGCTCGATCGCTGCTGCGTAGAGACGGTCCCGCATGTCCCTTTTGCGGCGCTCCACACGACTTAACGGCTCTGTGTTCTGTACCGGCACGGATTCTCCTCAGTGAACTCGAGTATGAGATTACACCAACGTCCACCTTGGCGACGTGAACCTATTGACAGAAATGGACTCATGACTGAATCTGTACCTGAGTCTAAATATGACTATCCCTAAGTTTTGCCCCTGCCGTGCAACGAAGCACCGCAGGAATCCACCAACCGGTCGATTCACTATTTACCGGCGAGAGATAGGCCAAGCATGCTTTGTAAGAAACGGCCCAATATTCACGGAGAACGCACGCTTCCACCTTCCAAGCCAGCGGCAAGCAGCTTCGCGGTGATGCGCCGGGGAGACAACTGTGAGTGATGTGGGCATCCGGAACAGACCCCCACTCGTGAAGACCGATGAACCCGGAGTGGACCAGCAAAACGACTCCGCGATTTCCTTTCGGGGCCTCGGTCAGTACTTCCTGCTACGCGACAAGTCCGGCGCCCGGGCGGTGGAAGCACTTCACGATGTGACGCTCCAGATCCGCAAGCACGAATTCGTGGCCATCGTCGGTCCCAGTGGATGCGGAAAGACGACTCTGCTCAATATCGCCGCCGGCTTGGTCAAGCCACAGTTCGGCGAAGTGAAAGTCAATGGCAAAACTCCGCGGAGCGGGCAGAAAGACGTTGCCTACATGTTGGCCCGGGACGCTCTTCTGCCGTGGCGCACGTCGGTACGCAACGTGGAGTACGGGCTGGAATTGAGCGGCGTTGGAAAGAAGGAAAGGCGTGCCCGCGCCGGAGAACTCCTGGCGGAAGTAGGGTTGGCCGGATACGAAAACGCCTACAGGTCGCAGCTCTCGCACGGTATGCGGCAACGGGTGGCTTTGGCCCGCACCTTTGCCCTCAAGTCTTCGATTCTCCTCATGGACGAGCCCTTTGGTGCCTTGGACTCGCACCTGAAGATCCAACTCGGCGAACTGTTGCTTCGCCTGTGGGAACAGGACAAGAGGTCCGTCATGTTCGTCACCCACGACCTTCACGAGGCCATTGCGCTGGCTGACAGGGTGATCGTCATGCGACCCAAACCGGGCCATATCGCCGCAGACATTCCCATCCCCCTGCCCCGTCCCCGGGACCTGAACTCCCTGCAGGTGAATGCCGAATACCACGATCTGTATCAGCACATTTGGAGTGTGATGGGCAATGTCTGAGATCTCCATGGCCAGCGCCAGTATTGACCCGGCAGCCTGGGTCCAGGCACAACTGCGCGAGGCCTCCCTGAAGCGATTGCGGCATGCACTCTCAGTTTGGGTCCTTCGCTTGATGGTCATCGGCGGGGCACTCGGCCTCTGGCAGACCATGGTGGCAGTCGGGTGGTTGGATCCGTTCGTTGTCAGTTCGCCCCAAGCAATTGGTGCGTTCCTGATGGACAACCTCGGAACGGCCAAATTCTGGTCGGACGTGCAAGTCACCGTCCTGGAAACAGTGATCGGTTTCGTCATCGCGAGCGTGGCGGGTGTGCTCGCCGCCTTTGTGCTCGCCCAAAGCAAGCTCCTCCACGATGTCTTGGATCCCATCCTTACCTTCTTCAACAGCATGCCGCGCGTGGCCTTTGCTCCGCTGTTCGTTGTCTGGTTCGGGCTGGGCATGACGTCCAAGATTGTCCTGGCTTTCAGCCTCTGCTTCTTCATCGTGCTCAGCGGCGCGCTTGTTGGACTGACGCAGGTTGACCCGGACCTCAACACCATCACCCGCCAACTTGGAGCAAACCGCAGGCAACACTTTGTGAAGTTGGTGCTCCCCAACGCCCTGCCCAGCATCGCTGCTTCGCTCCGCCTGGCCCTGATCTACGGATTCCTGGCCGTCGTCGTCGGGGAGATGATCGGCGCCAGCAGCGGATTGGGACAGCAAATTGCGTTCTACTCCGGAGTCCTTCGCATGGATGCGGTGTTCGGCATCCTCCTGGTGCTGGGCGTGCTCGTCTCAGCCGCCGTGGCGTTCATGCGCGTGATCGAAAACTACTTCCTCCGCTGGCAGTAACAAAACAAGTCCCGTAAGTAAGTCCCCTACAAAGAAGAAGAGGGATATGTCCAGTCCTCAATCCCCACGAGGCCGCGCTGTTGCGGCTCTCGGCGCTCTCATTTTGATCGGATCTGCTCTGTCCGCATGTGGCGGCCAAGCAACCACGTCAAGCGCGTCCCAGGAATTCAAGGTCTCCGTTTTTCCCGGCAACATTGTCAGTATTTACGCCCAAATAGGCGTCGCGGAAGGGTTCTACAAGGACGAAGGACTCGACGTGACACTCGTCGAGACCGCTGCCGGTCCGCAGGCTACCGCAGCGTTATCGGCCGGCAGCGTGGACGTCATGCTGAACACCCCGGACAACGCGCTGAGTGCGAAGCAACAGGGGTTCGACGCGATCGCCGTGGCCGGAAACCTGAAGAAGCCCCTGTTCCAACTCGTCGTCAAGGACAAGGGCAAATTCCCGCAGGCAGGCAAGGGTTACCCCGCCGTGATGCAGGATATGGCCAACAAAAAGGTGTCAACCTATGTCCTGGGCAGCGCCATTGACCGCTTCGTCAAGCTGCTGCTCCAAGGCGCCGACCTTCCTGCGAGTGACGTGTCATTCGTTCCGGTCGGAGGCCCCGGGCAGGGCTCGAGCGCGTTGGAAGCTGGTCAGGTGGATGTCCAGGCCGACGCCTTTAGCGCGGGCATCGTCGCGGAACTGTCCGGACGGGGATCGATTCTCCTGGATTGTTCCCTGAGCAGTTGCGGAGACAAAGTGGATGCCAGCGGTGCGATGAGCCAGGCCTATTGGACAACCCAGAAGTCGATGGACAAGAACCCGGCGGCCTTTAAGTCGTTCGTGAAAGCGCAGGAGAAAATCCATGCGTGGGCCCTTGATCCCAAGAATTCAAAGGAACTTGTGGCCGTCATGGAAAAGGCCATCCCTGTGCCCGCTGGCGTCAAGGCTGACAGCTACTATGCCGAGCTCGTGAAGACCATGCCGCGGTACTTCAGCGTGGACGTCAACAAGGACGCCATCAAAGCAAACATGGAAGCCATGGTCGGAACGGGCGAGCTCAAGCAACCTCTGGAAACAGAAAATATGGTGTGGAACGAGGCGTCCTTGGCGAAAGCTCCGTAGCCAGTCGCCGCTAACCCCGGGCCTGCCCGCATGGCCCGATACCTTCAATCCAAAGGAGAATTCGTGTCGCCGGATCCCGCGCTACCTGACCATACCCAACCCATTGGACTGCACGCCTTGGAGGCGAGGGTAGCCCAGGAGCTGTCCCTCCTGGACCTGCCGTCCGCGCCCTGGATACCGCCCCAAGGTGACGCCGCCGGCGAAGAGGTGCTCGACGTCGTCGTCATCGGGGGCGGCGTCACCGGCCTGGCGGTGGCGTCGTCGCTGCTTCTTCGCGGAGTCGATCGGATGCTGGTCCTTGATCGGAACCCCTCGGGTGCCGAAGGTCCTTGGGCTACGTCGGCGCGGATGAAGACCCTGCGCACGGCGAAATCCGGGCTCGGGCCCACACCCGGCATCTCGTCGCTCACACCCCGGGCCTGGTATGAGGCGAAGTACGGTGTCCAAGCGTGGGATGAACTCACGTATTACCCCCTCGACGACTGGGCTTCCTATCTTCGCTGGTTCAAGGAGGTACTCGGACTTCCTGTGCACAATGAGTCCGAGGTGGTGGACGTGGAACCGCTCGCCAATGGCTGGTTGCGGCTAACTGTAGAGGACGACGGCGGGACGCGCCTGATCACTGCGCGGCGGGTCATCGTGTGCACTGGCTACGGCGGGTGGGGAGGGGCGAGGCTGCCTGCGATGTTGGCGAACATCCCCAAGTACCTCTATGCCCATTCGTCGGAGATGATCGACTTCTCGTTGCTTGCGGGGCGCAGGGTCGGCGTTCTTGGGGTAGGGGCATCCGCCGTCGATAACGCCTCGACTGCCTTGGAGCATGGCGCGGCCTCGGTCGATTTCTTCGTCCGACGTAACTCGGTCCCATCCATTCACCGGGCCAAGGCGTTGATCAACATCGGCTGCATTGAAGGATTCGGGGAGTTGGCGCCGGAGATGCGGGCGGAGTTCATGAGGCTGCTGCAAGCTGATGGTGCGCCGCCCCCGGGTCACAGCGTCCAGCGTCTAGGGCAGGCCGGCGCTCATCGGCTCCACCTTGGCGCCGATATCACCGCCATCCATGCCGACGGCGACTCCCTCACCCTGTGGGTCAACGGGCAGCCGCACAATGTCGATTTCCTGATTGCTGCGACCGGCTTCGAAGTGGATGGTCGTCGTCGGCCCGAATGGCGGCGGCTGCTGCCGCAGATGCGGTTCGTGGGGAAAGACCCGCAGCTACCGGAGCGTGCCCAGCAGGCGTTCGCCCATCACCCCGTGGTGGATCGGGACTACCGACTGGTGGAGGCTGAACCTGGCGCCTGCCCTGCGCTGCGCAATGTCTATTGTCTGGCGGATGCCGCTATCGTCAGTCAAGGGGTCGCGGCCGTCAGTGTGGTCGGAGCGGGGGCGGTGGCTGCCCGCGCAGCCACCGCCGTCATCAGCACCTTGTTCGCCGAGGACGCCGGTGACCACCTGGCCCGTATGGAGCAGTACAGCGATCCCGAGTTCGCGGAGACCGACTGGCCGGCCCCCGCTCCCGCCTCGTCAATGCGGCGAACCCAGTAGCTTGGCTGCCTGAAGTGGCCCGGGTCTTAGGCTGCTTCAGGCGTCAGCTCCCGGATTGCGGTGAACAGTTCGGGCCAGTTGTAGGCGCCCGTTGCGATCACAGCGCTCCGCGTGTAACGGACTACGCCGTCGATGTCGGCAAGGACGACGCCGGATTCCTGCATGGATCCGAAGATCTTCTTGTTCAGCCCGAACTCTGCGTGAGTCGATCCGGCCTGGGCGGCGATGCCGGTGAAAGGGAAACCGTATTTTTCCTGCCACCGCGCCACGGCCTCTTGTCCCTCCGGGATGGCAACCATCACCCGGATTCCGTAAGCGTCGAGTTCTGCCTTGTGGCCCGCCAAGTCACGGAGATGGTTGATGCAGACCTGGCAGGTGCTGGTCCGCATGAAGTAGATCAGGACGTTGTCCTCACCTACGGAATCGGTAAGGCTAAGCGCCCCACCCTGAGCGTCGGTTACTTCAAACGCCGGAAGCATCGTGTGGATGTTGATCATTGCTGGCTCCATTTCAGTAGTTGACCTTACATAGTAAGGATACCTGATGATCAAGCTTCCTTACTATTTTCAATCGTGGGTAAACTGGCTGGATGCCAACTTCGAATGCGGTGGAGCCGCTGGGGATCATCCTTCTGCGGCTCCAACGCGGGCTTGAACGAGAGCTGATTCAGGGCATTCAAGGCGCGGGATACCCGGACGTCCGCATGCGGCATCTGTCGGTGCTTGAAACGCTCGGTCCGGAGGGGGCCAGGGCGAGTGCGCTGGCCCTGCACTTTGACATGACGGCGCAGTCGATGGGCGAGTTGATCGACGATTTGGAGCGCTCCGGCTACCTGAGCCGTGTACAGGATCCTGCCGACCGTCGTGCCCGAATCCTCACCCTGACCCTGCGCGGGCAGGTAGCAATTGCAGCCTGCCAAGCTATCGTCACGGAGATCGAGCAGCGCTATGAATCGCTCCTTGGCAGGCCCCGCTACCAAGAGGCCCGGGCCTCCCTGGTGGAACTCCTGCGCCACGTCGAGGGAAACGCCGCAACTTAAAGGGCGCGCAGGCCGTGGACAAGCATGACGCCGCGATTGCGATCAATGGTGTCGGTGCGTCCAGCACTGCGCCAAGGCAATGCGGCAGTTGCAGGAGACATGCCGTCCTGCATGTCTCCTGCGCAGCGTCTTCCGCGCGCCCTGCCGGTGGGCCGAGGCACCTGACTCAAGCGCCGTCGTCGTACACTTTCCTGCTGCGAATCGCTACCGCTCAAGGGACCGGATGCATCCCCGCACCAGCTGGGAGAGCTTGATGGCGCGCGGGTCTGCGCCGCCAGGGTACTGCAAGGGATATGGAACGTAGCCGAAACCGAGATCATATTCCGGGTCCGCGAATCCCAAGGCGCCCCCCGCGCCGTCGTGACCGAAGGCCCGGTAGCTGCCGAAGTTCATCCGCTGGTCCGGTTTCATGAAGACGACGCCGAGGCTGCGCTCAAAGCCAAGGACGAGGTCGCGCCCCCAGATCTGTACCTGGCTCATGGCTTCAATGGTGGCTTCGCTCAGCAAACGGTCGCCGATATGCCCCAGGGCTGCCGCGTAAAGCCGTGCCAAACCGCGGGCGGAGCTCACTCCGCCGGCCCCTGCCGGCCCGGCCGCGCGAACTTCCCGGCGATTGGGCGCAATGAACCCATCAATGATGTCAGGCATGTGATTCGGCGAGTTCAGCGCCAGCGGGAAATAGCCGTCCAGGGTGGAGGTGTTGGCGGCAGCCTCGGCTTCTTGCGCCTCAGTCAACCTCATGGGCGCTACCGGGCGGTAGCGCGGTTCGAGATCCTCCGGGAGGCCCACGTAGAAGTCAATGCCCCGAGGACCACGGATCCGGTCCTCGTATTCGTCCTGCAAAGTCCTCCCGGTGATGCGCCGGACGAGTTCTTCCATCAGGGTTCCGATAGTGAGGCCGTGGTAGCCGAATCCGGCACCCGGCTGCCACAGCGGCCGTGCGTCCGCCAGCAACCGGGCCGCAGTTGGCGAGTCCGTCAGTTCCTCGGGTGCCATTCCGCCCTTGACGTTGACCAAGCCTGCTTGGTGGGACAGCAGTTGCCGGACGGTCATCCGGTGCTTGCCGTGGGGTGCGAATTCGGGCCAATAGCGGACTACTTTTTCGTCGAGATCCAGTCGGCCATCCTCCACCAGCAGGGCCATGACCATTGCTGCCGCCCCTTTGGTGCAGGAAAACACGGCCGTAACGGACTCTGGTGACAGGGCAGGGCCGCCCGTCAGGTCGATCACTTGGGCCCCGCGGTGGTACACCGCGAGCTGCGCGCTGAAGCCTGGATCCTCGCCCAGGAAGTCCTCGAACTGTTTCTCAACTGCTTCAAATCCCGGGCCAACGTGACCGGATACGGTGACTTCGGAAGTGGACATAGTCTGCTGCGTCATGGGTGGTTTCTTCTTTCTATGGAACGAGGGTCAGCGCACGGACTTGACGGGGATGATGGCGAGGACGCTCAGTGCGGCGATTGCGGCGGCCACCGTGAAGAGGAAGCCATACGAACCGCCTCCCAATGCGAGGATCAGCGGGGCGACGGCGGGCACGAGGGACTGCGGAAGGGTGGAAGCCATGTTGAAGACGCCAAGGTCCTTTGCGGCGTTGGCTTGGTTCGGCAGGACTTCTGTGGCCAGGGCCAAGTCGACTGCCACGTAGGCGCCGAATCCGAATCCGCCTACCACCATGCCCACCAGGAAGCCGGTGAAGTCATTTGCGTTGCTAACAATGGTCAAGGCGACGGCGTAGATGAGCGCGGCGCCGATGATGAAGGGCTTGCGTCGGCCCACGGCGTCGCTTAGGCGGCCGCACACGATGCTGGAGATCACGGTGGTCACTGACAGGGCAACTACTCCGAGGAACACCTGACCGGCAACCTCGGAGGGCGGCGTGCCGAGCTTGTTCAGGAGATAGAACGTCTGATACGTGGTCAGGCACGCATAGGCGAAGATGAAGATGAACCGCTGGGCGAAAGCCCATGCAAAGTCCGGGTGCCGGCGCGGATTCACCCAGAAGGTCAACGCCAGATCCTTCCAGGACGCCGTCGGGCGATCCTCCCGGGCCAGCCGGCGGTCCCTGAGGGGCAAGGCAAACAGGATGATCATGAAGGCGCCGAAGACTGCCGGAATGACGAGCGGAAGAACGGGGTCGCTGGCAATGAATTGAACCACGAACGTTCCCCCAACAAGCGCCACGGGAAGGGTGATGCCGACGAGCCCTGAGACGCGGCCGCGCTGGTGGGTTGGGACCTGGTCGGCGACGACGGCAATCAGGGCGGCGAAGGCGCAATTGAAGCCGATCGCCGCAAGACTGTAACCAATTGCTAGAACAGTGACGCTTCCGGCAAACCCCGACACAAGGCCAGCCAGAACGCCAATCAGGCTTCCGATGATCAGCCACGGCCGGCGCATTCCAAAGCGTGAGGTAGTGCGATCACTGAGGCGACCGAAGATGGGCGTGGTGACCATGCCTACGAATGTTCCTGCCGCGGCGACGACGCCGAGGGCAGCGGGCGCCTCATCAGGGCTGACCAAGGTGGTGATCTTGAGGGGGATGGCAATGATTCCCGGTGTCAGGACAGCAACCCAGAAACCCACGTAGGCCAGCGCGAACAGGGTAATCCACATTCCGCTCACGGGCTTCTGCGGCCCGTCTGAAGCCCCTTCAGCGGGTGGCTTTCCCGGCGATGTGATGACTGCCGCCGCTTCATTGCGTGCGACATTCAGTTCTTCCATGTCAACTCCTTTGTTGTGAATCAAGAGAAACTCAGTGACATAGACCGACTGGTCGGTCTATGTCTTTCTGGGCTAATGTAGCAGAAGTCGAATCGAGCCTTCAAGGAGTGTGACATGGTGCGCGAACGCGCAGAGAAGACCAATCAGGAGAAGGGTGAACTGATGCGGCGCAGAATCATGGCAGTAGCAGTGCCGATGATCGCCCAGCAGGGTGGCCGGGGTATCTCGCTCGCGAAAGTGGCAGCTGTGGCCGGCATATCAAAAACCGGCCTCCTTCATCACTTTGGCACCAAGGACGCTCTCCTGCACGCCGCACTCGATGTGCGCGATGAGGAAGACGGATACCCGGAAATCTGGTCAGCGGAGATTGGCATAGGGTTTCTCGATGTAATCGTCGCCTACATCGAGAACTGGGTCACCCGTCCGGATACTCTGGGCATGTTTTCCATGCTCCTCGCAGAGAACAAGCGGACAGGGGACCCCCTTCATGATCGGCTGGTGAAGCATGCGGACGACGTTCGGAATCTCATAGTCGCCACTGTTGAGGTTGCCAAGCGTGACGGGCAAATCGACAGCTCCGTCGACAGCAAGGTGACAGCAATAGAGGTGTTCATCTTCCTGAACGGCATTGAGTCATACTTCCAACTCGACGCCACTCTCCCGCTTTCCACGATTGCCAATCACTGGCGTGAATCGTGCCTCCACGCTTGGCGGCCGCGGGGTGAGGAGGCATAGCCCGGGGGGATGCCTGGGGCCAATCGTGGCCCCAGGCTGTCCTTGTCAATTGATACTGAAGACCGTCTTGGCGGTGCGGCCGAAAATGCCGTCGGCCTCATCCTGATTGATGGCGGCGGCTTTGACGAGGCGGATAGCGGTGCTGTGGACGTCATCGGGCGCCCGAAGATAACGCCAGGTGTATGTCCAATCCGTGCCGAACATGATCCGGTCTGGTCCCAATGCGTTCAGGGCGGTGCGCAGGTGGTCCACTGAGGTCCCCACCACATCGAGGTAGACATTGTGATTTCGCAAGGCCACCGTGAGGCAGGAATCGAAATAGCGCTGGATGCTGCGTCCCATCTTCGTCAGGATGATGGGAACATCGGGGTGACGCCCGGCAAGCTCGTCCACCCACAGCGGGTCCTGATAGTGAAGGTTGCCCGGGAACTGCGTCCAGCCGCTGGGAAACTGGATGGGGAGTCGCCTGGGGGCCAGGACGTCCATCAGCGGTGCAAAGTCATTTGCCACCAGCCGAGGATCCACGTGGGACGTGATGCTCTGCGTATTGGTTTCTCCAATGCCGGCGAATCCCAGCTCGTTCACTGAACGATCGGCCGCCCTGGCGACGCGCTCAGGGGTGCCTGGGTCCGGGAGCTCGTAGCTTGGTTTAGCTCCCCAGGGCCACTCGGTTGCTTGAGCCAGCGGAAGGAAGCGGCCAGGGTGGCGCTGAGCAATGGATCTTACAAAGTCATTGGAAATACCGGGCGTAGGTTGGACAACTGTCAGGTCTACGCCGTTCTTGTCCATCGCTTCCAGAAGCGCCGCTGAGTTGTCCACGGGTTCTTCGCGCTGGATGCGTTCGAAGATCTCCGGGTACTTGGTTCGCCAGCTGGCTACGTCGTTGCGCGTTAGCAACACGTCGCTCAGTTCTTCAATCGCGGGAAAACCGCCGAGATGGGTATGAGTATCGATAAACATGTGTGTCTCCGGGCTCTAGGGCGTGTGGGTGGCGGCGGGCTGCGGGCCCTGACTGAGCGGAATGACGTCGTCTGCCGGCACCATGGTGGCGCGAATGCTGCCAAGGCGCTCCACTGTCAGCTCTACCTCATCACCGACCTCAAGCCAGGGGTAGCGCTCGCCGCCGTGTACCCGGGACAGTTCCAGGATGCATCCGGTGCCAACGGTTCCGGAGCCAATCACGTCTCCCGTGCGCAGCTCGGTCCCTCGCGATGCATAGGCCAACATGTCGGCGAATGGCCAGTAGAGGGAAGACCAGTTGCCGCTGCTGTACTCGGTTCCATTGACAGTTGCCGTCATCGCCAGATCGAAGCCGTGTCCGTTGCGCAACGGCTCCAACTCATCCGGCGTGACCAAGTACGGGCCCAGGCTGGTGGCGGTGTCCTTTCCCTTGGCCAGACCTATCGCAAACGTCATCTCCGCGGCCTGCAGGTCCCGGGCGCTCCAGTCGCACAGGATCGTGTAGCCCGCGATGTGGGCCTCGGCCTCCTCCGGTGTCAGATTCTTGCCGGGCCGGCCGATGACAGCCGCCACTTCAAGTTCGTAGTCGTACTGCGCAGTGCCGGGGGCCAACTGCACGTGTTCCTCGGGACCAACCACTGCCGCCGGGTTGCTGAAGTAGTAGACGGGCTGCTCGTAGAACAAGGGGTTTACGGGCACGTTCAGTGCGGCAGTGGAGGTCAGGTAGTGATTTTCGAATGCCATGAAATCGCGGACTGACGGAGGCTGGGGGATCGGGGCGAGCAGGCGGACGTCTTCGGGCCTGATCACTTCACATGGTGCGGTAAAGGCTTGATCGGCGGCCTCGGACAGCCGTTCGCTGTCGCCGATCAGATCAATGAGTTCCACATCGGCGGGCATGGCATACAGCAACCCGTCGCGGAGAAGTGCGGTCAGCGGTCTGCCCATTTTGGGGGATTCATAGGTGGCCCAGCGCATGGGTTCCTTTCGGTGGGTGACGGCTGAAACCTGAACGCAGCCTTCATCAATGAATTGGCAATTAATTTTGAACTCAAGTACAAAGTTAGTGTGAACTATAGGACGTGGTCGGTCGCTGGTCAACGGTCCATCGAGACTCACTTGAAGGGCAGCGGACGGTCGGCAGCTCAGAAGAGTGCGACGGTCAGGCCAAGTGATACCGAGGCGGCTATGGCTGTGGACGCGGCCGCCAGGCCCAGCACTCGAAGAGGGACCGGAAACAGGGAGCGAACGTGCATTCCCAGGCCAAGCCCGAACATTGCGGACGCGAGGAGAATGGTGGTGGCGAAATCCGCGCCCTGAAGAATCGGCCCAGGCAGCATCCGGAGGGTAGCAACCGCTGCGGCTACAAGGAATCCGACGACGAACCAAGGGACGGCAGGAGGTTTGGCGCCGTCAACCTGAGTGCCACCGTCCCGTCGTCGAGCCGCTACATAGGCGACTGCCAACAGCGCGACGCGGCCCAGCTTCACTGTGGTTGCGATTGCGACGGCGGCAGCGCCACCTGTGGTGGCTGCGGCAACTACCTGGGCAACCTCGTGAATGGAAGCGCCGGCCCACACGCCCAGCTGAACGGAGGACAAGCCAAGGGCCTTCGACGCCAGTGGAAGAAGCACAATCATGGCGCTGCCGAACAGCGTAACCATGGCAATTGCCAGCGCCACGTCCTCATTTCGGCGTTTGATTCCACCCTCGACGGCGGCAATCGCCGCTGCGCCACAGATGGAGAATCCGGTGGCGATGAGCGTTACCATTCCCCGGTCGATGCCGAGTCGATCTCCGATCATGGACGTAGCTACGAACGTCACCCCCACGACTACGGCAATGACCACCAGGACCCGGGGGCCCAACGCAAGAATGTCCGCCAACGGAAGGCGCAGGCCAAGAAGGACGACGCCCAGTCGCAGCATCACTTTGGTGACAGCTTGGTGTCCGGCGAAAAGCCTGTGGGCGCCTGCTGGCGTATTGACGATCATAGCGCCAAGAATCAGCGCTATCAGCAGTGGGCTTACCAGTGGCATCACTTGGCCAAGCGCCCAAGCCGCCAAACCCGCCGTCGTTGGCAGTAACCATCGGACAAGCACAGGAAGCGAGCGATTCTGAAACATGATTCCAGCATTGAGGGCCAAGGCAGTGCCCAGTAGTCACCAAAATCGACGTTGGTCATAGGCTGTGGTTATGACCAACTTCCCCGATCTGGCGTCGCTCAGGCTGCTGCTGCTGATCGATGAATACGGAAGCCTCGGAATGGCCGCCCGCGAACTCGCAATCAGCCAGCCTGCCGCCAGCGCCCGGCTGCGATCCCTTGAGTCCCGGTACGGACTCTCACTCGTCACGCGCTCCACCCGGGGTTCGTACCTCACTGAGGACGGCAAAGCCGTCAGCGCCTGGGCGCGCAACGTGATGAACGAACTCAACCGGCTCCAGGTAGGCATCGGGGCGCTCAGCGAGCAGCGCCGCGGTGACCTCAAAATCGCAGCCAGCCTGACCATCGCAGAATTCTTCCTCCCACGCTGGCTAGCCGATCTGCATCGATCGCAGCCCGGCATTCACATCGGTATGGTGGTGGTTAACAGTGCAGAGGTAGTGACCATGGTCCGGGAGGGACAGGTCAAGCTGGGGTTCATTGAGAGCGCCGTGAAGGTGCCGGACCTTGCGTCGTGCCAGGTTGGATCCGACCGACTTGTTGTGGTCGTCGCGCCTGATCATCCGTGGGCGAAGGCCGTTGTGCCGATCGATCGGGACGAGCTTGTGGCCACGCCACTCGTCGTGCGCGAAACCGGCAGCGGAACACGGGAAACGTTTGAACAGGCCCTGGGGGCCAAGACGAACGTCGTGCTTGAAGCGGGCTCCACGAACGTCATCATCGCCTCCGCCCTGAACGGAGTGGGTCCAGCTGTGGTTTCCGAGGTCGCAGTGCGCTCCACGCTGGAGACGGGCGCACTCATCAACGTCCCTGTGACCCTTGACCTGCGCCGGTCCCTGCGGGCCATCTGGCGCCGCAAGGATCCCTTGCGCCCGCCAATCGACGGACTCGTGGCCTTTGCCCTGAAGAATCGAGCAAGCGACGACACTCAGCCAGTGCGCACGCGAAATCCTGATGGTGCCTAAGTTAGGGATGCTCACGAATCCGCTGGTAGACCGTGATCGTGAGGACCTGGGAGATTTCCCGATCCTCCAGGGAGCCGTGCAGCACTTCCCCTCCACGACGATTCGGTCGCGCGGAACGTCATCGCCACGGCTTCGAACGAGTTGTGGGTACGGACCTCACCGAACACCCGCCGCCGTCATCCACACAGCCGAGAAGGTGCTGGCGACGAGCTGACGAGGGTGGTTTCTGTTCTGACTCCAAACATTTCTTGGTGATTTTCGCGTCATGATCTCGCGGCTTCTGACACTAGATAAGTCGGGACCCGATTTGCGATTCCCCAAGAACGTGATTTCAGCTTTCGGCGACACGAATTGTTGTGCAGTCCTACTGGACTACCGACAGTAGCCGAGCGCTAATCCCGAAAAGTCACGCGAGAGGCTGGCCCGTATCACCGGACCGGGCCTTTTGATGTGACGAAAGATACAGGAGAGCCAATGAATCACTCACGTCCATCGAAGCTTTTGGCGGCGACAGCCGCCAAAGCGGACGGGTTAAACCCGCTAAGGAATTTACGCCCGGTACGCCGGGCAGCCACCTCCGTGCTCGTCACATTGGGGCTGCTGACCTCCACGTTGGGCCTCGTGCCTGGTGTGTCCGTGTCGGCTGCAGAAGCAGCCGTGCCGACTCCGGGGCCCGGCGAAGCCGTGGTCACCGTCAAAGTGGCCGGCGACCGAAATGCAGGCGCTACAGTCGCCGGCTTGGCAGGTGTCACGTTGGCGCTTCACGGGCCTGGATCGGCCAGCGTGGGCAGCAACAATGGCGTCAATGTTAATCAGGGCGCATCAGGCCCGCGATATGACGCTGCTTGGTCTTGGACCACTTGTACCTCGGACGCGAATGGTGACTGCAGCTTCGTCATCCCGATCCGTCCGGGTACGATCTCGGACACGGGCGTGCCAGAGGACACTCGATTCTGGGTCGTTCAGGAAACCACGCCCGGCGGCTGGTATGACAACCCGCAGATGCGCGTGGGCGAGAACACGGCAGCTCCCGAATTCACCTGGGACTACCGCTTCCGCACCGACGTCGAGCTGCGTGCTGGCGTGACCTACCGTTCCACCACGGCACTCGCTCCCGATGCATCGTGGACCGACTCGGCCGAGCCTGATCGCGGCTTCATGCGAAACCGCGAAGACAACTGGGAGGAAGGCGACTACGCGTCCAACGTGGGTCGCACCACTGGAGTTTGGAGCCAGTCGCGGACCAACCCGCCCCTTCCGGCTACCTGTGGGCTGAAAATCGCCCTGGTGACTGACACTTCGGGGTCGCTGGGCGCCAGTGGATTGGCCGAGCTCAAAGCCGCCATGGGCACATTCGTGGATGCGTTCAGCGGAACGCCTACCCAAATGTCGCTCTACTCTTTCTCGAATGTCAGCCCCGGCAACAACGCCACCAACCACCCCGCGCTGCTGCCCGTGACCACGGCTGCTCAGGCAAGTGCCTTCAAGGCACAGTACGCATCTTGGTCGTATGGCGGCGGAACGAACTGGGATCAGGGCTTCGTAGCAGCTGCGGATTCGGGCATTCACTACGACATGGTGGTCCTGCTGACCGACGGTAACCCGACCATGTACGGCACCAACCCGATCGACAACGCCAGTGCGATCAACTCCTTGCAGGACGTTGACGCCGGCATCCTTGCGGCTAACCAGCTCAAGGCACAGGGGACCCGCGTACTTGCGATGGGTGCTGGCCCGGCTTTGACCCCGGAAAGCGAACTCAACCTGCGGGCCGTCTCCGGCGTCGTGGAGGATTCCGACTACTTCCGTGCAGCAAACTTCACAGATGCGGCCGGCATTCTCGCTGCTCTCGCTGAAGCCAACTGCCAAGGCAGCATTCAGGTCCAGAAGTTGATTGTGCCCAGTGGCGGCACTGTCGCGGATGCCACTCCGGCTCCTGCCGGCTGGGAGTTCAACGCCAACGGTGTCGCCTCTGGCGTCAGTGTCGTGGCGCCGAATTCGGCGACGACCACTTCTGGTGGAAACGGAACCGTCAACTTCGGCCTCGGTTTCACCAGCCCGACGACGTCCGGCGCTGTCCGTGTTCTGGAGACTCAACAACCCGGTTATCAGGTGTTGCCCGTAGGAAACCAGAATGCGACCTGCATCAATGCAAACACCGGTGCCGCCGTCTCCGTAACCAACGCCGGTACAGCCGCCAACCCTGGTTTCGATGTCACGGGCCAGGCCCGCGCGCAGATCGAGTGCAAGATCTACAACACATTGGCTCAGTCTCCGGGCATGGAGTTCTCCAAGACCGCTGATGCTTCCGGTATTCAGAACCCGTCTGTTGTGGGTGACCAGATCACTTACACGTTCACGTCGAAGAACACGGGCAACGTTCCGTTGACGGGTGTCACGATTAATGATCCGTTGGCTGGTTTGTCGGCTTTGACGTACAACTGGCCGGGTACTCCCGGTACTTTGCTGCCTAATGAGTCGGTGACTGCTACGGCGACGTATGCGATCACGCAGGCTGACATCGACGCCGGTCACGTTGCCAACTCCGCAACGACGACGGGTAATCCTCCGACTGGTCCTCCAGTCACGCCTCCTCCGGGAACGACGGATACTCCGTTGACCCCGGCTCCGGCCATGGAGTTCACTAAGACCGCTGATGCTTCCGGCATTCAGAACCCGTCTGTTGTGGGTGACCAGATCACCTACACGTTCACGTCCACGAACACGGGCAATGTGAAGCTCACGGGTGTCACGATTAATGATCCGTTGGCTGGTCTGTCGGCTTTGGCTTACGTCTGGCCGGGAACCCCGGGGGAACTTCTTCCGGGTCAGTCCGTGACCGCGACGGCGACGTATGCGATCACGCAGGCTGATATTGAAGCTGGTCATGTTGCGAACACGGCAACGAC